>NZ_NFIF01000035.1:0-16925 GCF_002161645.1 Blautia sp. An46 | reverse complement strand
GTTGTGGTGACTTAACAATACTACTTTTAGGACTTGCTTTCTACTGCTTTTGTTATAGAAAACAGAAAATCGCTATGCCACAGCCTTGGCAGGCCATCGCGCAGCGATTTTGTTCAATTCTAATTTGTGTTTGAGAGGGGAGATAACATGGGAAAATTAATTATACTCAGAGGAAATTCAGGCAGTGGGAAATCCACAATCGCAAAAGAATTACAAAGTAAATTTGGACAGAATACCATGCTTATTTCGCAAGACGAAATAAGAAGAAATATGTTGAATGTTGATGATGGAGAAAATACACCTGCATTGCCTCTTATGAAGGAACTTCTGATATATGGCAGTAAACACAGCGATATCGTTATACTGGAAGGTATCATGAATGCAGATTGGTATAAGTCATTATTTGAACTGGCTATTCAAGTATATGGCACAGAAGTGTTTGCCTACTATTTTGATCTGCCTTTCGAGGAGACCGTTAAGCGACATTTGACAAGAGCTAAGTGTCAGGAATTTGGCGCAAAGGAAATGCGAAGATGGTGGCGTGAAAAAGACTTTTCAAATATATTACATGAAACCAGTATTACTGCTGAGAAGGATATGGAAAATATTGTTAAAGACATTTATGATACCCTTTTAAATACTGACAAATTTTAATGGATTAAAGAGAATATCAAACTAAAGAAAAAGGAGAAATTTATGAAAAGAAAGATCCGGCCTGCAGAGGAGGAAATGGGAAATGTGGTATTCCTGATTTTGTTTGTGATCCTGTGGTATTCCTCACTTATTGGTTCTTTTCTGACCGGCGGTACCCATACAGCTGCTCTTTTGTTTTTTGTGGCGGGATTGCTTCCGGTGTATACCGCTGTTACTATGATACGAAAAGCATTGTTTTACCGCAGGCAGCGGGCAGAGGCTATCGCATACGGATCTTCACAGCTTGGCTGGATCCGGAGTGTGGTACGGCAGGATGTTCCTTATCAGTCAGGAAAAAATAACTCTCTTAGATATCACAGGTATTACTATCTTCAGGTGGATATTACAGATCCGGTTACCGGAGTTGTGAATACGATCACAAGTCAGGGATACCGAAAGCCGATCCACCGGTATCTTGCCTCCAATCAGGTACGCATCTATACAGACCGGAGCGGATGGAAGCATTATCTGGAGGATTTTCAGTATAAAGAACGGATGAAGGATCCAGGTATCTTTGATGACAGACCCATGGAATTCGAGGAAACAACAGCCGGAAGCGGACATGTTGTACAGATTTTGTTTGTTGTTATATTTATATTGATGGCGCTGACATCAATTTTTCAGAACTTTTAAAGTGCTTAGCTATGAAGGAATGGTCCGGGACTACAGCCCGGACCATTCTCTTATAAAATATGATCCCTTTGCAGTGCCTCAATCAGATTGCATTTCATTATTTTTCTGCCGCCGATGTAATAGGCCAATGCCACAAAACCGAAAATGACCAATATGAAAATTACAATCGGCATGATCGGAGCTGCCTTCAGAAATTCCATTGGGTTCAGATAACTTGCTGTTACCATGAATCCTACAAACAGCAGAGTAAGGGGCAGGGTGATCAACACCGGACGGCCGGCAATTACCAGGGCTTCAATACAGAACATTTTTTTCATGCTTTCCGGTGTCATGCCGATGGACATATACCTTGCAAATTCTCGTTTCCTTTGTTGAACAAATCCTAAAGTGTATGAGAATATGTTTGCAATGCCGATTATTGCCAGCAAAACGCATAAGGCTCCGACAATCAGCTTATAACCATTCAGCATGGCATTGTTGTCGATTTTTTCCTGGATACGGTTTTCTATTTCAAAAGTATAGTTTCCTTCCATGATATCCGCAGCTTTTGTTTCCAGCATGTTTAGTGCGGAAAGTTCTCTGCTGTTTTCTGCCAGTATACGAATATAAGTATCTGGTTCGGCATTTCCGATCACTTTTTCAACCTGTCTCCAGGTAGAAAGAGGAATGAATTGAACCAGAGTATAGTTCGCATATTCTTCTCTTAAAGCAGGTGGTTCCTGTGTATAAGCAAGGACGGGAATTTCCACTGTATTTTGCGTATGTTCCACATTCTGTAAAAGGATAGTATTCTGTTCTGCAGTCAGAAATGGAACATATTCTTTGTATCTGAAATTGCTGTTTATACTGTCCCAGATGCGGTTCAGGACAATACATCCTGTTTTTTCCGGCTTTATTCCTATCTTTTTACAGTATTCTTTAAATCCATTGTCATCCATAATGATAATGGGAGCCTGAACGGAATAAACGCCTTCGGAAGTACGGGCGACATTTCCTGCTACCGATTCCAAACCTCCTAACCGATGCAGATCATCACTGATACTGGCTTCCGGAACTGCACATTGGGCTGCTGCCTTTTGATAGATAACGCTTTCTGCATGATTTAATTGCAGGATCTCCTCTGTTTTCTCAAAATTTTCTATATTCCTATCTTTCACTGTTACCATAATATCCCATGCGTTCTGATAACGTTCAAAATAGGTATGGTTTGTGCTGATCCCAGAGAGGGTAAAAAAGCATAGCATCAGTGTGAATCCCAGAAAAGAAAGGGTCAAAGATAATGTAGAAGTCCGCAGGGCTTTCTTTTGCGCCTTTATTGTAGCCCTGGCCAACTCGCCTTCAACGCCAAATATCCGGGATAGAAAGGGAGATTTTTTTCTCTTTTTTAGATGGGTCTCTCCAATGTTTTGGATTGCTGCGAGGGGTGTCAGTTTACTTAGTTTTCTTGCAGGCAGCCATGCAGAAACATAAACCGTTAAAATAGCTGACAATATGGTGATCACAAATAGTATCGGATGATAGGCAAAAACTGCTTCGTGCCTGCCGGAAATTCCCTTTGCCAGAGCATTGATAAGCCGGATAGTTCCAAAACTTAATGCGATCCCGGCAACGGTTCCCAATAATATAGGCAGGATACAAAGAGCGGCGGCTTCCTGCAATAAACAAGCACGGATCTGCCCTGGTGTGGCTCCTATGCTGGAAAGGATGCCAAGCTGATGTATACGGGCTTTCATGGATACTGCAAAAGAGTTGTGAATGATCAGAATTAAAGACACTGATGCGATCAGCAGCACTGCCAGATAGAAAGCCATCAATAAAGGAGGATCTGTATCCTGGGGGTCATGGATCAAGTATCTTGATAAAAGCAATTCGTGATAAGACACAGAATTGTCATCCACACCAAAATGCTCAGCTATCAGCGGCAGATCCTGATAGATCGTCCGCATATTTTGAAAGCAGATATCAATCACAAGATGTTCTTCATCTGAAAGCTCTGTATTAATTTGGACAGTTTTTACATTTGCGAAATTCTGAATAGCTGATACGATACTTTCGTTAAATGTTCCGGAAATCCGTCCTTGCCAGCTGCCTTCTTCTAAAGTGATTGATTCAATCTCGTATTTCCATAAATTGTAAGATAAACTGCACAGCAAAGACAAGAACAGTGCAGATATAAAAGCTGCAGCGAGCACAGATAAGCTGGAAGCACGGTTTTTTCTGATAAATCCAATTGAATAATCTTTCCACATATCTTTTACCGGCCTTTCTGATCGCTGAGGATCTTTCCATCTTCTATGGTTATAATGCGGTCAGCTTCTAAAGCGATCTTTTCATCATGGGTAATTAAAAGAATAGTCTGGTTCAGACTGCGGTTTGACAATTTCAGCATATCTATAATTTCCTCCCCGTTTTTCCTGTCAAGATTTCCAGTTGGTTCATCAGCCAGTAAAAGAGCCGGACGGTAAATCAGAGACCGGGCGATGGCTGTACGCTGCTGCTGGCCTCCGGACAGCTGATGGGGAAAAAAGTCTAACTTGTCAATAATTCCCAGGGAATTGACAATCTGCTCAAAATATTTTTCATTGGGTTTTCTCTTATCCAGCATAAGAGGCAGGAGAATGTTCTTTCGCACTGTAAGGGTGGGGATCAGATTGTAGAATTGATAAACAAGCCCTACCTTTCTGCGCCTGAAGATCGCTGCCTGTGTTGGCGTCATCGTTGACAGATCTGTGTCTTCGATCACAACCTTGCCTTCTGTAGGCTTATCTATACTGCCCAGGATATGTAGAAGAGTAGATTTTCCTGAACCAGAAGCACCTACAATGGCAACGAATTCTCCCTTCTGTATGGACAGGTCGATATGATCCAATGCCACCACCTGATTATTTCCAGAACCGTATACTTTCCGGACACCTTCACACCTTAGTATTTCCATGCCGCCTTCTCCTTTCTGTAACTGGCCGATCTGCTAAGCCTGTATACAGTATAACAAAGTAAAGTGACATCTCAGTGACTGTATATTTTTATTTCAAAGCAGGCGCCGCCCTCTGGAATGTTTCGGGCAGTGACTGTTCCATTTTGCAATTCGAAGATCGATCGGGCAAGGGCTAATCCGATGCCGGATCCATTGGGAGTTCCGTTCCTGCCTTGGTAAAATCGTTCAAAAAGGTGGGGGATGTCCCCTTGGACAAATCCTGTGCCTTCATCCCATATCAGAATTTGTGCATACAAAGGATTCTCTGTGTAATCACAATAAATGTGTCCGCCGGACGGTGAATGCTCCATACAATTTTTCATTAGATTGATAAGTGCCTCCATTGACCATTCCAGATCACCGGAAAACTCCATACCTCCTTTCTCTGGTATAACTACCGAAACATTTTTCTCTGACAGTAAATCATTCAGATTTTCCGCTGCCAGAGTTAATGCGGTATAGATGTCAACCTTTTGGAATTTTAAGGGTAGAGTGCCTGCGTCAATTTTAGAAAGAGTCAGCAGAGATTCTTCCAGCCGGTTCAGACGTTCCAATTGTTTTTCTACTTGTAATGCATATTCATTTTGGGAAGCCTTTTTCATCAGCTGTAGAGAAAGATATGCTGCGGTGATCGGTGTCTTCAGCTGATGGGCGATATTTGCCAGATTTTCAGCGAATCTTTCCCTGGCAGCAATCGCTTCTTCTCTGGTCTGATAAAGCATGGTGACAGTTTTATATATTTCATCCTGTAAATGAGAAAAATCATCTTCCTGTGTCTGTATGAATGTCCCGCCGGTTCCTGTATTGACCTGTTCCAGATATTCCGTCAGATAAGTAATCCGCCGCCGGGTTTGTCTGCAGAGCCTCCATATCTCCCAGGCAAAAGCGCAGGCAGAAATAAAAAATAAGGAAAAAAAGAGTGCAAAGATATGGACCGGAAGCCCTCTGCAAAAGTCATCCTTATGATACCCGTATTTTTCCAGATAATTATGTTTGTCCACTTTCTGTTCTGACAAAGATTGATATTCTTTTAATGCAGATAAGAGCTGCGGTTCCGATTTAGGATCGGCTTCTGCAGCAGTTTGGAAAAATGCAGATATGTGTTTGAAAGTATTCTGCTGATAAGTTTGCAGACAAAAAAATGCCATACAAGTCATACACAGAAAAAGAATAAATATGGGAATAAAAAATAGAAATCCTTGTTTTCGTTTTTCGTTCATATGGTATCCTCCATCCGGTAGCCAAAGCTGCGGACTGTTTTCAGACATGGGGGATTATGAAGTTTCTCACGTAACCGTTTCATAGTAACAGTCAGTGTATTATCATTCACATAATTTCCATTGCTGTCCCAGATCTCCTCTAAAAGCTGCTTTCTGGTAACCGTTTTCCCCTTATTTTCCATCAGTAATAAAAGAAGATGATACTCCGGCTGGCTTACAGTGATTTCTTCCTGCTGATAATAAACAGCTAATTTTTCTTTATCTATGACCAGGTCGTTGCAAAACAGCTTTGATTCTCTGACAGCTTTTGTTCTGCGAAGCAGTGCAAGTATACGAGAATAGAGAACAGTAAGTTCAAATGGCTTAACAATGTAATCATCGGCACCATTCTGAAATCCGGCCACAATGTCGTGAGAATCCCCTCGAACAGTCAAAAAGATAATCGGTAAATTGGCCGATCTAATACGGATCCAGCGGCATAGGTCATTTCCCTGGCCATCCGGCAGGTTCCAGTCTATTAAGATTAGTGTAGGAAGATGATCCAGCAGTGCCCGTTTTGCTTCTGAAATTGTTCGGAAAATAAGAACGCTGCAGTTTTGCTGAGCCAAATATTCTTTCACCAAATCAGCAATTGTTTCATCGTCTTCTATATAGTAAACTTCAATCATAATCATTGCCTCCTTTCTGCCTGACAATATTTTCTGCTGTCCGATAGCTTTCTTGTATATAACTTTCTATGGAATCATTATATTTCGAAAGAACGAAAGAAGCAAGGCAGTAAAGCCATACCTGTTCAATGGAAAATAACTAATTTTTTAACAAAGGAAATGACAGAAGGAGGATGATATAGTATAATGAAAAAATATAAAAGCAAAGATAAAAACGCAACGTATGCAGCAATGTATGCCAGAGCCGGTAGGTAGCCCGGCCGTCCTGCTTGACAGGGTAAGTAACCTGCCCCTCCGGGTTGTCCGTTCTTTGCTCATTTCAATCAACGAAGGAGGGATTGTTATGGGTGAAGTATGGTGCAGACTGATCGTGTGCTTTGAAGATCCATTCTGGGTAGGCGTTTTTGTGCGGATTCAGGATGGAAAACTGGCTGCGGCGAAAGTGACTTTTGGCTCAGAGCCAAAGGACTATGAAGTTTCTGAGTTTATACTGAGACGCTATTGCAGTCTGCAATTTAGCCCCGCTGTGGAAACTGATGTTAAGGAAATGAAAAAGAATCCTAAGAGAATGCAGCGTGATGTAAAGAGACAGATGGAGAATACAGGCATTGGAACAAAATCCCAGCAGGCTCTGAAACTGCAGCAGGAGCAGAACAAAAAAGAACGCAAAGTGAAAAGCCAGGAAAAGAAGCTGGCAGAATCTAAGCGCAGATTTGAAATGAAACAGCAAAAGAAAAAAGAGAAGCACCGGGGCAGATAATGCCCTGGTGTTTCTTGACAAGTCTTATTTTTAGTGAGGGGTACAATGGTAAAAGAAGTGGATCCAAAAGAAACAAGCCGTGCCGTGGCCTATGAGCTTTGGATGAAAGCTCCTAATCCAATGGTGACGTTTTTCAAGACTCTGGATGTGACGAATCTTGTTAAAGTAAGTAAAAAGAGAAAAATGAAGTTTAATATGCTGCTGGATTACTGTATTGGAAAGGCAGCAGCAGGAGTGGAGGAGTTTTATACACTTCCTGTGGGAGACAAACTGCTCCAATATGACCGGATTGCAGTGAATACCATTGTAAAAAACAAAAAGGGAGAGATTAATTCCTGCGATATTTATTATCAGCCGGATTTAGAGGAATATAATAAGCAGTACCTGGAATATACAACCCGGACAGCCCAGAAGTGTCAGGACAGAGATCTGTCAGAAGACTGTATGGTGATCGGCACATCAGCAATCATAGATACGGAAATTGACGGGGCAGTAGGGATGAACAGCGGCATTTTTAACAATCCTTTTATGATCTGGGGCAGATATAAAAAGAAATGGTTCCGATATGAGCTGCCTCTTTCCTTTCAATTTCACCACACACAGATGGACGGGGCCCATGTAGGGGTATTTCTGGCAAATCTGCAAAGAGAGATCAAAGAACTGTGAAAAAGAAAATTGTAATTATTATAGTGATATGTGCAGCTGTTGTTCTGGGCATTTTTCTTTATATGAGTTTCCGGTATCAAAATACTTCTTCGGAACGTCTTCCAGATAGATACAGCCAGGTTATCCCACAGGTCCACAGCATGACAGACAAAGATGGGGACGGCATAGACGACCAGGCGGATATCCTCCAGAGTGCATTGGACTACATTGCTGCTAAGCCTAAATATAAAAGCAAATATTATCAGACGGGCTATCCAGATGACGGCTATGGGGTATGTACAGATTTGGTGGCATTTGCGCTGAAAGGTGCCGGATATGACCTGATGACCTTGGTAGATGAGGATATCAGGGCAGATCAGGAGAGCTACAATATAGAAAAGCCGGATAAAAATATTGATTTCAGACGGGTGAGAAACCTGAAAGTATATTTCGAACACAAGGCAATAAGCCTTACTACAGATCTTTCTGAAATAGAAGAGTGGCAGGGCGGGGATATTGTAATATTCCAGGATCATATCGGCATTGTCTCTGACCGGAGAAATGAAAATGGCGTTCCCTATGTGATCCACCATAATAGCTCCTGGCAGAAAAAATATGAGCAGGATATCCTGGAGCAGAGAGAAGATCTGGTGGGACACTACCGAATTTCTCAATAGGCTGCCTGAAAAACCGAAGAAAATGAAGGATACAGTAAAGGAAATTGAACGATATGTTGGAAGTAAAGTTTTATGATAAGGTGGAGGATTCCCTGCTGAAGTTTGCAGTGATCATAGCCAAAACAGAAGGAAAATGGATCTTCTGCAAACACAAAGACAGAGATACTCTGGAAGTACCGGGAGGTCACAGAGAAGCTGGAGAAACGATCCTGGAGACGGCGAAACGTGAACTGAAAGAGGAAACAGGAGCGGTAGATTTCCACATCCGTCCGGTCTGCGTATATTCCGTAAAAGGGAAAACAAGAGCAGGGGAAAATATTACAGAGGAGACCTATGGAAAGCTTTTTACAGCAGAGATTTTTTCCTTTGAAAAGATACATAGCGAGATAGAAAAAATTATTCTGTGCCAGGATCTGACAGATAACTGGACATATCCCCTGATCCAGCCTAAGCTTATTCAGGAGGCCAGAAACAGAGGTTATCTATAAATACATGGAAGTTAACCGTACAGCCGGGAGGAATGGTCAACAGTTTATTTCTGAGATACAAAGTAATAAGCTAGTACATTAGGAGAGAAAAAGATATGGAAATAAAACTGGTTAAAGGAAGCTATGAATATAAGAATCAGATCATTGATATGCTCAAAGAATGGATTGATTACAACGAGAATCATCCCGAAGCCAACACATCACCCAATGCAATTTTTAGAAATAATTATGAGGATTTTGCATATTATCTGGAACACCTGGAATATAAAGAACCCCAGGAAGGGCTGGTTCCGGATTCTACTTTCTTTTGTTTCGATGAAAAAAGAAATCTTATGGTAGGGGCGGTGAATATCCGCCATGACCTTAATGACTACCTGTTAAAGTACGGAGGACATATCGGCGATGGGATAAGGCCCAGCGAAAGGAGAAAAGGCTATGCCACGGAAATGATCCGGCTGGCATTGGAAGAATGCAGAAAACTGGGGCTGACAAGGGTGTTAATGACATGTGACAAAAATAATATCGGCTCGGCAAAATCCATTATCAGGAACGGCGGTATCTTAGAGAATGAAGTCCTGGAAGAAGGTAGTATCAAACAGAGATACTGGATCGCCTTATAGGAGAATGGAGAAAATTGCTGTAAATCATAATGTGGATTACAGTACGATAAGGGAGGAAACAGACACGTATGTATCCGCTGTTTGTTAAAAAGGTATGTATTGACTGGAACCGGGTTCCAGCAAACAGTTATTTAAATCGTATTCCGGATCTGAAAGATGTGGAGGAGATTCCATTCAGAAGTCCGGTGACTTATTTTGCAGGGGAAAACGGCACAGGAAAATCCACTCTGCTGGAAGGGATTGCTGTGGCCTATGGATTTAATCCGGAAGGAGGAAGCAGAAATTATTCCTTTTCTACCTATGATACCCATTCGGAACTTTGGGAAGCCATCACTCTTGTCCGAGGGATCAGGCAGAAAAAATGGGGCTACTTCCTGAGGGCAGAAAGCTTTTACAATGTGGCGACAAAAGAGATGGAATATGCAGATATTTCCCATCCTTCTATGAACTTTCATGAAAGGTCTCATGGGGAAAGTTTTCTGGCCCTTATGCAGAGCAGACTGTCTTCGCCGGGACTCTATATTCTGGACGAGCCCGAGGCGGCCCTTTCCCCTCAGAGACAACTGACTCTTTTGCTTGAAATAAAAAAAGCAGTGGAAATCGGCGCCCAGTTTGTGATCGCCAGTCATTCTCCTATACTTTTAGGGTATCCTGGGGCAGAAATCCTGTCTTTTGACAGTGGCAGGATAGAAAAAATACAATATGAAGAAACAGAAAGCTATCAGGTAACAGAAATGTTTATCAACAACAGAGAATATTTGCTGAAAAGGCTTTTTTCCAATGAGCAGGAGGATGGCGAGTAAATTATTGTCAGGTATACAAATTGGCGGGCAGATTTTTGAACATAATATTAAAAGACTTTATCTTATCTGCCTGAGGTCGAATGCGGGTTATGAAAATAAAAGAAATTAGAAAATACAAAAATATACATAGAATCATGAAGGACTTCCTGATGATCAGATATATGTGTCTGGCTGTTATCTTTATAATGATCATTCTGGCAGGGTTGATCGGGATTCTTTCCATAAAGTATCATTCGGATACTGACATTGCCTTCCTGTTGCTTGCAGGAATATGTATTCTTATAGGGATTATTTTGCAGATTGCAATACAGGACAACAGAATAGATCCGGAAAGTTTGCAAAGAGCAGATTCTGAGCTGCCGGACAGTCTGAGATTTGCAGGAAGAAAAGGGCTTATAGGACCGGTCTGCTATATTACAGAGCATTTTTTAGTCATTGCCCAAGGGGGTTTTCTCCGGATCCTGCCGATAAAAGATATCCTTTCTATGGAAATCAAAAAAACGCAAGGCGGTTATTATTTCAGGCGCAGCTTTCTGGAAATCACAACTAATGAAAAAACATATCAGATAGGACTTGCGGAAAGTATGCCGGATACGGAGGTAAAAAATATGATCGCACAGATCCGGAGGAGAAAAGAATGAAGCAGGCCCATATTTGGAGGAATTACTATCCGAAAGGAGCGGTAGATTTTTTTCTTGCACATCATAGTGAAGATAACATTATGAAAGATATTGAAAGAAATCGTGTTTTTCTTTGCCTTGACGGATCCCGGAACGCTGTTGCTACAGTTACTATAAAGAAAAATGAAATATCCAGGCTTTTTGTGCTCCCTTCTTATCAGGGAATGGGATATGGCACAGAAATGCTTGATTTCGCAGAACAAGCAATTTTTACACAATATTCTAAAATTGTGCTGGACGCCTCATTGCCGGCAAAAAAGATATACCAGAGGAGAGGATATATGGATGTGGAATTTAATAGAATTGCTGTGGGAAATGCATTATCCTGCTCCCCGGCAAAGCCCTGCCAGCTTTTCCAGGGCTCTTGGCAGAGTATGGCTGCTGGCAGGAATCCCATTGTACGAACGGTTATTTATAATTTGTCAAAGTATTCTTTAGCCTCCAATAAACTCATTGATGTGGCATTTCTTAATAGTTTAACTGCTTCGGTATCTTTTCCCGCCCGTTTTAATTCAGTTACATCTTGTTTCAATTCATCTGAAATATAATTTGCTGATATTTGTTCATTTGCAGTTGCGTTACATATCTTATCAATTTGATGCTGTTGGTTTTTTACCTGGGATTTTAACCTTGCAATTTCGATATACTCTACTGTACAGATAATGATTATTACGATTAAAAGTCCATATTCCATTTCCAAATAGCTCCTTCTATATTTGTTTCAGGCATTGAAATACATATCATAAACAATATATCCCTTTATATCTTTCAATGCGCCTGTATAAGTTTCTTGACACATCATACAGCGTGGCTCTTTCATCGGTATCCCACTTGTCGGATAAAGGTTAAATTCTGAGGATGTTTTAAATCCAATACGATTATAAAAATGATAATCACCCTCAACTGTAATCCCTTTATATCCTGCATTTCTAACTTTTTCAATGCCTTTGGTAATCATTGCAGAACCAATTCCCTGATGAAAGTAGTCGGCATGAACGGCCACGGGTGCAAGCATAACGATATTTTTTTCTCCTCTATCATCAATATGTACTCCATTTGGGGTGGAAGATAATGGAAATCTCGAAAAAAGGAAATGGCCTACTAACTTGCCATCTAATTCAGCAACAAATGATAATTCGGGAATATAATATTCCGAGTCTCGTATTTCTTCTACCAGAGCAATAATATCTGTTCCATCCGAGTAATCAGTTCCTTCACTAAAAGAACGTAAAATTAGTGAAATTATCTCTTTATAATCTTTATGTGTTTCTTGTCGTATTGTTATATCATTTTTCAATGATTTGACCCCTTTCTATATTTTTAGTAATTTTCTTCTCATATTTTAAGCTACAAACCAATCATTTATATCCCCCTCTAAATTCTTTAGGTTAGAATTAAAATTACTAGTAATCAAAACACTGCTTTACATGGAGGTACATTTTTGCTGTGGTGAATTAATAATACTACTTTTAGGACTTGCTTTCTACTGTTTTTAATTAATAAGGTATAGTTTTAGAACCAGGAGCTGGAAGTAGAGCTGATGAAGAGCGTCCGACTATTGCTTGGCGTAGAGCAATTGGAAAGCACCAGTATTCATGGCAGTTCCGGCAACTTCATACCGTATATGGTGTCGGGGATTGGATTTATATTTTCTCTTTTCATTGAATGTAAGATTTGATATACTTATTTAGACTGACTGTTTGGTTCGATTTCCCGAAAGACTGCTTTTATTACAAGAATGACTATTTGGCAGCAATCGGGAAAACAGAACAGTTCATATACTTATTTTTTAAGAGAGGGTTAATTCCATGAGTTTAGCATATCGTCTTGGCTCTGTCGCCTTTATTATGGCTCTGATGGCCCTGGCTTTGTATATCCTGACCGCAGGTATCCTGGGCCGCAAGATTCACTGGAAGTCTCTGGGCATCTTTTTTATTTGCGGGGAGGTGTTCCAATGGTCGGCAATGTTTCTGTACCTTTTATATACCGTAGTAACCGGGCAGGAGAACATTCCTTCCGCAGTCTTTGATACCGCCTGCTATCTGCTGATGGCTTTAGTTTTGGGAGCTATGATGACGAAACTCCACCGTATTCCGCTGCTGCACACCTTTACGGCAGCCATCTTGTGTACTTTTGTCGTCAACACTGCCAACAACACTATGGTGTATGTTGTGGAGGAATATTCACCGCTGTTTGACCGTCAGCACTTCCTGGTTTTCGTACGTCTGGATTTGCCTTATATGCTGACCGTTGGGATCGCCTTGCTGGTGGCAGCCATTCTGAAACGGTCCGAGTTCTACCGATATTTCACTGCCATGTTCCGCAGCCGAGCCAGAGGTATTCTGACCCTAGTGGTTTGTCTTGTTCTCATGCTCATTATGCCTTTACAGCAGCTTTTGTTCCCCAATCTGACCCCGGACGCCAGTTATGCAACTTTCTTCTTTGCACTTATCGTAGTGGGGGTGTTCCTGCTCCAGTTCGCCGCCATGTATGCTGCCGGACAGGACCGTATCAAAGCACAGGAGGAAACAATCTTGCAGCAACAGGCCCATATGGTTCTGCTGGAAGAACTCCAACAGGAGATCAGGGCCTTTCGCCATGATTTTACTAATCTGTTTTCCGGTCTGACCCTCCAGGCGCAAGAAGGAGATTTGGCGGGCATCCAGGACTTCATGAAACGTACCAGCAGTTATTTTGACGAAAAGCTGGGCAACGAGATTGCGCAGATGGATGGACTCAACAACATTCAACTTTATCCCTTAAGAAGTCTTCTGGCTACTAAACTGGCAAAGATGCGGCAGATGCGGATCAAGGGTGTATTAGAGGCTTTGAAACCAATAGACAGCCGGCTGGGTATGGATACAGACGATCTGCTCCGAGCCCTGGGCATCCTATTAGATAACGCCATAGAGGCTGTTCCCAAAGAGGAAGGTCAAGTACGAGTGGTACTGCTCCAGGAGGAGAAAGAACTGTATCTGGCGGTGGCAAATAATTATGAAAAAACGCCGGATCTTTCTTCCCTGACTAAGAAGGGGTATACCACCAAAGGTTCCGGTCACGGCACAGGGTTGACCAGTTACCGGCGCATTGTTGCCCGGTGTCGGGGATGTGCCACCCGCACTTACCTGAAGGACGGGATGTTCATTCAGGAGCTGCATATTCCGGCGGTCTAACTGTTCAGGAGGTGATTTATATGATACCAGTTTACATATGTGATGACGAGCTGCCTATCCGAAAAAGTCTGGAGCAGATCGTCAGAAATCAGATCTTAATTCTGGACAGCGACATGGGGCCGGTGCGGGCCCTGGAAGACCCGGAGAAACTGCTGGAGGTGCAAAAGCAGGATTCCGTTCCGGCTATCTATTTTCTGGATATTGACTTTCCCGGCAAAATGAGCGGACTGGAGCTGGCCCAAAAGCTGCGGCAGTACGATCCCAGAGGATTCATTGTGTTTATTACAGCCCACAATGATCTTGCCTTTGAGACATTCCGCCTGCGGCTGGAGGCTCTGGATTATATCGTTAAAGGCGACCACACCGCTATGACCGGACGGGTACAGAGCTGTCTTGAGAGTATCCGGGAGCGGATGGAGGCTCAGCGCCCTGGTCAGGGCAGTTATTGTACGGTAAAGATCCTGGATACCGTGCGGCACATTCCTATGGACAGCATCCTTTATTTGGAGGCGGTAGGGCTGCGTCATACACTGCAGATGCACCTGGACAATGAACTGCTGGAGTTCAACAGTAGTCTGGAGCACCTCGCACAGCAACTGGGGGAGGGATTCTGGCGGTGTCATCGGAGTTTCCTAGTCAACCGCTCCCGCATCCGAGCGGTACACTTAAAGGAGCAGACGGTAGAGATGGACAACGGGGAGATCTGCCTCCTCTCCCGCAAGGCGAAAAATGAATATCGTCGGACAGATTAACAAGGGCTGTCACATTAAACATATGTCAGGAATATTTATACATTTTATGCGAATTTGTCGAGCATAGCTTTGAGACCATAGGCTCAAAGCGGTGCAGGCTGAGCAATAAAATGTATAAATATTCTCGATTTTGATTAATGCGACAGCCTCTTGCATTTGGCGAAACGTATCAAACCATTGGCGAAAGAAACGGTCACAGTTTCTGTTTGTCTGCTATACTTAGACCATCGAAAGAAAACATACGAAAAATCGAAAGGAGATATCTACTATGCCTGCTGAAAAATATGTTACTGAGTTTGTAAAGGAAGCCGGGTTCTCCCCCATCCCTGACCGCGCCATTATTGTTACCTACGCCCCCGCCAACATGAGCGAGCGGGTTGTCAAGTTCTTTTCCAATGAGTTTTTTGCTCTGCAAATGTGCCAGGATTCTTTGGTATTGCTTCCTTTCGGGAGGATGTCCTTCATGCTGAAAAAGGATGTGGCACTGGAGATCCCCTATAATACTATTCGCAAGGTAGAGGTAAAAGAAGATATGTTCAACTGGCGTATTGAGCTGGACACGGATGAGGGCATGATTGCTCTGTCCGCTCAGCAGAAAGAACTGAGTGAGTGGCGTCACTCTGGTACGCTGTCTGTAGGTATGAGCGGGCTCGGCTCAGGTATCATGGGTTCCGGTGCTTTGAAAGTTGCTAACTGGCATCGATCCAATCTGGACGCTACCCTGGAAGCACTGAAAGCTCTGCCAGGGAGGAGGGAGGAGATTGCATGACTCTGGAATCTCTCACTGCCCAGGGCTGGCAGGCGAAGCGGCACACCCTTACCACATCCCAGACCTACCTGTGGGGTATTCTGTTTTCCCTGCCCTTTGTACTTCTGGCCGGGGGAATCTATCGGATGCTCTTGCTTCACCGGGCGGTGCTGCTGGATCGCACCGGTCTGATTCTGCTGGCTGTTATTATAGTCAGTGTACCGTTACACGAAGCCCTGCATGGTTTTGGATGGAAATTGGCAGGACGGCTGCATAAAGGTGACGTGACGTTTTTCCTTCGCAGCGGTATCCCCATGTGCGCCTGCCGGACAATTCTTTCAACGAAAGCTTATCTTATAGGTACGCTTCTTCCTTTCTTTATCCTGGGTGGCGGTAGCTTTTTGTTCATGTTTCTCTGCCCTGGTACAATATCGGTGCTGACAGCACTTGTAAACCTGATGCTGCCAGGGGCAGATCTGGCAATATCCTGGCGTGTACTGCGCAGCGAAGCTGCTCTGATCGCAGATAATCCGGAGGGAGCTGGATTTATTGGGCTTGTAAAGAACCAAGAATGATTTCATGAAAAAAGTGCTTTCATAGACAAGTGCCCCGGTCTGTCTCATTAAATGAGAAGACCGGGGCACTGATCTTTCTAAAATAGCTGTTTCCACATCGTCCACCAGATGTTCTGCCACGGAAACGTAAGCCCGCTATTTATTGACTGTGATTTTTTTCAAAAGTGTAGTATGGAGCATCCTTATTTGGTATAATTGAGATATGGCTAGATTGGAAGTTGTAGATTGGAGTTAGTTATGAAAAATGTAATATATATATTAATTCAATGCACTTGGGGATTGCCACAAACATTGTTAGGATTTATAGTACTTTTAATTAATATAAAAAATAAACATTATTTTTATCACGGTGCAATTATTACTGAAAGAAATGTTCCTTCAAGTGTATCTTTGGGAATGTTCGTCTTTACAACAACTAATCCGATGAAAGATAAAAGAACAAAAAATAAAATACCA
Source organism: Blautia sp. An46 (assembly GCF_002161645.1). Classification (NCBI taxonomy): domain Bacteria; kingdom Bacillati; phylum Bacillota; class Clostridia; order Lachnospirales; family Lachnospiraceae; genus Blautia; species Blautia sp. An46. Next base: position 360 of record NZ_NFIF01000035.1, on the reverse strand, counting down.
GATGAAGAATTAAGTAAAAGGCTTTTAGTTCACGAATATGGTCATACAATTCAATCCCTTATTTTTGGACCATTATATTTAATAGTAATAGGGATTCCATCAACACTATGGGGATTTTTGCCATATTTTCAAAATAAAAGAAACAACGGAGTATCTTACTTTAGCTTTTTTACAGAAAAGCTTGCTAATTATTTAGGTGAAAAAGTTACAAAAGAAAAATCAATGGAAAATGCTATTATATAAATTCTTTAGGTTAGAATCGATGATGGGGTAAACGAAAAAGCAGTTTTGGCATTCCAGTGAACTGCCTCTTCGTTTACACCATTTTCGATTTGGCCTAATTGAACAAAGTGAGCGTCC
>NZ_NFIF01000034.1:0-19521 GCF_002161645.1 Blautia sp. An46 | reverse complement strand
AGCTGGCCCCTTGGAGTGAAAAACTCCAATCTATCAAAAATCGCATGTGAATTATAGTGAATTACTCCAACTCGCAAAGGGCTGGGGTAATTTTGTATCCGACCGCATTAATATTTGGCACTTACCTTGAAAATAAGAGTATTCCATGGAATATAGCTTTTTTGCTTTGTTTACCGTGGAATACTCTTATTTATTAAGCCGCCATTGCATTTGCATTTATTTCATCAATGACCTTTTTTATTCCTATCCACATGTTCATGTCTACAAATATATCCACAATACTTCCTCGATCTGTAAACGGCGGTTCCTGAAGTACAGAGAAATCTTTCATCACCCCATTATGGACAATATACTCCACAATCTGATTCACAAAGTAAATCTGTCTGCTGTCCAGGTTTGTTCCATCAAGATATTCTGAAAATGCCTCTTTTGCAGCATTCATATCAAGTCCTACTATCTCACGGACAAATTCTCCTAAAGGTTTATCTCCGTATTCTGCTACATATTCATCTCTGGTCCCCAGTTCATTCCAGAGAATTTTTTCCAGTTCCTTAATGTCTTCCTGGGTCATTGGCTTGTTCATTTTCAATTTAGCAATTACAAGGTTATCCTGATGCTGACGAACATAATATTCCGCTTTTGCTTTATAATTCTTAAGATCATCATTATCCAGTTCTGCCTCTTTCCATTCAATAGACAATATATCATCTTCAAAATTTGTATCATAATGTATAACTGTCTTTTTGATATATTTCATCAGATCTCGTAAATTCTTGCGGATTTCCTCCAGTTCATCAATTCCTGCATTGTCCAAATAATCTGTATGAAGAATTTTATTAATCAAGTCTGCCTGTACCATTATTTCCGGGATATTCGCTACATTAGAAATTGCCCTTACCTTCTTTAAGAGATCACTTCGAGCTTTTCCATATTTCTTTCCTGCCAGATATGCAAGTTCTACCCCATATACTAATGCATCAAAACGAACAGCACTTGCATCATCTTTATCTGGAAGAATCAATGGTGCAAGTTCTTCCCGCACTAAAAGTGTATCCTCATAGCTCAGCGTCTGATAATTTGCTTTATCTGAATATAGCTCCACATACTTCAGGTGCTGCTTGACGGAAAAATTATCTCTGTTCAATTCTTTTACTTTTCCACTCAAGTGCTCAATAAGAGCATTTCTATAAGCAATGAGACGTTTTGTCTGATATTGCATATCCTGGAGTTTATATGTAATCTGAAATTCCAGATTGAAAACTGCTCCTTGAAGAGCCATCATATTAGCCGTTGCTTTTCCCTTATTCATACGGAAAAATTCAAAATTACCGCAAAAATCGAAAATATAAAATTTCTGCTTGTCTTCTCCGTCCAGTAAACCGGGGCAAAGGCGTGTTCCTCTTCCGATCATCTGCCAAAATTTAGCCTTACTCATTACCTTTTTAAAAAATACCAGATTCAGGACTTCCGGTACATCTATTCCTGTGTCAAGCATGTCTACAGAAATTGCAATCTGCGGGAGTTTCTCCGGTTCAGAAAATTCATCGATGGCACTTTGCGCATAGGTCATATAATTGTCAATAACTTTTGCATATCCTGGAAGATTAGGATATTCTTTTCCGAAAATCTCTAAGATTTTCTCAGCGTGTTCATGATTTTTTGCAAAGATGATTGTCTTGCCAAGTTTCTCTCCATAATGAATCCGAATCCCTTCTGTCATCAGAATATGGAGAGCCTTTTTTATAGTATCTTCATTAAAAATCCAGGAGTTAAGGGCGGAAGAACTGATACTCTCCGGTAATTCTCCGTTTTCATTCTTAAAGGTATTTTCATATACTTCTTTATCCTCATCAGACAATTCATCATATACAATTCCCTGATCAATAAATTTTAAGGAGGTCTCAACGGACAAAAAATCTACCAGATAACCGTCTTTTACTGCTTGTGCCAGTTCGTATCCATAAGTTGGAACACCATTTTCCAATTCAAAAATGCTATAGGTATTTTTGTCAATTTCATCTTTTGGCGTGGCAGTAAGTCCAATCAAAGGAGCGTCAAAATAAGTGAATATGTCCTTGTATTTATTATAAATAGACCGATGTGCCTCATCACAGATAACAAGGTCAAAATGTCCGCAGGTAAAAAGCTTCCCCTCCTCATCTTTGACTGCATCAATACAATTCATCATTGTCTGATAAGTTGCGAATACGCCATGAGCTGTGTAATTATCCTTTTCTTCGCAAAGGTTTGTAACAGAAAAGTGCGGAAGCAGATTTACAAAACTTCTTTTTGCCTGTGTTACAAGAGATGTTCTGTCTGCAAGGAATAAAATATTTTTTACCCATCCATTCTGCAATAATACATCGCACAAAGAAATCACCGTTCTTGTTTTTCCTGAGCCAGTTGCCATGACCAGCAATGCTTTCCTGCGATTTTTCCTACCAAAACTGTCGCAAACTGCCTTTACAGCAGCTTCCTGATAGTATCTGCCCGCAATGTTCTTATTGACTGATATATTATCCAATTCCGTTTTCATTACCTGAAGATTAAACCATTTCTCCAGATCCCGTTTGGAATAAATTGACGAAACCTTCCGTTCCGGATACTGCCCATCATTAATTCTTGTTTCAAATCCATTTGTAAGAAAGATAACCGGTCTTCTTCCAGACTGTTTTTCCAGTAAATCCGCATACAGCTTCACCTGCTGCCTTCCTTTCGCTATGTCTACGCAGGTCCGCTTCGCTTCTATCACAGCAAGAGGGCGATGAGCATCATCATAAAGTACGTAATCCGCATAACCTACCTCTGATTTATTGGGCATACCGCGAAGTTCCACTTCACTCAGCCAATCCTCCCCCTCTGTCCAACCGGCATCCAGCAGCATAGCATCTATGTATATTTTTCTTGTTTTGTATTCAGACAGATCCAGAGGTTTGGGGACATAAGTTTGATGTTGTTCTTCTCTTCTTGCTGTCAACTGTGCTCTTAAAGCCTTGTTTTCTTCAATTAATGCCTTCAGATCAACTTCAGAAGGCTGGTATGCCTGCCGTTCCTCAAAGGAATCCGTCTTATCCAGCAGTTCCGGATTAAACTTTGTCTCCTCGTACTGTTCACCATAGCAATACGCTACGAAGTCAAGAAAAATATACAGATTCTCAAGGCACAGCCTCGCCTCATCCAGAGTAATCTTTTTCCCATTGTGAGCAGCATTGTTTCCTAATTTCCTGATAAAATCCATACGTTTCCAAAGATCCGAATCCACAATATCTTTGAATTCTTCCGTACTTATTAAACTGACCAGCGTATCCTGATATGGTCTGATAAGAGAACTGTCTACAGAGTACATCCATTTCACAGCAAACTCCATTGCTCTCCGGCAGTTTAACACACTGGCTCCCATATCAATATTCAAAATCTTTTCTGCTGATATAGCCACGTCAGCAAAGGACTTGAATTGCGGGTCGTTTTTCAAAAAGTCGAAATTAGTCATGGCAAACACCTCCCTACTATCCTTTAAATTTTCACGCTAAAATCTCTTGTTGATTATTATGGTACAAAGCGTTAGACAACTTTTGATTTGTCGGTCTGAGTAACGAAAGTAACAAACTGCTCTTGCAATTCTATAGGTGGTAGTATAATCGGAAAATCTTCTACTTGATCAAGATTGATCTGTCGTTTATCAATCCCTCCTACGCATACTTTACGAATGTATCTTCGATAAGGCTCTCCAGTAAGAATTGCCACTACGTATTCTGGAATTACCGTTCCATCCAGTCGGACAAGATAAATATGTCCGTTGATATTGGCACTGTTATCTGTGCCATGGAAGAGAGCTGCACGACCCAAGCTACTATTTTCAGTATTAATCCTGCCTGTTTTTGTTATAAGAATATCCTTATCATGAACACTACTCTTTTTCATAGCGACATGTGTATCAATATCGATGTAGGCGACATCGTCGAGATCAATTCTATTGCGCCATACATTCTGGCTACGAAGGAAAATAATTCCTTCGTCCACATAGTTTTCACTACCGCCTTTTGGTGTATTCCCGTTGGTAATAAGCACTGAAACATCAGCCAATTTTTTCACTTGCCAACCAAACGGATTAGAAATCGGGTCTCCAAACATCTCGATAAATCGGGCTTTGGTAAGGTCATCCAGTTTCTGAAGTTCATGTTTTCTAAGTTGAATAATTCCATTTATTTTTTCAAGAATTGCCGAATATTCAGCTTGTTGCTCTATACCAATATCTGGAACTAATATTTCTTCTAATACCTTACGACCAATAGCTTTAAATGTACTTCCTGTTCCTTTACTATTTAACTCTGTATTTTTCCCCTTTAAAAGCCAAAACATAAATTCTGGTGAAACCTTAGATTTATTCGGAGTCAACGCTGCCAATCCTCGTCCAATACAACATTCTTCTTTAGTATAATTCAGCGCCCCTATCGGAGCACGGACTGATATCAATATATCTTCTGGTTCTGCCATTTTCAATGGAGCCGAACACCATTTCCTAGCTACAGGATAACGCTCGCCAAAGTCAGCATTGCCTTGAAAAAAAGGAACACCTTTACCATTATCATTATAACTATCTGACGCTGGAGATTGCCCCATCTTGATAGAACAAACTTCTTTTAACATCGTATATTTCATCCCATTATCCCCACAAATCCGAAGTTGCGATCCTATGCAATATACTTCTGATGTGATGATTTTACATTTTTTTGATTAACTATAGCATATTGCATAGTTGTATCGATTTGTGAATGTCCTAATATCTTTTGTACCTGTTCTATGGGCATTCCTTTATCTATAGCTCTCGTAGCCATTGTTCGACGGAATTTATGAGGATGAATGCGATCTAAACTTAATGATCGTCCCAATTTTCTCAGCCGAATCTCCACTCCACTAATCTTCAGCCGATCAAATGGTGCATCTAATGTAACAAAAAGAGCCGGATTATTGTCTACACGTTCCTCCAGATATTTTTTTAAATGAATTTTTGCTTTCGCATCAAAATAAACCTTTCTCTCTTTGTCTCCTTTTCCAAATACAACACATTCTCTTTGTTCAAAATCAATGTCCTGAATATTAAGTTTTACTAACTCGCCAACACGAATCCCTGTAGAATATAAGAGATCTATCATTGCCAAATCCCTTATTTCATGACATCCATCTCTTAATTTTTCAATGCTTTCATCAGATATAGTTTCTTTTACTACTGTCTTAGTCTTTATCTTATGGATTCTCCGCATAGGACTTTTTAAAATAAAATCCTCTTCTTCCAGCCATGAAAAAAAGCTGGAAATATTTCTGCGTACATTATCAACTGTCACCTTACTGCAATTATTTATTTTCTGATATTCAACCAAATAACCTCTAAGCTCGTCCGTAGTAATTTTTCTTATAGGTGTTTGAATATTAGATAAAAGATGTTCTATCGTAACTTGATAATACTTCAGAGTTCTCTCTGAGCAGCCTTCTATTTTCTTCGCATCTAAAAATAACTTTAGATATTCATTATTACCTATTTCTGTTTTAACAGCATCTTTTTCAGCAAGATTTTTTATTAATACCTCTTGAAGTTTCTTAAGCTGTGCTATGTTCAAAAACTCCGCCATTTCATTTAAAATACATATCAATCTTTCTTCCATTATGACATACCCCTTTTTACTTAGAAGTATATCAAATAATTTTGCCTATACTATTTTATTTTCTATGTACACCTATAAATTAATTTTCGTAATTATACATAAAATTTTCCATTTACCCAAAATATTTCTGCATTAAGCTATCAAAAAGAAGCTGCGTTTTTTCCAGGGATTTTTGAATTGCAACTTTTGATTTGTCGGTCTGAGTGACGAAGGCGGCAAACTGCTCCTGAAGTTCAATTGGTGGAAGAATAACTTTAATTGTATTTAACTTTGCAATCGTTAATCTTGTAATTGCCGCACCACCCATATTGCTTCTAATATCAGTATACATGTTTTCATTATTTAATAATGCGGCCAAAAAATGTCCATTCATTATTCTTCTGTCTTGTTTAAGCAAAGCAACACTCGAAAGCAAGGTGAACTCCTCTTCGAGAGTATTAACCATTGCAATTCCGGTTGTAACACCGTCTTTGATATATAACACATCGCCTAATTCAGGATTACATCTTTCATAAATAGGTCTGTGGACCTCTTCTGGAACATAAGTAATGTTGGTAAAATCAAAGCCCGATATTTTTATGTTTTTCGCTGTTACATACTTATACTCTCCGGTGTCAAAACTTTCAGGAGAAAAGTGTGTTCCGTCATTCAGCTTAATACATACCTCTTTGAGAGTTTTCTTTTTCCACCCTAAAGGGTTAGAAACAGGATCACCAAACATCTCGATAAATCGGGCTTTTATAAGTTCGTCAAGTTTCTCAAGTTCCTGTTGGCGTTCTTCGATTACTGGATTAACTCTATCAAGTATATCAATGACTCTATCTTGTATTGATAAATCAGGTACACAGATTTTTATCTTTTTAAGATCCGCAACGGCAAAACTTGCTTGATTTACAGATTTCTTTGTTATTCTTTCAATCTTTTCTTTAAATGTTCGAGAATAAAAGTAATATTTTGCATATTCCGGCCGAATAATATCTCTCCTAGCCTTTAGTCTAAGCAAATTCATTCCATGAATTATCTTTTCCTTACCATGCTTCTTATATAACACAGTTCTTCCAAGATATTGGATACTATTAATATGTGACATTAATAAATCGCCATCCTCAAGAACATAACTTTCATACTTCTCTAAATCTGTAATTCCAGCATATCCCATTCTATCACGATTGAATTTATCATTTGCAATTGTCTCTATACGGGTAATCGGATATCCCCCATCTACTGTTCCCTGCTTAATATTTACACCGTTTCTAATTTGATAAAAACACTCCTCAATAGTACGCATATTCATATTTTTTATCCCCACAAATCCGAATTGTAAATCGAAAAAATATAACTTTAACTGAATTTTATTGCTGTTTACTTTCCTATAATTTTATTCTATTAAATCTCTCGTTCAAACTTAACTGTATACATATTAACAATGTCATCTTTTTTAAGCTTATGTATACGCAGCAATTCATTAATTTTACTTACATCATTAATATTTCCGTTCTGGCAAAGAGCGCTATAGAAATCACGAAGATTCTTTCTAAAAGATGCTAGTTCGTCCTCCGTCATCACTCTCATGTTTTCGTCTGGAGATGCAACTACATCAATAAATTTAGATGGGTGAACGATTATTGGTATACACTCATTTGGGTACGCATAATTCTCTTTAAACCAGTTTACCGAACCTGATAATTGATTACAATAATCCTTTTTTATCGTTTGAGTAGTAGCCTCCGTTTTACATTCAATGACCAAATATTTACTTGAGTCAATCGCCCACAAGTTATCAGGTCCGTATCCTCCAGTTTCCTTGTCTGGTCTTGAACATACAAATCCAAGAGCTATTCCTATTTGATTTAGCGCCTCCTCAAACTTTTCGTATTCACTTCCCATACATAAATTTGACAAAATTCCATCTATGTGTACTAACAGTTCATTTAATCTATATTTTTCAACAATTAGATTTTTACTGATAGCTTGTGCCTGAGGAATTGTATAAATTGTTTTTTGATATTGTATGCCCGCAAGCGGTGACAGAATAGCTGCATTTAAATTCTTACCCACTTTAAGTATTTCTTGAGAAAGAGACGAATCTATTTTATTTGTATATTCAGCCTGAATCTGACATAAATATCCCTTAGTTCTTTTATCAATCTCTTTATCTTTAACTATTTTAATAGCGTTTGCAGCATCAAGCCATTGCGTATTCATAGCCTTTTCAAAAGCTTTTCTCTGAGCTACTATCTTTTCATCTACCTTTGCCTCATTTGAATATTTGACAGTGGCTAATTTTTCTTTGCAGGTTGTAACCCATTCTGGATTTTTTTCTAGCGAATAATTTGCAAGTTCAAATATCTGATCAATTGTTGGCTTTGAACTTGTTTCATTAACCAATAAATCCCATAATTGCTTTGAAAGATTATATTGACATCTTGTTGCCGCACTAAAATAATCTATTCCTTTATTTCTTGATAACACATCCGAAAGTTCGTCACCCATAAGGACAATGCAACATTCATCGTCATTAAAACGAACTCCTCGTCCCATGCCTTGCTCAATTCTTTGAACTTGCTCTCTTAATAAGATAGTACTCTGAGGAGCCACACTTTGGATATATCTATCCCTAATACTATTTAAAGGTGGAAGCCCATCAATAACCAGCATTCTACAAGCATCACCTGGCAAATCGATTCCGTCATATCTATTAACAAAAATTATTTTTCCTAAGTGGTTACCGCTTTTTAATGCTTCAACTATTCTGTCTATATTTTCTTTTGTCGCTGTTCGTTTCCCCTGTTCATCCCAAAATTTTGCTCTAGAAAAAGAAGGTACGAGTATCACAACATTATATTTTTTAGCTATTTCCTCAACTTTTTCCCTTATCTGTATTTCCAATATATCACTATTTACATACTTTGGAAAAATAATTAATCTATCTCCAATATCATTAGCATTCTCTGGTGTAATGATGTTCTTCATGTCTTTTGTACTCAATCCTAATGCAGAAACAAATACACTATCATCAGCTAATGTTGCACTCATATATATACGTCTACTTGCTTCTTCAAGACTAGATATCTTATCTAAATCAATTCCTTTAGGAGATATTTCAATTGCAGAAGCAGTAATTATACAATCACATGTTTCCAAACATCCCTCTATCAACGGTAATCCAAAGTATATTGTGGCATTCTTACTATTATTATATTTAGATAATATTCTATAAATGTTGTCCTGCTGTCTTTGCCATTCCCAATAAGGCACAAGCATATTTTTTCGGCAATCTTTCATTTCAACAACATCAATGTAATTCTTCGGATTATAGTCTTTTAGCGAAGAACTAAATATAGCAATTAGTTCTTTATAGGCATCCGTTTCAGCATCTATTTTTATCATAAATTGATCAGTAATTTTATCCATGCACGCATGTACATCATCAATAATAATGCTTCCTATAGGATAATTTCCACTTTCTCTCATGCCGAAATAACTATGGCCATTTACAATAGTCTGAATAGATGTGACAAGAATTGCTCTTGAGTTTAAATAGTTATAATCATCTTTATCCGTTGTTGCAGAAATTCCCAATCGCTTAGCTTCATCAATGACTTGCTTAACCAAATAATTATCAGGCACAGCATATATAGCAGGTCCCTTTTCTTCATTTAAACAACTCTGAAGCATAATCAACCCAACTACTGTTTTTCCGCTACCTGTATTCATTTTTAAAATTACATTTTTCTCATTTCTTATATCAAACCACTTTTTCCACACTTCGCTTTGAACATCTCTAGGATATCCATAACCTGGCGCTTTTGAAGGTAATGTCATAAAAATTTCTCTAGGCTCTATTGTTTTTGTTTTTGTGTTAGAATTAAGTTTCGATAAAAGATTCATTTTTTTCACTCCTAACCCGAATAAACCGGAAAAGTTTATTTATACATTCCCTATTTACACTATTCTAAGGAAAAGGGAATTTTCCATTATGTTACTTACAAATAAATACTCTGCTCAGATTTATGGCACCGTTACCTGTTATGGTGCATAATCATTCCAGGATACATTCCGAACCAGAGCCATACCGATGCAATGGCGGCATATATGAACCTCAATAATATCCTTATCATTGATTATCCAATTTCTCTCAGTCACTTACATATCAAACCCATCAGAATGCAACAAAATCACACAGGAAAATAGAATTGAAATTGAATTTATCCGAAAGTTCCATATCTTCTGTAAAGGCGACTACATTCAGAATATTGTTACTGGAACCAGCAAGACTTTCCTACAGTTTAACCAGAACAAGTATCTACATTAGTATTTCTGTCTACAAAGAACCTGGCCTCTACGATCTCTGCATTCCTACATGATCCTTGTTCCTACACTTATATCCTGATTTAATGATACCGAAAATTTATCATTTTGCGTAGAATATCATTTATAAGTTGCCTAAAAGTCTCTTTTCTAAAATTTCCTATTGATTTTTAGAGCCAACTCTACTAATATAAGAGCAAGAGAAGCGGTTTTTTACCGTGCAGCCATTTTGGCTCAAACGGCATACTCGCTTCTTTTTATGTTTGTCATATCATCCAGAAACATTCCCTACTCTATTTTCCTTACTACAAGTGTTGCATCATAGACATTTTTTCCTTTACACGAATGATAAAACAAGTATCCTATCTATGCCACCTCGAAGTAGCTCTTAGAGTTTACCGTTTTTTAATATAATATCATAAGTTTCTGGAATCCTTTTTCTGCTTACAACTTCCGTATTTCTTCCGCTTTAAGATTTTCCTGATTTTCATAAATCCAAGCTTATTTTTACCATTGACTATTTTATATCTTTTTCATATAATATAGGTGAACCACTGAACCCGCGAATGCGATGTAGGTGGTGTTTTTATTTGGGATATATCACCAGTCCATACGTATTCTTTTCGTTAGCTTTCAAATTAAGTCGCCCGCTCTGCTTAAGAGTCGCCATTACTCTACCCACAAAATTTTTATCAATTACATTCATAACTCTTTTAGGCAAATCTTTCTGTCTGTCATGACTAACAAAATACAAATGTACAAAAAATGATATAAAATCACACAACTGTATAAAATATGATTCCGATGAATCTTTCTCCATAATATCCTCTATCATATTTTTAATTGGTTGATTTAAGTATCCTGCGTATTGAGACTGAATAGGATTATAAACACGCATTGCCCTTGCAGTCTTTCGCATCGGTGCAATTCTTCCTGCATCAGTAATAATTAAATAATTCCATTCCCCATTACTGTCATTTTCTATTCTCTGAATATTATACTTAAGTGCGTTTTCCAGTATAGAATAATCGTCTCTTTTAATTTTTGTTTTATCAATTATCACATTTATAATCTTCACGTCCAATGTTCCAATCATCTTTGTAAATGCAATAATAATCTCCCTCTTTTCATCTTTTGACCATTTATATTTCCTATATGGATTCTTATCTGTCAAAAAATGTTTTGTATGCATCTCTTCGCTAATATGAAATCCATATTCCTTTTTAAGCTGTCTACGCAACTGTTTTATTTTGTCAAAATTGCTTTGCCATTTTTCTGTAGGCATATATAAACTTGTCAAAATGAAATGATCACTTGATGATAATGTAATACCGTCATCACCTGTTTCATCAAAATATGCCAGATATGTATTCAATAATCTACTTCATCTCCTTCTTCAACATCTCTTTTAATTCATCAAGATTTTTTGCTATCTCCGCTTCCATTTTATAAAGATCAGCCATGATTTCTTCTGTGGGTGGATATTCCACTGGAACATACTCAATCTCTTTATATTTATTAATGGAAAGATCATATCCATTTTCTACTATATCCTTCTTATCAACCATGAAAGACTGTTCTGTACGCTTCCGATCTTTTTCTTTTTCCCTGTTTTTAAACCGAAGAATAATATCAGGAATGTCGTTCTCCTTAACTGCAGTTCGCTTATCATCCAGGCTGAACCCGTCAGCTTTCATGTCATAAAACCATACCTGATCTGTTCCCCCGTGCCCTGTTTTCGTAAAGATCAAAATGGCTGTTGAAACTCCTGCATATGGTTTAAATACGCCAGAGGGCATAGAGATTACAGCTTCCAGACAGTTTTCCTCTACCAGTTCTTTTCGGATTGCTTTATGTGCTTTTGATGAGCCAAATAATACGCCATCCGGTACAATACAGGCACATCTTCCCCCTGTTTTCAGCATTCTTAAGAATAATGCCAAAAATAGAAGCTCTGTTTTCTTAGTCTTACATATTTTCAGTAAATCCGGTGAAACGGTATCATAGTCAAGACTTCCTTTAAAGGGTGGATTGGCCAATATAAGGCTATATTTCTCTTTATCAGGATTCTGTTCAGAAAGGCTGTCCCTATATTCGATAAATGGATTATCCACTTCATGGGTCATCATGTTCATAGCACCGATTCTAAGCATGGTTCGGTCCATATCAAAGCCATAAAACATGTGATTCATATAATGTTCTTTATTCTTTCTGTCAAAAAACACTTCTTCTTTCCGATGTTCCTTAAGATACTCACTGGCCGCCACAAGAAAACCGGAAGTTCCGCAGGCTGGATCACATATAATCTCGTCTGCCTTAGGCTCCATTAATTCCACCATCATCTTGATAATGTGTCTGGGGGTTCTGAACTGACCATTTACACCGGCAGTTGCAAGCTTAGACAATAGATATTCGTATACATCACCTCTGGTGTCTGATGTTTTCAATTGCGCCATCTGAGTATAAATTTCATCCATGGCTGTTACAATTTTGTCTAGCATAAGTGGGGTCGGTATTTTAAAAATCGCATCTCCCATATATTTCGCGTATGCACTTTCCTTGTCTCCATGAAGATTCTTTATAAATGGGAAAACCCATTCCTGCATAATGCTATACATTTTTTGTGCCGGGAAATCATGAAATACACTCCATTTCAACTGGTTACCTGGAATGCTGCGGTCTCCAACTGCAATTTCATCCGCAAATATACTTTGATAAGGCAACCCTAGCATAGCACTTTCCTTTCTATGAAGATTGTCAGCATCGTCAAGATCATGTATAAACATCAAATAGGTCATCTGCTCAATAACATCCAGCGGATTCGTAAGTCCACCGGTCCAGAAGATTTCCCATAGCCCATCAATTTTACTTTTTAATTCACCTGTAATCATTTATTCTTTCCCCCTGTTCCATATATAGGCGGTATAACGGCCACCGCCAATTTTTAATACTTCTTGTTTTTTTACCATGTCTGTAAGTGCCCGTTCCACTGTAACACGGCTAATATCCGGACATTTTTTCATAATATCTGTCCTGGTCATTTTTCCAAAAGAATCACGGACAATTTCCCGAACTCTCTCTGGCTTTGACATACCACTTGTTATTATAAATTGAACTTTGGAGGAAAAGTCTCTATAGGCAGCAGTTATTACCTCCAACATATACCGGACAAAAGGCAAATCATTATTACTCTCTTCATACCAATCTAAAGAACTATTCCTCAATGCCTCATAATAACTTTCCTTGGTTTGCTCAATCAGTTTTTCAATGCTACTATACATCCCTACCGTATATTCTGAACGATATAGTAAAAGTAGCGTAAGTAAACGACTTATACGTCCATTACCAGCATAAAACGGATGAATGCATAGAAAATCTAAAATGAACATTGAAATCACAAGCAAAGGGTCATACAGAGAATCGTTACATGTATTCTGAAAACCTTCGCATATAGCATTCATATATTCTGGAACTTTCCCTGCCTCCACTGACCGAAATCCCATAGCTTTATTACCTTGCGGATCTGTCTGGGCTTCTATATGATCCAATGTTTTAAAATGCCCTCCTTTATTTCCGGTAAACTTATACAAATCTTGGTGCATTTGAAGTATTACAGAAGTCTTAGTCGGCATATAAGCATAGTTCTCATGGATTCCATTCAAAACATCCCGATAACCGGCAATCTCCTTTTCATTATGGGTTCTTGGTACTGTTTTGTCACAAACTATTTTCTTCAACCGGTCATCCGATGTATAAATCCCTTCAATCTTATTAGAAGCTTTTGTGCTCTGAATTTTTGCCATTTCTAATAATTGTGTAATACTATCCGCCTTAGCTTCTACAAACAATGCATGCTTTACTTTCTGTTCATGTATTTGAGACACAAGACTGACAATATCTGGCTGCAGCAACCTGCTATATCTGGCCTTATAATCAAAAGTTCTCATATATGCTCCTTTGTAAAAGTCTAATTGAATATAAAATAATCATATCATATTGCATTCTAATAATCAATTCAATCTCGTCATTTTCCTCATAATGACGAGATTAAGACAATTATAAATACTAAAAAAGCCACCGGAAATAAACACTCTACATTCAAAAGTATTTATTTCCGGCAGCTATACAAGTCTATATAAAACTATCCAAGGTTCTCTCTCAAAAACCTGTCCGCATTTTTCCAAAAAATTTTTTCTGTCAGCCTATGAGAAATTCCCGCCTTTTCCATAGCTTCTGCAAGTTTTTCCATTCCCCCGGCGTTTTCCATCTCCGGGGCCTCTTCTATCCCGTCAAAGTCAGAGCCAAGGCCAAGGCACTCCTCCCCGCCAATATTCACTATGTACCGGATCTGCCGGATAAGCTCTTCCATAGAAGCTCCTGGCTGGCCAGGCTTCCAGTCTTTACGCACAAAGCTGACACAGTAGTTCAGTCCCAGAATCCCTCCCCGCTCTGCCAAAGCACGGATCATATCATCTGTGAGATTTCTGGCAGCTTCTGGAGCAACTCCTCTGGCATTGGAATGAGTGGCTAAAAATGGCTTTTTATAATATTTCGCCACATCCCAGAATCCTCCGTCGGACAAATGGGAAACATCCGGGATCATTCCCAGGCTTTCCATCTGTTCCAGGGCCCGGATTCCTTTTTCTTTCAGTCCTCGCTCCTCTCCCCAGCTCCAGGGATGGTCTTTAAAAGGATTCCCCTGGCGATTGGGATATCCCAGATCATTTTCATGATTCCAGGTTAAAGTAGCAATCCTGGCCCCCTGGTCATAGAGCCACTGTAAATGCCGGGAGGATTTTTCAAAAATTGCACCTTCCTCCAGAGAAAGGAGAGCCGATATCCTGCCCTCTTCCCTGTTCTTTTGGATATCTGCATAGGAATAAACCTGAGTGATCTTATCCCGGTTTTTTTCCAGTTCCTTTTTAAACAGCTCTGCCATTTCTTTTGCCGCTGCAAAGCAGTCCTCTGTATTTTCTTTGTCCAGAAAAATAGCAAAGGTCTGAAGCTGGTAATCTCCCTTTTTCATTTTCTCCAGGTCTACCTGAAGGCTGCTGGCAGAAAGAAAAAGGTCCTTTCCTTCTTTCCTGCCTTCCCAGATAGCGCTGATGGTATCGCAGTGAAGGTCATAGACATTCATAGTTTCCCTCCGATTTTAAAAGGCAATGCCGAGAATTTCAAACAAAATTCCCCAGAATACGCTGATGCCATAGAGCAGACCGATGATTCCCAGGTTTTCTTTTGCTCCCCGGTTGGTCCGGCACAGCACCAGGATCCCTACGCCGGCTCCTGCCAAAAGGCCTGCCATCATCTGTCCGGTTCCCAGGATCCCTCCCAGATACATCTGGGTAATGATCACAGAACCTGCACAATTGGGGATCATTCCTACCAGCCCTGCCAGCAGAACGCCCAGTACAGGCTGGCTGCTGATGATTGCTCCAATCTGGTCCTCACCCAGGACTTCCACCAGAAATCCGATAACCAGGGTTACCAGAAAGATAAAGAGGGTAATCTGAAGAGAATGGATTATGGCAGATTTCAGAATACTGCCTTCTTCGCAGTGGCAGTGTTCATGTTCACAGAGATCATGTATATCTTTCTCATGATGTTCCCTGTGAATGTGTTTGTGCTCATGATATTCTTTCCGTTTCCTGCTTCCTGCCCTCCAGAGGATATCCAGAGCAAAGCCTGACACAGTTCCAATAAGTATCTTCACTCCCAGTATCTTTAAAATCACAGGAATTTCCACAGCCTCTGAAATAAAAATCGGCAGCATCTCATCAGATGTGGAAAGAAAAACCGCCATAAGAGTTCCCACTGAGATTACTCCTCCCGCATAAAAACTGGAGGCAGCAGCTGAAAAACCGCACTGTGGAAATACTCCGGCGATTCCTCCGATAAGAGGGCCCAGCTTTCCTGCTCTGCGTATCATCTGCTGAGTGGTCTCCTGGGTTTTGTGCTCCAGATACTCCATCACCAGGTACGTAAGGAACAGAAAGGGCACCAGACGCAGTGTATCGCTTACAGCATGCATAAGGGTATGCCAAATCAGTTCTGTCATATTAATCTCCTTTTTGATCTTATATACTATATACTTCGTGTACAAGGTAGAGTATCAATTTAGCACAAAAATTTAAAAAACACAAGAGTGGAACTGCTGCGTTAAACATATGTCAGGAATATTTATACATTTTATGCGAATTTGCCGAGCACAGCTTTGAGACCATAGGCTCAAAGAAGCTTAAATACCTTTAAAGGAGAAAGCGAACTCCATTTTTCCTTCTGTATTCAATAGAAATTCCGGATGTGTGGGGCTTCCCCAGCTGTCATCTCCGGCAATACCCATCTGTCCCAGAGCTGCCCGTACTACTGTATAATGTACCTCCGGCAGTTCATAAGGATGTCTGGCATTTTCCATCTCATGAGGCGTATAAGGCAGGGCGGAAAACATCATAGGACCGCTCTTCTCGTCCATTTCGAAAAGCATTCCTCTGCCTTTCCGGTCTGTTACTTTCGCATACCGGACGCCGGCCTTGGCTCCGCACTCCTGAGGCACTACATAAGCGGCCATATTATCTTTTACCAGGTTTCTGTAAATTCCCAGCTTTGCCCCTTTCTGCCTGTCTGCATAGGTCTCAGCCGGTCCCAGTCCATACCATTCCAGATGGTCATAGTCTGCATTCAGCTTGAACATTACGCCAAATTCCGGCATATCTCCCAGTTCTTTCACCGGATCGTAGGAAAGGACGGCTGTCACTTTTCCTTCTCCGTCTACCTCATAGGAAAGCTGGCACTGAGATACAGGCCTTGTAGGAAGAAGGTATGTAAAAGTAACTTTTGCAGTATTCTCCTTAACCTCCAGTTCAGGTTTTATGATCTTCGCATAGGTGTTTTCCCGGTAGTCTTTATGGGTGGCATAGAGGCTGGCAATCTTCCACTGTCCGTATCTTGCAGGCATAAAGTTGCCGTTGTCGTTGTCCGTAGGAGCTCTCCAGAAATTCGGCTTTGGAATTGCCTCCATCATTTCCTTTCCCCCATATTTATAGGAAGCCAGTCCTCCATTAAGACCGGAAAAGATTACCTCAAAGTCCTCTCCTTTAATACCGATATTATGAGTACTTCTGATGACTTTAATCTTTTTGGCAGATTTCTTTTTCTCTGTCTGGACACTGTAAACATACTGACCAAAAGCCACTTCATGACCTGCGGCTGCCCATACTTTGTCTTCCTTCAAAAGGAAAGCCACAGTGACCGCATACTCCCCTGGTCTGGTCTCCTGAGGAACAGGAAGGGCATAGGTCTTTTCAGATAAGGGTTCAACATCCGTCTCAAGTCCTGCTCTGCGGATGATCTTTCCATCTCTTTCTACAGTTACAACGCAGTTAAAGGTATTGGTGTTTACAAAAAGATTCTTGTTGATAACCTTAACCTCTTCAGCTCCCACCTGAGCGGTAATGTTCTGATAATTGAATTTTACTTCCTGCATCTTAGGCGAAGGATTTCTCTCGCCCCCATGAGCAATACCGTTGGCGCTGAACTCATAGTCTGTGGGACGTTCGCCAAAGTCTCCTCCGTAGGCCTGAAATTCTTTTCCGTATCTGTCTTTTTTATACAGAGTCTGATCAATATAATCCCAGATAAATCCCCCCTGATATAAAGGCTCAGTATCTGTCAGATCTGTATACTTGTACATAGCTCCACAGGAATTTCCCATAGCATGGGTATATTCACAGCAGATAAAAGGCTTGCTCCTGTCTTTCTCTAAGAATTTCTTAATGTTCTCCACAGAAGTATACATCTGGCTTTCGATATCACTGGTATCATTATATCTCCGGTCATGGAATACCCCTTCGTAATGAACCAGGCGGGTAGGGTCCTCTCTCCTGAAAAACTGGGACATCTCAAAGATATCCTTTCCTCCGAAAGACTCATTGCCGCAGGACCAGATCAAAACAGCCGGGTGGTTCTTATCTCTCTGATACATGGAGTTGGCGCGGTCCAGCATCATATCCAGCCATTCCGGTCTGTCACAGGGAACTACTCCTGAAATATCACCTGTCTCTTCCACAGTATCCCAGGAACCATGGGATTCCAGGTTCGTCTCATCGATAAGATACAGTCCGTACTCATCGCAGAGACGATACAGTGGAGACGCATCTGGATAATGACAGGTGCGGATGGCATTGATATTATTTTGCTTCATGGTCTTCAGGTCTTTGATAAGTTCTTCTTCGGACACATGGCGCCCGGAAACAGAGCTGAATTCATGGCGGTTCACACCCTTGAATACAATACGTTTTCCATTCAGAGTCATGACATGGTCTTTTATTTCAAATCTGCGGAATCCCACCCGTTCCGGGATATATTCCTGAAGGTTTCCATCCTGGTCATATATCTGGATAGTCAGATCATAAAGCTGAGGCTCTTCTGCGCTCCACAGCGCTGGATTTTCGATCTCCATAGTAAGTCCGCCCTTGTCCAGATCATACTCTCCTTCAAAGATCCTGCCGTCTTTGGACAGGCAGACCAGGGCTTTTCCCTGTCCCCAGGCTTCTGTGCGGATTTCCAGAGTGCCTCTGGTCAATGTCTCGTCAGGTATGGCCCGGATTCTCAGGTCTCTGATATGTACATCGGGAACCGTGTACAGATATACATCTCTGTAAATTCCGGAAAATCTGTAAAAATCCTGGTCCTCGCACCAGCTGCTGGAAGTCCATTTAAACACCTGGGCTGCCAGCTTGTTTTCTCCTTCCTTTACATATTCTGTCAGTTCAAATTCTGACGGAGTAAAGGTGTCCTCACTGTATCCCACAAAATGTCCGTTCAGCCAGAGAACCAGACCGCTTTCCGCACCCTGAAAGGAGATAAAAAGCCTTCTGCCCTTCATATGTTCCGGAACTTCAAAATATTTCACATAGCTGGCCACCGGATTAAAGTTTTCCGGGATCTCACCTGGCTGAATCTCTTCATGTCCTTCCCAGGGGTACTGAGTGTTAGCGTACTGAGGCACATCGTAGCCTTCCATCTGAATGTGAGCCGGCACCCGGATATCCTCCCAGTTCCTGCAGTTATATTCTTCCGTCTCAAATCCCTGTATGGCAGAATTATAATTTCTGGCATAGTGAAACTTCCACAAGCCGTTCAGGCTTTCAGTAAATACACATACTTTTTCTTCTGCATCCTCTGCTGATGCATAATATGGATGGTCGGAATGAGCTTCCATTCTTCCTTCCTGAAAATAACGCGGATCTTTTACTTTCTGATAATCAAATGCACCCATGGTCCATTTCCTCCCTATATTGTCAAGTGATTTTCCTTTAAAATAAAGGTTTTTCAAGTTACTATCTCAGATGAATGAGCCATGGAGATGGGCATTTCTCTGTATCTGATACGAAAATAGCTGGTTTTGGGTACACGAAGTAAAACGTCTTCGCATTTCGTTTTACATGGCCTTGTGTATACCCTTCCATCTATGGCAGCGCACCTCCCGTGTCTACCAGGATCTCCTGCGTCTCCGCCGGGTCCTCACTTCCTTCGTCCCGCCTGCCCATAA
>NZ_NFIF01000033.1:0-21195 GCF_002161645.1 Blautia sp. An46 | reverse complement strand
CTTCGATATAATCCATCCACTCCAACAATTCTTCCACAGCACAAATCTCCTTTTTATTTTCAGCATATCACATAAAAGGAGATTTGTTCACAATTTATTTACTCATGCGTTTGTCCTGTACCTGTCCACGCTGCAAACCCTTTGTTTCCCCTGGATATTTCAGATTAAATCATATAAAAAAATTTTATAGAGCATATCTATATTTCTCTTTATAACCTGACTGAATGTGTTTTATTAATGATTTGTTATTATATCCTCTTTCCTTAAAAGTCTCAATTTTTTTGCTGATCTGTATACGTTCGTGTGCTTATCCAGTTTCCCAGCTATTTTTCACTGTTTTCAAATATATAGGAGCGTCTGCACTAATCAAAGAAAAGAATATTTGTAGATTTTATTGCTCCATCTGCATCGCTTTGAGCCTATAGTCTCAAAGCTATACTCAACAAACTCGCATAAAATCTATAAATATCCCTGACATATGATTAATGCAGCCGCTCCTTCTATTCTTCCTCTTTAATCACCGACCTGATACTCTATCAGATCCTCATCGATAATATTGTAATGTTCCCGGATGGCTTTCATCCCCTCCTGGACGTCATTTTTTTCCAGGCAGTCATAGACTCTCCTATGGCAGGCCAGAAGCCGGTCCCAGTTCTTCTGGGTAATGTGCTGAGTGTAGTCGCTGATCATGGTCTCAAAAAGTCCTGAAAGAGCTTCGTTTAAGAGAACCAGCAAATGGTTCCCGGAAATCAGGATCAAATGGTCATGAAACTGTTTATCCAGTTTCACTTTTTCCTGGTCCTGGCACTGGTCGATTCTATCCAGGATCTCTTTCAGCTCTTCTCTGGCCTTCAGGTCCGGATTTTTTACCGCCAGAAGGAAGGCGCCAATCTCAATAAATCTCCTAAGCTGGCTGATTTCTACATAGTTGCTTTCTTTCATGAAAAGCAGCAGGGAAAACAAACTGCTGAGGCTCTGGCCAACATGATTCACCAGAAAATTTCCCTGACCCTGGCGGCATTCCAGCAGTCCCATGTTTTCTAAGGTTCTGAGGGCTTCCCGGATAGAATTTCTGCTCAGCCCTAAAGTTGACATAAGTTCCCTTTCTGACGGAATCTTTCCTCCGAATTTCACGTCTCCCTTTTTCACCAGTTCTTTGATATACTCAATTACCAGAAAATAAACCTTTTCGTTTTCCCCTGTATTTTCTGCTTTTTCTGTTATTTCATCCATGTTCTGTAAATCCCCTGCTTTCTAAATATGACAATATGATATCTGCAGCTTTCTCTGTTCCTGTAACCCCTGCATCCAGACAAAGGTCATAGTCATTAACCTTTCCCCAGTTTCCTCCGGTATAAAACTTATGGAACTGAGCCCGTTCTTCCTCTACTTTCTCAATAAGTTTCCTGGCTTTATGGGCAGAAACCTTTTCCTGGTTTTCTATCCACTGTATCTTTTTATCCATCCCCGCATAAATAAAAATCTTTACACAGGAAGGGTCATCCCGAAAAATATAGCTTCCGCATCGTCCTATGAGAATACAGGGCCGTGAACTGCATATCTCTCTGATCTTCTGAAAAGGAACCTCTCCTGCTCTGTTTTCGCCCTGCCCCATAGCAATGGCATAAAGCAGGCTGTTTACCGGCTGTTCCTCATAAAAAACCCGTACTTCTTCATAATCCTCTCTGCCTTTTTCCATTTCCATAAGCTCTTCTTTTCCATAGAGAGGAATTCCCAGTTTTTGGGCGAGGATCCTTCCTACTTCTTTTCCGCCGCTTCCATATTGTCTGCCAATGGTAATCATAAAGTCTTTCATACCCATTCTCCTTTTCTCCTGGAAACTTTAAACAGGAAGTCCCGCAAATACTGAGGCTCCAATTACTGTGAGAAGCCCTGCCACTGCAATAGCCAGGCTGCTCATAGCGCCTTCCACCGGACCCATTTCCATAGCCTTGGCAGTTCCAATGGCATGGGAAGCCGTTCCCAGGGCCAGTCCTTTGGCAATAGGTTCCTGTATCCGGAATACCTTACATACTCCCTCTGCGATCACGTTTCCCAGAATACCGGTAATAATGATGACAGCCACGGTGATGGTCACAATGCCTCCCAGTTCCTGGGAAACCCCCATGCCGATAGCTGTTGTAATGGATTTTGGCAGAAGTGTTACATACTGTTCATGGTTCAGTCCGAAAAGCCGGGATAATAGATAGACGCTCCCCAGACTTGCCAGAGTTCCGGAAAATATTCCCGCCGCTACAGCTTTTAAATTTTCCTTTAAAAGGGTAAGCTGTTCATATAGAGGTACCGCCAGACAGACCGTAGCCGGCGTAAGCAGGTAGCTGATATACTGGGCTCCCCCGTTATACTGGTCGTAGTCTATACGCAGCACTGCCAGAGCCCCCATAACGCAAAGGATCCCGATAAGCAGAGGATTCAACACCGCCAGCTTAAAACGCTTTTTCAAAAGCAGCCCGATCTCATAGGCCAGAAAACTTAGTACTGCGCCGAAAAACACCGAATTAGTGAGAAATTCTTCCATTTTTTTTCTCCTTTCCGATCATTCCCTGTGTGACCCTGCCCGTCACTGCCATTACCAGGATCGTAGTCACAATGGTGATCAGGATCACAGGAAGCCAGACAGGTTGGAGAGCAGACCAGGATTCCATCAGCCCTACTCCCGCCGGAATAAACATCACCGGCATGATCTCTATCAGAAAAGTTGCTGTCTCCCGAACCTGCCCCAGTTTTAACACACCGGTAATCAAAGCACCCAGCATAAGCACCAGGCCATATACACTGGCCGGTACCGGCAGAGGAATCAGCATATGAAGGATTTCTCCAAGAAACGAAATAAATAAAATAATACTGAATTGCTTTAAAAATTTCACTTTTTCCTCCTCGTTAGTGGTAGTACCAGTCTATTATAGGATTCTCTCCTTTCAAAGTCAATGGGCTCGGGAAAATATAGACATAATTTCTTCTCTGTGATAGGATACTATCAGAAAAGCCATACGAATTAAAAAACAGAAAGTGGGGTCAAAATATGACAGTTACAGAACGATTTTTAAAATATATTGCGGTGGATACTACTTCAGATCCTTCCTCAGATACCTTTCCCAGTACAAGAAGCCAGGAAGCCTTTGCCAAGGCTCTTGCTGAGGAAATGAAGGAAACAGGACTTGAAAATGTTACTGTAGATTCTTATGGATATGTTTTTGGGACCATTCCCTCTACCATTGAAGATTATCAGGGAAAGATTCTGGGCTTCATTGCTCATATGGATACTTCCTGTGCGGAATCCGGCAAAAATATCCGTCCCCGGATTATTAAAAATTATGACGGGAAAGATATTGTATTAAACGAAGAAAAACAGATTGTTATGAGTCCCCGTGATTTTTCCAATCTGACTCAGTATCAGGGGCAGGATCTCATCGTCACCGACGGCACTACCCTTCTGGGAGGAGATGACAAGGCCGGGATCGCAGAGATCCTTACCGCTGCCCAATATCTTCTGGCGCATCCGGAAATCCCCCACGGGCCTGTCCGGATAGGGTTTACTCCTGACGAAGAGATCGGCCAGGGTACAGATCATTTTGATGTAGAAAAATTTGGCGCCGACTTTGCCTATACCATGGACGGCGGCGAATGCGGAGAACTGGAATATGAAAATTTCAACGCTGCCGAGGCAGTTGCAGATTTTCATGGCGTCAGCATCCATCCCGGTTCTGCCAAAGGCAAGATGATCAACGCTTTGCGTCTGGCTATGGAATTTGAGTCCCTTATGCCCTCCGCTCAACGTCCGGAATGTACTGAAGGCCGTGAAGGTTTTATCCATCTGGACGCTCTTCAGGGTTCTGTGGATCATGCCCGGTCAGAATACATTATCCGGGATCATGACATGTCTCTTTTCCGGGAGAAAAAGAAGCACATGGAAGACATGGCCCGTACCATGAATACAAAATATGGCTATGAAGCTGTATCCCTGAAAATTGAGGACTCTTATTTTAACATGAAAGAAAAAATAGAACCCCATAAATTCCTCATTGACAACGTTTTAAAAGTATACGAAAAACTGGGAATCCGTCCCCAGGTCCAGCCTATCCGGGGAGGAACCGACGGCGCCCAGCTTTCCTTTAAAGGACTTCCCTGCCCCAACCTGGGGACAGGGGACCACAACTGCCACGGTCATTTTGAATTTGTCTGTATACAGGCAATGGAAAAATCTGTAGAAGTCATTGTAGAGCTGGTTAAACTGTGGCATTAAAAAGTTCCATCAAAAGCGATTACAGCTAACTCTGTATTTTCGTAAAAAAACCGTTCATTAAGAGGAATCTGCTGAACTGCAGATTGCCTCTCTGAACGGTTTTTCTCTATTCCAGAGTCTCCTCTTCGCTGTCACTTTCGATAGCCTGGGAAGAACCTACAGGTTCAGCCCCCAGATACTCTTCCAAAGTAATATCCTGCTCGTAGATCTCCTTGGCGGCTTCTTTTCCCACATACCGGTAATGCCAGGGTTCAAAAATAATTCCTGTAATATCGCTTTTATTCAGAGGATAGCGAAGGATGAACCCATATTTCCAGGAGTTTTCCATCAGCCACTGCTGGTCCTCGGTCTCCATCTGTTTCTCATCCAGGTTCATATATTCGGAAGATACAATGTCTACTGCGAGACCGATCTGATGCTCGCTGGTTCCCGGCACTGCCACTACGGTTCCGGCCTCCACTGCAGCCTCCTCCTGTGAAAGTCCCTCTTCCGCCATTACCCGCTGTATCTTATTCTGATAAAGGTATTCCTGAGTATCCCAGGACCGGAATGCCGAACAGATCACCGGATTGCGTCCGGCTGCCTGGGCGTCTGCAAACATATCTTCCAGATCTCCCATAATCCTGGCGTCTACCTGATATCCGTTGGCATCAATGGTTTCTGTAGCCACTTCCGGAACATCCTCCTGGGTCATAGGATTTTTGGCGTTTACCAGTTTCAGATACCACTGATCCTTTTCGCTTTCATCTGCCAGTTTCAGGCCATTATCTTCTTCCTTCTCTTCTGCCTCCTGGATTTCTTTCTTGGCCTGCTGCTCTGCATAAGCCTGAGCGGCAGCTTCCTGCTGTTTTGCCTTTATGGCATTGACTGCGCCTGCGATTCCCACAAGCAGCACCAGCAGAAAAATCCCCACCCGAAGGTTTCTCTGCCGGACTCTCCTGATATTTCCCCGGTATCTGGGTTTGTATCCTCCAGAGCCAGATCTGTGTTCTGTACTTTTTTCAGATCTCTGTGTGTATAGAACATCTTCTGGCGCTCTTCTCCTGGGCTTCCTGTTTTCCGATGTCTCTCTCCTATATCCTGTATCTTCCGACGGTCTCCTCCTGTATTCCGTACCATCTGGCTGTCTCCGTCTGTGTTCCGTACCATCTGGCTGTCTCCGTCTGTGTTCCGTACCTTCCGGCTGTCTCCGTCTGTATTCCGTACCTTCCGGCTGTCTCCGCCTGTATTCCGTACCTTCCGGCTGTCTCCGTCTGTATTCTGTACCTTCCGATGGCCTCCGCCTGCGCTCCCCGCCTTCTGACGGTCTCCGTCTGTGCTGTATACTTTCTCCGGGCCTCTTTCTGTACTCTGTTCCTCTCCCCGATTCCATATTTATAATCCCACCTTACCTGTCTGGTATATTCATTTTTCCAAAAAGCTTCCCCGTTAGTATACCACGTTTTTTTCTGTTTTTCTTCTTTTTATTACATTTTCATGAATAAAAGATTTCTAAAGTCTGTTTTTTCCATTTACAGGTAAGGGCTCTCCTAGATTCCAGACGCTTCTGAGGCGGATGCCTTCTGGCCTTCCCCGCAGGATTTCCACTGTCTTTGTATCACCATTCAGATCAAAGTAGTTGTCCGACAGCACCAGATCCTCCTGGTCGTTGAGAATCTCCACACTTTTCGCATAAGTCTCTGCCTTAACCGTAATCTTGTTCTTTTCCACTGTACAGGACAGTTTCGGGTCCTCATACCGGAAATATTTCGGATAAGAAAAAATCACGGTTCCTTCTGAAATCTGTGTTTCTCCCTCCCAGGCCTGATAGCTGACGTATTCTTCAAACACATGGATATCCGGCAGTTCTTCCTTCTCCAGCCAGACACTGGAAAGAGGGGGAACCAGGATCTCTTTCTCTTTGCTGTAAAGGATCCGGGCTTTTGCATTGCGCACCTGCCATTTCACTGTCAGTTTTTTCTCGGCCAGCGTTTCATTTGAAACATTCAGGTGAATGGACTTCATCCCAACGGTATGGAAACTTGCTTGGGAATGTTTCCCACTGATTACTAATCCACCAATCAAGTTCATTTAGCACGATATTGGAAAGCAGCGGCGATAAAATACCGCCTTGTGGTGTTCCTTTGCTCGGAACTCCCTCTCCCTGTATGGGTGCTTTTAAGAGCTTGCTTATTACACATAGCAGATTTTTATCGTGGATACCCAACGACCATATCTGTTTCAGCAGTTTAGAGTGGTCTACATTATCGAAAAATCCTTTAATGTCGATATCCACTACATATTCAAGTTTTACTGTAAATGCCAGAAACCGAAACCTGCTGATTGCATGGTGCGTATTGCGGTTTGGACGGAAGCCATAGCTATGTTTGTGAAACTTAGCTTCGCATATCGGCTCCATCACTTGAAGAATACATTGCTGAATCAAGCGGTCTTCAATGGTCGGAATCCCTAGTGGTCTTTCTTTCCCATTGTCCTTGGGAATCATGACACGTCTAACCGGATGTGGTTTGTAGTTTGCCAGTCTTCGCTGAACATAATCTACCAAAATGTCATTTCCCCGTTCCGCTATCTGCTCGATTGTACCCATGTTTGTACCAGGAGTTCGACTTCCCTTATTTCGCTTAATCCGCCTGTACGCAAGTGCTATATTCTGCGGACTTGTTATAAGCGACATAAAGTCGGTAAATATTGCACCCTGTTTACTTTTTGCATATAAGCCATCAAACACATCTTGAATTGCGTAGTATTCATTACGCCTTAAAACCTTGTTTTCTCTCTTCTTTGCCGTTTGGTCAGTCATCTCCTCTGCGGAGATTTCTTCTCTTAGTCATACTCGAACCCAAAACACTCTTACCATTATTAAGTTTTAATGAATTAATCTGACTTGGGGCTATCCCTCCACGGCTTATTATCACCGCTTCGCAGGTACATTGCCCCTACTCTCACTGACATAAACTGTGTTACCACAGACCGCCTCATTGGAATTGCACTTCCTAATCGTTGTCAGCTTTCCCCGTTCCTATTTTCCTATCTGTACATATACCCTTAGGCGCTCTCTTTGAGCCTGTAAGCTTGGTAGTGCCTGTAACACTACATGGATTTTCATAACGAATGTCTTACTCACCCACACTTACCTGACGTCACGTCATCAATGCATTTCTACATTGCCATTCTTTAGACCCTTTCCTTCAAGAGTTCGCCAGTTGCCCCTGTATAGGTAACATTCTCGCCATAGGTATTTTATAGACTTCCGGCCTATCATCCACTCGACCACCTCTGGTTCGCAGTTCCTCGCCATTACGCGTTAGGGTGGCTCTCAGCCGACTTCACCGAGCTTATAACCTCTCACGATGTGCAACTGTGAGACGCTATTCGGAGTATCAAAGGAGGCGTTTCAAGGCGTTACCCTGTCATTCCACCTCTCGGAAAATAAGTTGTTGTCACAACTAGATAAACTAATTGCAACCCTCGCCCTTTGTTAATTTATGCGGCGAAACGGGTCGCACCTTCATGAATGGAAGATCCAGGTATAATATCATGGAACTGGTTGGTAAGGATCATCTTCCAGCCTTTTGTCAGCTTTTCCTGTGCTGCCAGGGACAGACTTCCTGCTCCCATGGCGGCCATAGCAGTCATCCACTCTGCTCTGCGGTACAAAAGCTCCATCTTCCGGTTCATTCTCTTATTATAAGCCTGGCTGGTATAAGTGCCTCTGTGATACTCCAGGTACAGTTCTCCATCCCAGGTGTTTACATACTGATCGGTATTTTCTACATTTTCCTTTAATTTCCGGAAATAGTCTCCTGCAGTGGAAGTTTTCAGATTCGGAAGTCCCGGGATCTTATCAATCCTTCTTCTGGCCTCCAGCAGATCACGGTTTACACCGCCGCCTCCGTCTCCATATCCGTAGGAAATCAGCAGATCTTTATTCATAGCTTTCTCACTATAGGCTTCCCATACACCCTTTACGGTCTTTGCAGTGAGCAGGCCATTATAAGTGTAGAACCAGGAATCCGGTCCGTTCCAGGGTTCCGGGGTGGTAATAAAGTGTGTAAGCACCTCGGTACCGTCCATTCCTTTCCAGTGGAAGGTATCATGAGGCATACGGTTAAACTGGTTCCAGCTGATCTTGGTAGTCATAAACACGTCAATACCGGATTTCTTTAAAATCTGAGGCAGAGCCCAGGAATAGCCGAATACATCAGGAAGCCACAGATATTCCACATCTTTTCCAAATTCCTCTTTCAGAAATCTGCTTCCGATGAGAAGCTGCCGGGTGAGAGATTCTCCACTGGTCAGGTTACAGTCGGCTTCCACCCACATGCCTCCGTCGGCTTCCCAGCGTCCTTCTTTCACTCGTTTCCTGATCTCCTCAAAGATTTCCGGGAAATCTTCTTTTATGTATTCGTAAATCTGAGGCTGGGTCTGAAGGAAAATATACTCCGGGAACATTTCCATCATACGCAGTACTGTGGAGAAAGAACGGGAAGCTTTCTCATGGGTATGTTTCAGCCGCCACAGCCATGCCATATCAATGTGGGTATGTCCCACACAGTAAACATTCACAGGAGAATGTTTCTCCATTTTGTCGATCTTTTCATTTAATATCTGATCTGCCTGGTGAAGAGAATCATAAAAAGACTCGCTTCCAGGATAGGACCAGTCGATACAATGACAAGCCTGATCCAGTGCATTTCTCAGATCGTACTTCACCGGATTTCCCTCTTCCAGATTGGCAATGGTATCCAGGATCAGAGTGCCCATGTAATAAAAATCATCTGCCGGTTCATCTAAGCAGGCCAGATCTGCCTGACGGATCTTATGCTCCTGAACGGCAGGAACTCCTCCTCCTTCCAGTCCGGACCAGAGACGGAAGGTAAGGTTCACTGTCTTTCCGCAGAGCTCTTCCGGGAAAAATACTTCCTTGTGATTTACATCTACGCCCTGGTAGGGTTTTCCATCTATGTAGCACATAGCTTCAAAACCGGAGTTATTTCCGGCACCTGTATTGCCGAAATCAAAAATACCCACAACTCTCTGGCCTTTCCACTGGGTCGGGATCTCAATATCCTTATGCATCCAGAGATAACGGTCTCTTCCTGACCAGCAGTCTCCGGTGTGTATGGTATCCCAGTTGTCAAACTCTGCGGGCACCTGAGGATTCACCACTCCCTGAAGATCTTCCTGCACCGCAAACGCCTCCAGATTCCGGATATTCCGGTATCTGTATTTTTTCACCTCTGTAATTCTTCTGTCCAGTTTCCTGTCTGTTAAAAACATGTCTTTCATAGGAACCCTCCTGTGATTTATATTGTAATGTAGTAGTTTTCCTGTTTTTTTATATTATACAAAACACGCTCTTCCATTACAATTTTCCATTTTCTATATTTGATGAAAAAATTACACATCAAAAAATGTACTGTTTCCTGTCATCAAATAACAGTAAACAGCACATTCCTATCCCTTTAGCAGCTCTCCTGCATACTCTGTTTTTTATCGGCTTCTCTCTTTCTACTTGATTTTCAGTCTATATCCGCTGCAGTCCAGGAACAATTCTGCATACATGGCATTTGCCCAGGAAAACCATTCTCTGGTGTATCGGGTATCATCATCCACATGAAAGCCCTCATGCATGACCCCTTTTCCGCCGGTAGTATCCGCCATATTCCGCAGGACCCTTTTCTTTTCTTCCTTCTCTTTGCTGGTCAACCCCCGGATCGCCATGGATATATGCCAGATATAGCTGGACGGTGTGTGGGGACTGCCGATTCCTGCGGCTTTCTTGCCTTCATAATAATAAGGATTGGCATTACTAAGAAGAAATCTTCTTGTATTTTCCCCAACATCCGGATCCGAAGGATAGCCCAGATAATCCATAGCCAGCAGGCTTGGCACATTGGCGTCGTCCATCAGATTATACATACCGTAACCATCTGTCTCATAAGCATAGATCACCCCGAATTCCTGAGTGGCGGTTTTCCCTATGCTTTCTATCGCATAGTGGATCTTTTCCTTCAGTTCTCTGGCTTCTTTTTCCAGTTCCGGGCAGTGAAAGATCTCCCTTTCGATTTCTTCCAGATATCCCAGCACTACCACAGCAAACATATTGGAGGGGATCAGATACCCATAAGTACAGGCGTCGTCGCTTGGAGAAGAATTAAAAGCATTGGCGTAAGGATCGATACAAATATACTGAAACTGGCGCTTTACCAGCCCTGCTATAATTTCCCGGATCTCCCGGTCTTCCTTTGCCAGGAAAATGTAAGGACGAAGCTGCGCCGCTGAATCCCGAAGCCACATAGCGGGAATATCCCCGGTAATCACATGAGTAGTGCCGTCTTCCATTTTTTTCACCGTAGTATCCAATGTATTGGTATAGCAGGTCTTAAACAGCTCCAGCAGTTCCGGTTCTTCCTTCCACTGCTCTTTTAAAGACACAAATAGATCTGCCATTACCTTAGGTATTTTTTTCTCCATAACGATATCTCCTGTTTCTGTTTTACTTCCGAATTTTTCTCATTATAACACAGAAGCGGAGACCTCAAAAACTGTAAAAATTTTTGAAATCTCCGCTTATTTTTATAAACATATAACCATGCTGCTCTTACTTCCGGCCAGATAGGACTTCCTGGTGTATCTGCCTCATACACTGTTTCCGCACAAAGTAGAAGCACACCGCCTGCATAACAATGGTAGCAATCCAGGAACCCGGATAAGAAATAAATAAAAAGTAAAGGGATCTGTGCTGAGGGAAAAAAGCATAAATCCACAGGATCCTGGTACCTACGGTTCCGATAATCGAAAGGATCATAGGCACACCGGAATGTCCCATTCCCCGGAGAGCTCCCGGAATAAGGTCCATAATACCGCAAAGGAAATAGGGCACGGTGGTAATGGACAGAATCTCCAGACCACACTGAATAACTTCCGGATCGCTGGTATAAATTCCCAGTACCTGAGAACCGAACACATAGGCACCCACTCCGAGGACTGCCGATACTCCTACAGAAAGGATTATACAGTCCACAAAGACCCTGTCCATTCTCTTTGTTTTCCCTACACTATAGTTCTGGCTTGTAAAGCTCATACATGCCTGGGTCACTGCATTGATCGATGAATATAAAAATCCCAGCACATTATTGGCAGCCGTATAGCCGGCCATTGCCGTTGAGCCAAAGGAATTCACAGAAGACTGGAGCAATGCATTGGAAAAATTGATCACAGTACTTTGAATCCCTGCGGGTATACCCACCTGAAAAATACGTTTCAGATATATGCCCCGAATCCTGAGCTTTGAAAACCGCAGCTG
This sequence comes from Blautia sp. An46, assembly GCF_002161645.1. Taxonomy (NCBI): domain Bacteria; kingdom Bacillati; phylum Bacillota; class Clostridia; order Lachnospirales; family Lachnospiraceae; genus Blautia; species Blautia sp. An46. Next base: position 9,622 of record NZ_NFIF01000033.1, on the reverse strand, counting down.
GTAACTTCCTTCCGTCCTGTGGAGGCACCAGAGTACCAGAATACAGGAAATCATCTGGGAAGCCACCGTTCCGATAGCCACTCCTGCCACTCCAAGAGGGATGACGATAACCAGCAGCAGATCCAGCACCACGTTGGTCATACCTGCCGCCAGCAGGAAAAACAGAGGACGCTTTGTATCCCCTACTGCTCTCAGAACAGCAGCCCCATAGTTATACAGCATAAAAAAGGGCATGCCCATGAAATAAATCCGCATATAAACCACCGACTGGTCGATCACATCTGCCGGAGTGGCCATAAGCTCAAGGGCAAATCTGGATGCCCCCACTCCCACAAAAGCCATGATAATACCGCTGACCAGAGCCAGGGCAATAGCTGTATGTACTGCTTCCGACATCTCCTTATCCCGTCCTGCTGCATAATATCTGGCTGCAAGGACATTTGCTCCCAGCGAGATCCCGATAAACAGGTTGGTAAAAATATTGATCAAAGCTGTAGTAGAACCCACCGCCGCAAGAGCCTGGCTTCCGCTGAACCTTCCCACTACAATAATATCCACTGCATTAAACATCAGCTGCAGGATACTTGTGAGCATGAGAGGAAGGGAAAAGGAAATCAGCTTATCCATAATGGAGCCGTTGCACATATCAATCTCGAACTTATTCTTTTTCATGGACATTTCCCCCAAAATTCGCTTTCTGCAAAGCTTATCTTACTGCTTTGTGCAAATTTCGTCAATAGGGGCTGCCCGGAATGCTGCCTCCAGTGCCGCAATTAAATCCTCTGCATTCTCGATTCCCACAGACAGCCTTATGGTGTTTGGTCTGATCCCCTGCTCCAGCAGTTCTTCTGCGGTACATTGGCTGTGGGTAGTGGAGGCAGGGTGGATGACCAGGGATTTTGTATCCGCCACATTAGCCAGCAGAGAAAAAATTGGAAGATGATCGATAAACCTCTGGGCTCTCCCGGCGTCTCCTTTTATCTCAAAGGTAAATATAGAGCCCCCTCCCCTAGGAAAATACTTCTTATACAGTTCATGGGTAGACTCGCCTTCCAGTGAAGGGTGATGGACAGCTTCCACCTGAGGATGCGCAGCCAGATATTTTACTACTTTCAACGCATTTTCTGTATGACGTTCTACCCTGAGAGAAAGGGTCTCAAGTCCCTGGAGGAGGAGAAACGCATGGAAGGGAGATATAGCAGCCCCGGTATCCCGAAGGAGTACTGCCCGGATATAGGTTACAAATGGAGCCTCCGGCGCCGCCTCTGTAAAAACAGCCCCATGGTAGCTGGGATTTGGTTGGGAGATCCAGGGGTATCTTCCGGTGTCCTTCCAGTCAAATCTGCCGCTGTCCACAATGACCCCTCCCAGAGCCGTCCCGTGGCCGCCGATAAATTTTGTAGCGGAATGGACCACAATGTCCGCTCCATATTCTATAGGACGCACCAGATAAGGAGTGGCAAAGGTAGAATCCACTATCAGGGGAATGTTATGCTTATGGGCGATCCTGGCCAGCTTCTCCAGATCCGCCACATTAGAGTGGGGATTTCCCAGAGTCTCTGTAAAGATTGCTTTTGTGTTTTCACGGATTTCCCTTTCAAAAGCTCCTTCCTCCTCAGGATCTGCAAAGCTGGCTGTAATACCGCTGGTCAGGGGAAGGGTATGAGCCAGAAGATTATAGGTTCCCCCATAGATCCTTTTGGAAGCTACAATATGTTCTCCTGCTTTTGCCAGTGCCTGAAAAGTATAAGTAATGGCTGCCGCTCCCGAGGCAGTAGCCAAAGCTCCTTTTCCTCCTTCCAGGGCAGTCATCCTCTGTTCAAATACTTCCTGTGTGGGATTTGTCAGCCTTCCGTATATATTTCCCGGCTCCTGAAGAGCAAACCGGTCTGCTCCCTGGCGGCAGTTGTCAAATACATAAGAAGTAGTGGCGTATATGGGAACTGCCCTGGCCCCTGTTGCCGGATCCGGCTGTTCCTGTCCCATATGCACCTGTTTTGTCTCGAAGCTCCAGTTTTTCGAATCTCTTATATCTGCCATGATCATTTCCTCCTTTTTGTTGTTGGCATTTATCCTATCATGGCAGCGGAAAGCTGTCTAATACGCAAAAAAGATACCTGATTATAGATCCAGTCTATAACTGAGTATCTTTGCTGTCTGAATTTTTAAGAGCTTCTTTTAATGCTTCTATATACAGTTCCCCCATTTTGCTGAGAAATGTATTCTTTCTTACCACATAGCCGATCTCCATAATGCTGTTGTGATTTTCTTCATCTTCCTGAAAAGGAATGGCTGTAAAATCATTTCCGTTCAGCTCCTGGCTGATGATCCCTGAACAAAGGGTGTAGCCGCCCAGGCCCACCATCAGGTTCAGCATAGTAGCTCTGTCGTTTGCCCGGATGATCCTGGGATATTCATTGGTGGAAAGGATTTCTTCCGCAAGATAAAAAGAGCTGTTGTCCCCCTGTTCAAAAGCCAGGCAGGGATATGGCCTCAACTGTTCAAAGGAGATAGCGGCCTGCCCGGCAAGGGGATGGCCCTTCCACAGGTACACATAGGCCCGGCACTTGGCCAGAGGATGGAACTCCAGACCTGCAGTCCGTAGAAGCTTTTCCAGGCTCTTCCGGTTAAAATCCGATAAATACAAAACGCCGATCTCGCTTTTCATGGTGCTCACATCCCGGATCACCTCTGCCGTCCTGGTCTCCCGCATGGCAAATTCATACTTTAACATGTCAAACTGTTTCGCCATATCCACAAAGGCCTTTACCGCAAAGGAATAATGCTGGGCAGATACTCCGAATTTCTTTTTCAGGGATCCGTTCTTTCCGTATTTATCCAGTATCTCCTCATACTGCCCGTAAAGCTGCTTTGCATATAAGAGGAACTCTCCTCCGTCATTGGTCAGGGTCACCCCTCTGCCGCTCCGGTGGAACAGTACGATCCCCAGCTCTTTCTCCAGTTCCTGTACTGCACTGGTCAGAGAGGGCTGGGAAATATACAGCTGTTGTGCAGCTTTGTTGATGGAGCCCTGCTCCGCTATGGTAATTACATAATTAAGCTGATTTAAGGTCATTGGTGCTCTCCTTGATTTACGTAATGTCTATCTTACTGTATTCTGAGTTTTTCGTCAACAAAAGATACCCTCCGTGTACAAGAGGCCAAACGCCTCTTGTACACAGAGGGTAGTCTTTCACGCAAGACAGCAGTGCTTCTATCCTGCATTAATCTGCAAAATTTCCTGTATACAACTGATAATACTTGCCTTTCGCCGCAATCAGGTCATCATGGGTACCTCTCTCAATAATACGTCCCTGTTCCATAACCATGATGCAGTCAGAGTTTTTTACTGTAGACAGGCGATGGGCAATGACAAAGGTAGTACGTCCCTTCATCAGAGCGTCCATACCATCCTGTACCAGTTTCTCCGTACGGGTATCAATAGAAGAAGTTGCCTCATCCAGGATCAGCGCCGGAGGATCTGCCACAGCGGCTCTGGCAATAGCCAGCAGCTGGCGCTGTCCCTGGCTTAAGTTAGCCCCGTCTCCGGTAAGCATGGTATTGTAACCATCAGGCAGGCGGCGGATAAATCCATCGGCATTGGCCAGCTTAGCGGCTTTGATACATTCTTCATCTGTGGCATCCAGCTTGCCGTAACGAATGTTATCCATAACTGTACCGGTAAACAGGTGGGTATCCTGAAGGACCATACCAAGAGAACGGCGGAGATCCGGTTTCTTGATCTTATTGATGTTAATGCCGTCATAGCGGATCTTTCCGTCTGCAATATCATAGAAACGATTGATCAGGTTGGTAATGGTGGTCTTTCCGGCGCCAGTGGCTCCTACAAAGGCAATCTTCTGTCCGGGTTTGGCCCAAAGGCTGATATTGTGCATGACGATCTTGTCATCTGTATAGCCAAAGTCTACGTCATCAAAAACAACGGCCCCTTCCAGCTTGGTATAGGTAACGGTTCCTTCGGCTTTGTGAGGGTGCTTCCAGGCCCACAGATTTGTTCTTGTCTCAGCTTCCGTCAGATTTCCATTTTCATCTTCTTTTGCATTGACCAGTTCTACATAACCTTCGTCAGCTTCCGGTGTCTGATCCATCAGGTCAAAGACACGCTGAGCACCGGCTGCTGCATTGACCACAAAGTTGATCTGCTGGCTGACTTGGGTGATAGGGTTTGTAAAGCTCTTATTCAGTCCTACAAAGGTGATAACGGTACCAATGGTAACTCCTGCCAGACCGTTGATCCCCAGGATGGCTCCTATGATAGCTACTAAAGCATAGCTGATCCAGCCGATATTGGCGTTTACAGGCATCAGCAGGTTTGCATAGCTGTTGGCCTTGTTGGTACTGTTTCGGAGTTCTTCGTTTACTTTATGGAAATCATCCATAGCTGCCTGTTCATGACAGAAGACTTTTACCACTTTCTGTCCGTCCAGCATTTCCTCAATAAACCCGTCTACAATACCCAGATCCACCTGCTGGCGGATATAATATCTTCCTGACAGTTTGGAAAAATTGGCAGTAACCAGAAGCATGACCACAGCTGTCAGAATGGAGATTACTGTTAGAGCAGGATTCAGAATGATCATAGTGACTAAAGTTGCCGCCATGGTGATCACGGAGTTGATGATCTGGGGAATACTCTGGCTGAGAAGCTGCCGCAGAGTATCCACATCGTTGGTATACACGGACATGATGTCTCCATGGGCATGGTTGTCAAAATATTTGATAGGCAGAGCTTCCATCTTCCGGAACAGGTCGTCTCTCAAATGCCGCATGGTACTCTGGCTTACATTTACCATGATTCGATTGTAGCTGAATGCTGTGATAACACCTACAGCCATTACACAGGCCAGCTGTAACAGATCAGCAGCCAGACCGCTGAAATCATCAGAACCATTGGCAAGCATAGGCGTTATGTAATCATCTACTAACGTCTGGGGGAAAGTAGCCCCTACAACCGTTGCAATAGCTGTGATCAGAATACAGACGATAACAAGCAAAAAAGGAATTTTGTAATAATGGAGCATATATCGGATAACCCTGCTGATCAGCTTTGTAGCTGAGGTCTTTTCAGGTCTTGATTGTTTATTACTCATAACTCGGTTTTTCCTCCTTTCTGATTTAAGCGGGCTGGTCGAAGTCGCCGCCGCCTTCCATCTGGGAATGATAGATTTCCTGATAAATGGCATTGGTCTTCAGCAGATTGTCGTGGGTATCAAAAGCATCGATCCGGCCGTTATCCAGTACAAGGATCCTGTCTGCGGACTGTACGCTGGAAATACGCTGGGCAATAATGATCTTGGTCGTTCCCGGAATCTGTTTTGCAAAAGCAGCCCGGATACTGGCGTCAGTGGCCGTATCTACTGCACTGGTAGAGTCGTCCAGGATCAGTACTTTCGGTTTCTTCAAAAGAGCTCTGGCAATACATAAACGCTGCTTCTGTCCTCCAGAAACATTGGCGCCCCCACGGGCGATATTGGTATGATAGCCCTCCGGCATCCGGTCGATAAATTCATCGGCACAGGCAGCCTTACATGCCTCTACACATTCTTCATCTGTAGCATCCGGATTGCCCCAGCGAAGGTTATCCAGAATGGTACCAGAAAACAGGGTGTTTTTCTGGAGTACCACAGAAACCTGATTTCTGAGTACCTCTGTATCGTATTTTCGCACATCTACGCCCCCTACACAGACTGAACCCTCATCCACATCATAGAGGCGGCAGATCAGGTTTACCAGAGTACTCTTTCCGGATCCTGTACCTCCGATAACACCGATGGTCTCACCGCTCTTAATATGAAGGTCAATATCTGACAGAGCATTCTTTCCGCTGCCGTGTTTGTAGGAAAAATTCACATGGTTAAAATCAATCTGTCCATCTGATACAGTCATAACAGGATCTTCCGGGTCTGTCAGATCTGGTCTTTCATTTAAAACTTCGCTGATACGGCGGATACTTGCCATAGACATACTGATCATAACCACTACCATAGAAAGCATCATCAGGCTCATCAGCAGAGACATAATGTAGCTGAACAGACTGGTAAGATCTCCGGTTGTCATAGAACCGCCTACAATAAACTGTGCGCCGAACCAGGAAACAGAAATAATACAGAAATAAACAGCCACCATCATAGCCGGGTTGTTAAACGCCAGAAACCCCTCTGCCTTTACAGAAAGGTCATAAAGCATCTTTGATGCTTTTGAGAATTTAACGTTTTCGTAGTCCTCACGAACAAAGGCTTTTACTACCCGGATAGCGGATACATTTTCCTGTACACTGGCGTTTAAGTCATCATATCTCCGGAATACCTGATTGAAGATCTTCAGTGTGATCACCATAATAGAGCCGATAACGATTACCAGAAATACAACGGCGATCAGGAACATGGCGCTTAACCTGGGGCTGATGATCATACACATAATAAAACTGAATATCAGGTTCAGCGGAGCCCGGACCGCCACACGGATGATCATCATAAAAGCATTCTGCACATTAGTGATATCCGTTGTCATACGGGTAACCAGACCCGGTACACTAAACTTATCAATGTTGGAAAAAGAAAAGGTCTGAATATTGGTGTAAATCGCCTCACGGAGATTGGCAGAAAGGCCCGATGCCGCTCCCGCAGCATTCTTTCCTGCCATAGCGCCGAAAAGCAGACTCAGGAACGCCATAAGCACCATAACGGCACCATAATGGTAGACTGCCGGCAGATTGCTTACTTCAAGCCCATGATCTATGATCATGGCTGTAATAAACGGCATCAATATTTCCATAATGACTTCAAGGGCGGTCAAACCGATACATAGAAAGGTCTCCCGCTTATACTGTTTGAGCTGTTGTAAAACTTTTCTCACGGTAAATAAACCTCCTGTCTGTTTTTGTTTCCTCATGCTCCATTCCGGACAGCTGAGTCAGCAGCTTCTGTTCCAGTTTCCAGAACTGTGCTTTTTCCTGACCGCTGAACACACTGCAGATCTCAGACTCCATCTCTTCGGCCTTCTGCAAAAAAATATTGCCTTCGGCTTTCAGTTTTTCTGTAGGGAGCACTTTCTTTTTTCGGACGTCACAGGGATTTTCCTGAAAATAAAGATAACCTTTTTCTCTCAGTTTTTTTATCAGTGCCGACAGCGTTGATTTCGAGACTCCGATTTCATGAGAAAGTTCCGTAAGATACGTCCCTTCCGGATGATGTCTCAGAATATACACCATGAAATAGGCCTGAATTCCACTCATATTTTCACTTTTAAAGCACAATTCTATCTGCGCTGTCAGATCCAGACTGATTTTTCTGACCATGAAGAGCAATTCTTCTGTTCTGAAATCTTCTGTCATTCTTTTGAGCACCTCCTGTAAGTTTTTTCATGGGTTATTTCAAACCCGAACAGTTCGTATCCTTATTTTTTGTCCATAGATGATTCTAGTGCAGATTTAAGCAAATGTGAAATTCAAAATTCTTATATTCTATAAATATTATTTATAGGTATTTATTTTATTTTCTTATTTTTTAATCTTGAACAATATTTAAAAAGATGATAGAATTCATAAAAATCATTTTTGATATCGCTCAATAATCTTAAAATAATTTCGGAGGCAGCCCTATGAATACCGTACAATTAGAATGTTTCGTCACCGTGGCGGAACATCTGAATTTTTCCAAAGCTTCCCGGGTGCTGAAGATCACCCAGCCTGCAGTCAGTCATCAGATCCAGACTCTGGAGGAAGAACTGGATGTAAAATTATTCAATCGCACAAGCAAAAGCGTGACTCTTACCCAGGAAGGGATTTCCTTTTTTGCAGATGCCCAGCTGATTCTGAAAACCGCTCTGTCTGCAAAAGAGCGTCTGGGAAGGCATGAACATCTTATCCCATTTGATCTGGGATGTCATAATTATACAGAAATGAACCTTCTCCCTCCCATTTTGAAGGAACTGTCTGAGGAATTTCCCCTGCTCCGTCCTTCCATCCGCCTGGTCCCGTTCCCATCTATCCTGGGAATGGTGGAAAACACTCAGCTTCTGGCGGCTTTGGGCATAAAATATGGGCAGAAGACATCTTCTTTGTGGTACAAAGAACTTGCTTCTGCCCATATAGCCTGTGTCTGCTCGCCCAATCTTCCCCTGGCCCAATATAAAGCCCTGACCAAAGGACAACTGCAGGGGAATTTTATTGCCTGCTCCCCCCGCCAGCTTCCGGATTCTGTTTTTACAATACAAAATAATATTTTCATGACTTTGCCTTCTGAGCAAAGATTTATCACCGACAGTCTTGAAAGCGCCTTTACCCTTGTAAAAGCTGAGATAGGATATACCCTGTATCCTGACATTCCCCACACCAGGGATCCGGGCCTGTGCTACATTCCGGTAACCGGCCTTCCCAAAGTGTCCTTCGGCGTATATTATCCGTATGACCATGATCATCCGGTTCTGAAACGCTTTCTTGCACTTCTTTCCAGACACATGAGAGATACCGTTTAATATACCCGTAAATTATAAAAACTCCCTGCAGGATCCTGTTTTGCTGCCAAAACCACAAAACCACTGATCCTGCAGAGAGTTCCTTTTTTTGTTATATATCTATATCCCCGGTTATGTCCAGTTCAATATGCATATCACAGGAATCGCATCCTATCAGAGTATGCCCTTCTATATTGGATAGGATGCCAACATTTCCTCCACAGAAGGGACATATCTTCTGAATGTTTTCTCCTGTTCTGGCAGCCTGCAGCCAGCCCGAGAATTCCTGTGTATTGGTATTTTTGCTGTTGCAGTGCTTTGTCCAGTCTTTTCCTAATCTTTTTCGTATCTGATCATTTTCATCAAAGAACACTTCATCTCCCTGGGCAATCTCTCTTTCATAAAGGAGCTGATCCGAAATTTTCCTTGTACATTCCTCTCCTTCTTCTGATCTGAGAGTAACTACAGCCATAACCGTCTGGTCATCTCTTCTGTCCTCACATCCATAGTCCAGATCTTCCTCTATTTTTAATACAGTATATATCATTACTTTTCCTCTTTTCTGCATAAAAAAAATAAAACCTGTAAACTTTCATTTACAGGTTTCCAACTCCCCCTGTTGGACTCGAACCAACGACACTGCGGTTAACAGCCGCATGCTCTACCGACTGAGCTAAGGAGGATTAGAGAGGCGCCAACCAGATTTGAACTGGTGATAGAGGTGTTGCAGACCTTTGCCTTACCACTTGGCTATGGCGCCATATACTATATTATACACACATATTTATAAAATATGCAAGTATTTTTTTAAGTGACTCCTACGGGAATCGAACCCGTGTTACCGCCGTGAAAGGGCGATGTCTTAACCGCTTGACCAAGGAGCCGTTTTTTATACGCTTCTCAGAGAAGCTCTTGTTTAATTTACTGTACCTTCAAAACCACACATGTAAAACTCTTTATATCCAACTTTTGCCGTTTTACTTAGGTATTGGCCCCGTCCGCTTAGCAACCGGTCACTCATAAGCCTTCGGCTTATTTCGTGTCCTTTGCTTCGCAAATGACTTCGGTCCGTCTTCCTCATCCAGGAATGCAAGCATTCCCGTCTGTTCCAGACTTCCCTCGCCGCTTCCTAAGCTATTAGGTCAAG
>NZ_NFIF01000032.1:0-21324 GCF_002161645.1 Blautia sp. An46 | reverse complement strand
GAAGATGTGAGTTCTTTCTTCCAGTTTTCCGGAGATATCCGCAGAATTATGTATACCACAAACATCATAGAAGGGCTGAACCGTCAATACAGGAAAGTCACAAAGACAAAGAGTGTGTTCCCAAGCGATACCGCTCTTGAAAAGATGCTGTTTCTTGCGAGCAGAAATGTAACAAAGAAGTGGACGCAGCGTTATCGGAACTGGGATCAAGTGTTGAACCAACTGATTCTTTTATACGATGAGAGACTGACAGCATACCTGTAAAAGGAAAACAGGAGTGGATGAAAAACTATTCCGCTCCTGTCTTCCCCTTATTCCTTCGGCATTTATAGTATTCCCAGAAAATCCCAGCTTATTCCTGAGGCCGGGTGTGGGCAGAGCCCACGAAAAAGGGATTACAGATGCCGTTATTTGTGCTGCAAAAAATCTTAAAATTCATGTATAACATGAGTCAAATGGGTAATACTATAAACAGATAAGTAATTCGACAGCCAAAAAGCAGAAGTTCCGACAAGACAATTATACATATCTGTTTCTTATCAAAGAAGAATTTTTCCCATAGACACAGAAAATTTTACGCCCTCCCAGTCTTCCATATCTCCGATGACTTCCATATCTACCAGCTCTGTAATATCCCAAAGAGCTTTATTTTCATCAGCGACCATATAACAGTAGTTGCCATCTTCAGGAATGTCCACCTTGATATCCTCTCCCTGATAATTCAGGATTTTCCAGATTTCACGTTCCCATGTATCTATATCATATCATGGAAAACAGAAAAAAAGAAGAGACAGTCTCACAGAAATTCCGGGCTTTCTATATGCCGGATTTCCGTGGGAGCGTCTCTTCTCTCTTATTTGACACCGAAATCTGCTAACTGGCGCATAGCGCTTTTTCTGCCGGTGAAGTGTACGGCATGAAGCCCCTGGGCTCTGGCCTCTGCCACATTGTCCAGAAGGTCATCGATAAAGACTGCCTTAGAAGGCTCAATATCAAAATCTTTTATCAGCTTCTGATAGATCTTTGGATCAGGCTTTAAGCAGTGGATCTGCCAGGACATATAGCCTCCATCCATAAAATCCAGGAATTTCATTTCTTTCTGACACCGGTCAAAGAGGGGCTTTGAGAAGTTAGACAGGATATAAAGCTTATATCCCCGCTTTTTAAAATATGTCAGCCAGCTCTTTGTGTAAGAATAAACACGAATGGTCTCTCCCATCCGTTCAAATGTCTCTCGGATCTGTTTTTCATGAGCAGGATCATTATTTATGAAAGCCTGCAAAAGCTCTTCTTCTGAAAGGATTCCCCGGTCACCCTCTGTCCAGGTGTTACTGAGAAATACAGCTTTTGCCACAGCCTGGGCTGTTTCTTCATCATATTTCAGATCCCGCAGTAATTTCTTCCAGTCATAGCGGACAAGAACTTTGCCAATGTCAAAGATCAGCGTATCGATTTCGGAAGTTTCCGCCAGGATCTTTGGAATCACTTCATCTTCCGGACGGGTCCACTTGTATACCAGAAGTATGGCGTAGATCAACACTGGTATGATCACCGTTCCGAAGAGAGAAGCCATCAGCATATTGCCTGCAGCAGAATTATCCGTCAGGGCAAAGATCAATGTAAGGACATACATGCCTGCCAGAAGGATAACTCCTATGAGTGCAAGAAGTCGTTTCAGGTTCTTCACTTCTTAATCTCCCTTGTCTAGAATATCTATTATTATAATAATTTTTGAGGTATCCGTCAATGTATAAACAACTTGGCCGCAGATTTTGGGGATATACTTATCAGGACCTGGAAAAGGATCTGGAAATATTCGCCAGGGCTTTTCCGGAAACTATGGAATTGAAAACTCTGGGAAAAACGGCAGATAAAAGGGAAATTTACTGCTTTATCCTGGGACGGGCGGACGCCGGGGAAAAGATTTTCTTATTCGGCGCTATTCACGGAAGAGAATATATGACCAGCCAGCTTCTTATGGAACAGACTGCAGAATTTCTCACAAAACTGTACCGGGAAGAAACTTATAAGGGCCATTCCTATAAAGAACTGCTAAGGGGGAAGGCTGTCTATGTGGTGCCCATGGCCAACCCCGACGGGGTTACCATCAGCCAGCAGGGCCCCAGAGGGATTAGAGATCCCCAACTTCAGAAACAGGTATGGAAGATCGGGGAGAGAGAAGGGGGGAGAATGCCCTGCGGCCCCTATTACAGAAAGTGGAAGGCCAATGCCCGGGGCGTGGATCTGAACCGGAATTTTCAGGCTTTCTGGGAAGAATACCATGATCTGAAGGGACAGCCCTCCAGGGAAGGATACAAAGGTCAGGCCCCGGAGGATCAGGAAGAGTCTAAAGCACTGGCAGAGCTTACCAGGCAGGAAAAGTTTCAAAGGACAGTCAGCTATCATTCCTCTGGAGAAGTCATTTACTGGGATTTCGGACAAAAAGGAGAATTCCGGAGAATATGCCGCAACTTTGGAGAGCGGATACAGCGGATCACAGGATACGGCCTGCCGGAAGGCTGGGATTACCTGGACCCGGCAGGCTACAAGGACTGGGCCGTAAAAGAAAGGAAGATCCCCAGCCTCACCATTGAAATAGGAAAAGCAGAGTCTCCCCTGCCCCCTTCCGCCTTCCGGGAGATCCTCAGAAGGAACCGGGGCGTCTGGGAGGAGACTCTGCTGTCTCTGTAAAAAGAGTTTTTCGGGATCCCTGCTATGTACAAAGGCTGCTGCGGTAAAAAGTATCTTACTGCCGTACCCCCTTACCGTGGCAGCCTTATTAAAAGGGGAGGATAAAGTATTTCTACTTTTTCTTTGGTCGTCTGCGGAAAGCGCCACCCATTTGTGCCATCCCTCCGTGGACTATTTCTAGTATTGCCGGGAGAGGAAAATCTATACATATTTCAGAAAAAAATTGCGAGCTGTTATAAAAATAGCGATTTTGCAGGAAAAGCGGAATTTAAAAATAGCGATTCTGTAGGAAAATGCCTTGATAAAAATAGCGATTTTGGGTAATGGCAGAGTTCCTTTTCTAATTATCAGAAGTTACATAAAATAAGATCTTGGTAATATACTCATTTTCGTCATAAGAAGTAATATAATCATTGATACAGAATTCGTAGGAATCTGAGCAGATTTTCAGGTTATGGCTCCGGCAGTACTTCAGGATCTTTTCATAGGAACGGCCAATGGAAAGGTAATCTCCCACATGATAGATCCCTGCGCATTTCCCGGCGGGAAGCTTACGGATATTTTCGGCTTTGTCGGTTTTCTCTATGGGAAGAAAAGCGTGGGAAGCCTCTGTATAACGACCTTCCAGGATACGCTCCAAAGGGACGACTACCCCGCATTGAAAAAATACAGGAAGCTGTTTCTGAAAAGAATCGGAAAAGCACTGTTTGGTGGCAATGCTGATCTCCCGGAGGGTGTAAGGCTCTTCTACAGACTGGACCAGGATGTATTGGGAGCTGATATCTTCCAGGAACACAGAGCTTTCTTTTCCCCGGAGTCCCCTGGTTTCTTCCATCTGCTGGCAGCGGTTCACCAGACGGCTCCGGATCATGAACAGTTCCTGGATCCTGCTGTCAATGACCGAGAGCTGGTTTTTCATGGCAGCCAGACTGCTGTCAATGGTATAGTGCTGCATATGTTCTTTGATCTCGCTGAGAGAAAACCCGATTTTCTTCATAATGAGAATGGTATCCAGGTAGTCCAGCTGCTTGGCACTGTAGTACCGGTATCCGTTATTGGGATCTATATAATCGGGACGAAACAGGCCGATTTTGTCATAGAAGATCAGGGTCTGCTTTGAAATTTTCTGATATCGGGCCACTTCTCCGATGGAAAATAAGTTCTCCATGCTGCCTCCTTTGAACAAAATAATCCAGGATGGAAACACTGACTGTGCAAAATTTATCCAGGATCTCTTGACATTATAGTTACTATATCCTTTATTATAAAGTTCCAGAAGAGAAAACACAAGGAGGCGTTTTTGTGAAGACAAACTGGTTATTGACTATAAAAAATAAGCTCACAGAGGGACTCACCTGGAAAAAAATCCTTTTGATCATACTGGGGGCAGGAATCTGTACCTTTGGCATACACAATATCCACCAGCGCACGGGGATCACAGAAGGCGGGGTTATCGGTATGATGCTCCTGGTAGAGCGGTGGCTGGGGATCTCCCCTTCGGCTATCACTTCGGTTCTGGATATTTCCTGTTATCTGCTGGCTTTTAAATATCTGGGAGGACAGTTTATCAAGATTTCCATGATCTCTACGTTAAGTGTTTCCCTGTTCTATAAATTCTGGGAGTTGTTTCCTCCTATGCTGCCGGATCTGTCCGAATATCCCCTGGCGGCGGCTGTGGCAGGAGGACTTTTCGTGGGAATCGGCGTAGGGATCATTGTCCGTCAGGGAGGCTCCAGCGGCGGTGACGACGCCCTGGCCCTGACCATATCCAGAGTGACCCGCTGGCGGCTGTCCAGGTCTTATCTTTTTACAGACCTGGTAGTCCTGGGACTTTCCCTGACTTATATTCCGGTTTTACGGATTGCTTTTTCACTGATTACAGTTACGATCTCTTCTTTCCTTATCGATCTGGTACAGAACTTTGGGAAGGACAAGATATCCGAAACATCCAAGGTCCAGGCTCAGGGAGAGTAGAACAGAAATTTATCCTTAAAAATATCTTGCCTTTTCCATGAGAACTCCCATAATAGTAGTTGGAGGAAAAGGAGATTATGAACAAGATTCTGATTTTAGAAGACGACAGAAAATTAAATGACGGGATCCGGCTGGCTCTCAGAAGGGAAGACTGTACTTTTCTCCAGTGCCAGACCATAGAAGAGGCCAGGGAACTGCTGAAGAAAGAAAAAGTCCGGCTGATTCTTCTGGATCTGAACCTTCCAGACGGAAACGGACTGGATTTTCTTCAGGAGATCCGGGCAAAGAGCGCCGTGCCGGTGATCATCATTACCGCCAATAATATGGAAACGGATATTGTTATGGGGCTGGAGCTGGGGGCCAATGACTATATTACCAAGCCTTTCAGCCTGATGGTTTTAAGAGCCAGGGCAGGAGTACAGTTAAGACAGCAGGATATGTCCGGGCAGACACTGTATCAGGAAGGCCCTTTTTCTTTTGATTTTCAGCGGCTGGTCTTTCAGGTAAGAGGCAGGGAAGTAGAGTTCAGCAAGACAGAACAGCGGCTTCTGAGAAAACTGCTGGAGAACAAAGGCACTACTTTAAAGAGGACCTATCTTATTGATGAAGTATGGAGCGGAGATACAGAATTTGTAGATGAACATGCCCTGACAGTGGCTATCAAGCGGCTGAGGGACAAGATCGAGGAAGACAGTAAAAATCCCAGATACATCAAAACGGTATACGGGATCGGATATACCTGGGCAGCACAGTGATATGGAAATGATAATATTTGGAACAGGAATGCTTGTTTTGGCAGCAGGGGTCTGCCTTTATGGAAGACAGAAAGAGCGGCGGCTTCTGGAACGGCTGGAGTCTATGCTGGAAAAGGCCAGGAGCGGAAGCTTCCGCCAGGAAGAGATCGATGAGACCATGGTATCCTCTGTGGAAAATTCCATGGCCCGCTTTCTGGAGGACAGCAGACTGGCAGAAGAAAATCTGAATCAGCGTAAAGAGCGTGTACAGACTATGATATCGGATATTTCCCATCAGACGGCTATACCCATTTCCAATATCCTGGTATACAGCCAGCTTCTGGAAGAAGACTGTACAGATCCTCAGATGAGAGAATATGGGACCGTGATCCGCCAGCAGGGAGAAAAGCTTCAGTTTCTCCTGGATTCCCTGGTGAAAATATCCAGGCTGGAAAACGGGATCATACAGACAGTCCCTCAAAAGGGGGAGCTGGGTGAACTGGCCTGCCAGGTAAAAAGCCTTATGGAACAGAAAGCCGGAGAGAAACAGATATCCCTTGAGGTAAAGCCAGGGAAAGAGAAAGTCTATGCCTGGTTTGACCGGAAGTGGACCAGGGAAGCCCTGATGAATCTGGTGGATAACGCAGTGAAATATACGCCGGCTGGTGGAAAAGTTACCCTGGAAGTGGTTTCTTACAGCCTGTTTTCCAGGATCGACGTCCGGGATACGGGAATCGGAATAGAAGAGGAAGAACTGCCGGAGATCTTTCAAAGGTTTTACCGGAGCCGGGACGTCCTTTCAGAGGAAGGGGTAGGACTGGGCCTGTATCTGGCAAGAGAAATTGTCAGAAGCCAGGGAGGATATATCAAGGTTTCTTCAAAGAAAGGGGAGGGAAGTGTCTTTTCCGTATTTCTTCCCAGTGAAAAAAGAGAAAATGTCTCCAGACTGTGATATTTCAGAAACGGTCTGGAGATTTTTTTCTGCTATCCTGTCCTTAAAGAAATCCGGGCCTTTGGGTTTGAACAGGATACCGGGGAAAAGGAGGCATTATGAAAATACTGGAAGTAAAAGATCTGAGAAAAATATACGGAAAGGGAGAGACTCTGGTGAAAGCCCTGGACGGGGTCAGTTTCTCTGTGGAAAAAGGAGAATTTCTGGCGGTGGTTGGGACCAGCGGCAGCGGAAAGTCCACCCTTCTCCATATGATGGGAGGGCTGGATATTCCTACCGGCGGAACGGTACTGATCGATGGAAAAGATTTGTCTTCCATGAAGGAGGAAGAGCTGACTATCTTCCGGCGGAGGAATATTGGCTTTGTATTCCAGAGCTATAATCTGGTCCCTATGCTGAACGTTATGGAGAATATCACCCTGCCCCTGGGGCTGGACGGCAAAAAGCCGGACAGGGAGTATCTGGAAAATGTGATCCGCATGCTGGGCCTGGAAAAGAAAAAAAACAGTCTTCCCAGCCAGCTTTCCGGAGGGCAGCAGCAGAGGGTGGCCATTGCCAGGGCTCTGGCGGCAAAGCCGGCCATTTTGCTGGCTGACGAGCCCACAGGGAACCTGGACAGCCGGACCAGCCAGGATGTGCTGAGTCTGCTGCGGATCACCTGCCAGCAGTTTCACCAGACCATGGTGATGATCACTCATAATGAAGAGATCGCTCAGACAGCGGACCGGATCTTGCACATTGAAGACGGAAAACTGGTGAAGGGAAGTGATGACTATGGTATTGGTGAATAGCAGAAAGACCATCTGGCTTCTGACCAGGCGTTTTCTGAAGATTAACCGGGGGAGAAATATCATAGCGGTCCTGGCAGTGATTATGACTGCAGTAATGTTTACCGCTTCTTTTACGGCGGCAGTTTCTGTGCTCCGCTCCACTATGAATCAGGAGATGCGGACCAGTATGGATTCCAGCCAGATTTCTGTTCAGGACCTTACAGAAGAACAGTTTCGCCAGATCAGCCAGTATGACAAGATCAAAGAGATGGGCTACACGATTTTTCTGTCGGTGGCGGAAAATGAAGAGCTGCAGACCATCTCCACAGAAATCCGTTATGCAGATGAAAACGGGGCCAGGAGTTATCAGTGCCTGCCTACCCAAGGAACACTCCCCCAGGGGGAGAAGGAGGCGGCTGTCAGCACTATTGTTCTGGATCTGCTGGGTGTACCTCACAAGATCGGCAGTACCGTGACTCTTACCTATAGTGCTTCGGGAAAACAGATTACCGAGGATTTCCGGCTCAGCGGTTTCTGGAAAGGAGATCCTTTGCCAAAGGCCCAGATGGTGTGGGTTTCCAGAGATTACTGTCTGGCCCATATGAAAACCGCCACAGAGGAGTACATTGCAATGGGAGATTTTGAGGGGGACTATAATCTGAGCCTGTGGTTTGACAATATCTTTAAGCTGAACCAGTATAAGGAAGAGATCGAGGAACTTTATCATGTGTCCGATACTCCCGCCAGGATGGATATTCCCCCGGCTTATGACAGGCTTTTCGGAGAAGATGGTTTTCCTTTTGCCACGGTAGGGGCAGTGGTTTTTCTGGTCTTCCTGTCCGGTTATCTGATCATTTATAACGTGTTTCAGATATCGGTAAAAAATGATATCCGGGCCTATGGGCTTCTGAAGAATATCGGGACTACGGGAAGGCAGTTAAAGGGGATCGTCCGAAGGCAGGCCCTGCTCCTGTCCGGAATAGGGATTCCCATTGGCCTGCTCCTTGGGTGGCTGGCCGGCAGGGCCATGGTGCCTTATCTTCTGGAATCGGATCTGGGGGCAGAATCCCCGGAAGTTCTGGTCAGCACCAGTCCCTGGATCTTTCTGACTGCCGTTCTTTTCTCCCTGGCTACGGTCTATATTGCCTGTATGCGTCCCTGCCATATTGTAGCGAAAGTGTCTCCTGTGGAAGCGGTGCGGATGACGGAAGGGTCTGCCCGGAACCGGGAGAGAAAAGGCCATAAGGTCACTCCGGGGATCATGGCCCTGGAAAATATGAAAAGAACCTGGAAGAAATCTGTACTGGTGGTGTTCTCCCTGACCCTTCCCATCTTCCTTCTGAACTGTATCTATACAATACAGAAAGGGTTTGATTTTGACATTTATATAGATACTTATATTTCTTCGGACTTTAAGATCACAGGATCCGGAACTATGGCTCAGTATGCCGATCTGAATGCACTGACTCCCGAGATATTAGGGGATATCCGGAGTCAGGAAGGCATAGAAAGCCTGGCCTGTTTCTATGACACAGAGGAACTCCATCTCCTGAGCGAGAAAGAGTATAAGATTCTGGAAAATATGATGGATCTTGCAGAAAAAGAAGAAATTTACGACAGTACTTGGGCCCAGGAAGAGAGAAAGCGCCTGGAAAGCAGACAGATACCTTCCCATGTACTGGGAATCAACCAGGCGGCCTTTGAGAAAATGGAATTTCTGGACAGCTCCTGTACCTGGCAGGAATTTATACAGGGAGACTATGTGATCGTTTCCGCCAGTATCTACGGCTTTGGGGGATATTCAGAACCGGGGGACAGGATCACCCTTGAGCTTGGAGGTCAGAAGAGAGAGTTCCAGGTCCTGGGGGCGGGGGCCGTGCCTTATGATCTGGAGTATCCTTTTGGAGCAGATACTTATTATGATATTTCTTTTTACCTTCCGGAAAAGACTTATCTTCAGATGGGAGGAAATCCGGGGGCGATGACTGTGGGGATCGAGGCAGAGGAAGGAGAGGAGAAAGCACTGGGAAAATGGCTGGAAGACTATCTGACTGATAAGCCTCAGCTTCTCATGGACTCCCGCATGGAACTGGAGCAGCAGTGCAGCCAGTTTGCCGGAAAATATATGCTGATCCTGGGACTTTTGTGCGGGGTGCTGTTTGTGATCGGCGTACTGAACTTTTTCAATACTTCGGCGGTGTCTGTGATCAGCAGGAAGAAGGAGCTGTCTTTGCTGGAAGCGGTAGGCATGACCAGAAAGCAGGTTCTGAGAATGCTGTGTACCGAAGGAGGAATCTATTTCCTGGCAGCTCTTCTGCTTGCGGATACAGCAGGGATACCTCTTATGCGAGAAGTGATCGCAAGGACCGCAGGCAGGAGCTTCTACTTTGCCTATCACCCTTCCATAGCAGTCAGCCTTCTGGCCATTCCCCTTCTGGCCCTTATAGCCTGGGGAGTTCCCAGATATCATTACCGGAAAATGTGCCGGGAGACTGTTGTGGAGCGGATCAGGGAAGAGTAGGTCCTGTAGTTTTCCGTGCTTGGCATGTCCTGGATCTTTTGCTATACTTTTATACAGAATGCAGATTTTGCAAAAGTTTTGGCAAAGTATGCTGCAGCAAGGAAAAACAGGAGGAACTTTGAAAATGAAAGAAGACAGTAAAAACGACTTATTTGAGAAGGCGCCTATTCCCAGGGCCTATTTCACTTTTGCCCTGCCGGTGGTGTTCAGCATGGTGGTTTCCCTGGTCTATAATATGGTGGATACCTTTTTTATCGCCCAGACCGGAAATACAGATCTGGTGGCGGGAGTTTCTTTAAGCGCTCCTGTTTTTACCCTGATGGTCGCTCTGGGAGATATTTTCGGACTGGGAGGAAGCTCGGTGATCTCCCGGCTTTTCGGGCAGAAGCTGGATAAAGACGGGAAGCGCCTCAGTGTGTTTTGCTTTTACGGCGCTATTGCCTGCGGAATCCTGGTGACTGTGCTTCTTCTGCTATTTAGAGGGCCTGTACTTACTCTTTTAGGGGCGGACAGGGATACCATGACCTATGCCTCCCAGTACTATACCTACATTGCCCTGGGCGCTCCCTTTATCATTGTGTCCTATACACCCCTGAACCTTCTGCGGACAGAGGGATTTGCCACTGCTTCCATGGTGGGAAGTATCCTGGGGGCTGTGGTGAACATGATCCTGGATCCGGTCTTTATCTTTACCCTGGGGATGGGGGCTGCAGGTGCTGCTATTGCCACGGTGATCGGAAATATCTGTACAGATCTGTTTTTCCTGTGGTTCCTTCTGAAAAAAAGCAGGCGGCTGTCTGTGGATCCCAGAGGATTTCATATCCAAAAGGGAGAACTGGGACAGATTTTTGCCATTGGGATTCCGGCTTCTGTTACAAATTTAATGCAGAGCCTGGGAATGGCCCTTACAAACCGTTTTCTCCTCCCCTATGGAAATGACGCTGTGGCGGCTATGGGGATCGTGATGAAGGTAAACCTCATCGCAGTGCTGGTACTGGTGGGACTGGCTTTTGGCGTCCAGCCTCTCATTGGCTACAATTACGGAGCGAAAAACAGCAGGCGGCTGAAAGACATTCTGAAATTCAGCTATGGAGTTGAATGCGGAACAGCAGCGGCCCCGGCACTGATCCGGATTTTTATGAAGGATCCCGGGATCATTGATCTGGGAGTTCCAATGCTCCGCTTCCAGCAGGCGGGAATGATCTTTATCGCCGTGGTGCTGGTGACCACAAGTACTTTTCAGTCTGCGGGAAAAGCTCTGGGGGCCTTCCTCCTGTCTGTGAGCAGACAGGGTGTGATCTTCGCTATTGTGATCTTCCTGGCTTCAAAAACTTTTGGCTACAATGGCGTCCTGGCTTCTCAGGCAGTTTCAGATTGCCTCACTGCCATCCTGGCGGCAGTGCTTCTGTTTCGGTGGATACGGGAAGAAAAGGGAAGCGTCTTTTAAAAATAGAAAAGAGATATAGCCATAGAAAAAAATATCTGTTATACTTATATTCAGAAAGTAAAATATCCCGCTGAGAGCGGGAGTCAGGGATTCAGCAAAGGCGCTGACGGAGAGAGAACTCTGTCAGCGCCTTTCAATTTTTATCAGGAGGTTATTTATGGGAGCCTTTGACAGAGTTTTAAGCGGTATACCAGGTCTGGATGATCTGCTGGATTATATCCGTATGGGAGACAACGTAGTGTGGCAGGTGACAGATCTGGAGGAATTCCGGTATTTTATGGAGCCTTTTGTAGAACAGGCCATTGGTGACAGGAGAAATCTGATCTATATGCGGTTTGCAGACCATGAGCCCCTTCTTTCCCCCAGAGAAGGGCTGAAGATCTTTGAGTTTAATCCGGATAAAGGCTTTGAGGCCTTTACTGTGGATATTTACAACCGGATCACTATAGAGGGGAAAGACGCTTTTTATGTGTTTGACAGTCTTTCTTCCCTTCAGTCTGTCTGGTATACGGACCTGATGATGGGGAACTTTTTCCGGGTGACCTGCCCTTATCTGTTTAAGCTGGATACAGTAGCCTATTTTCCCCTTCTCAGAGGAAGGCATTCCTTTGACGCTGTGGCCAGGATCCGGGATACCACCCAGCTGCTTTTAGACGTCCACACAGGGGATAAGCTTTATGTCCATCCCTTAAAGGTGTGGAACCGGTATTCTGCCAAAATGTTCCTTCCTCATTCCTGCAGTATGGATCTGGAAGATTTTAAGGCGGTAGACGGAGGCGTGGCTTTAAGCCGGTACTATCAGATCCTGGAAGAGGAAGAGGCCCAGAAGCAGGACCAGAACTTTGACAGCCATGACCGGTTCTTTTCCATGGCGAAGCTGGAGTATCAGCAGGGAAGGTTCCGGGAAGAGACGGAAAATCAGATCCTGGAAAGTACCATGACTAAGGATAAGCGGCTTCAGGAAATGCTGAAGAAATATTTTAAACCCAAAGATTATTTCAAACTCCGGGACCGGATGATTGGCAGCGGCGCTATTGGAGGAAAGGCTTGCGGTATGCTCCTGGCCAGGAAGATCGTGAATACCCTTCTGCCGGAATACCGGGCACACAGGGAGGCCCACGATTCCTATTACATTGGTTCGGACGTATTTTATACCTATATTGTTTCCAATAACTGCTGGGAGACCAGGATCGCCCAGCGGACAGAAGAAGGCTATTTTGAGAAAGCCGGACAGCTTCAGCAGGCCCTGCTCTCCGGAGAGTTTCCTTCCAATATCCGGGAAAAATTCCGCTCGGTGCTGGAATATTTCGGACAGAGTCCCATTATCGTCCGTTCTTCCAGTTTCCTGGAAGACGGATTCGGCAACGCCTTTGCGGGAAAATATGAGTCTGTGTTCTGTGTAAATCAGGGAACACTGGAAGAGCGGCTGAAGGTCTTTGAGGATGCAGTGCGGAGAGTTTACGCCAGTATTATGGATATATCTGCTTTGGAGTACCGGAAACAGAGAGGCCTGGAACACCAGGACGAACAGATGGCTGTGCTGGTCCAGCGAGTTTCCGGCTCTCACTGGGGAGATTATTTCTTCCCTGCGGCGGCAGGAGTGGGATATAGTTACAGCGCCTATAAGTGGAGCAAAGACATGGATCAGAGCGCCGGAATGCTCCGGCTGGTGGCAGGCCTTGGGACCAGGGCCGTAGACCGGACGGAGAACGATTATCCAAGGCTGGTAAATCTGGACCGTCCCGCCGTATCCATGCAGACCAATGTGGCGGATAAACACCGGTTTTCCCAGAAAAATGTGGATGTGCTGGACACCAGGGCAAATCATCTTCTCACAAAAAGCACAGATTCCCTTATGGAAATCCTGCCTCTCTGGTATAAACGGGCGGTGATGGAGAGAGACTATGAGGCAGAAGAGGCCCTGAACCGTATGGGACGGTGGCGCCAGGTGTGGTTTGTTACTTGCCAGAAGCTTTTGGAGAACCGGGAGTTTACCGGACTTATGCAGAAGCTTTTGAAGACACTGGAACAGGTCTATGGAAATCCGGTGGATATTGAATACACAGTAAATATAGATGAGGAGGGGGACTTTGTGGTGAACCTTCTTCAGTGCCGGCCTCTATTTACGGGAAGCAGAGGGGGAAAAGTGGAAATCCCCAGTCTTTCAGAGGGAAAGACATTTTTCCATCTGAAGGATTCCTCGGTAGGCAATTCCCTGAAAAAACAGATCCATGTGGTTATACAGATCGAGCCGAAATTATATTATGAATATCCTTACGGAAAGAAGCACCAGGTGGCAGAAGCTGTAGGAAGGATTAACCGGTATTATAAGGGATCGGGGAAAAATCTTCTTCTCATGACTCCCGGCAGGGTAGGAACATCCTCTCCGGAGCTGGGGGTTCCGGTAACCTTTGCGGATATTTCCGCTGTCTCCGGAATCTGCGAAGTCTCGGACAGCCGGGCTGGCTATATGCCGGAACTGAGCTACGGAAGCCATATGTTCCAGGATATGGTGGAGGCGGAGATCTTTTACAGTGCCCTTTGGGAAGACAGGAGAAAGCTGGCTTATGATCCGGAACTCTTTGCAGAAGAGGAAAATCTTTTCCCACAGATCTGTCCGGATATGGAGGAACTTTTCCCCATGTTCCGGGTTACGGAACCGGAAGACCTCTATTACTGGAACGATGTTATGTCCGGGGAGACTCTTTGCCAAATTGCCGAAAGTTAGGATTGAAAAATAATCAGATATCGTATATACTGTACCTGTTAAATTAAAACAAGAGAAATATAAAAGGCAGGTAAGATATATGGCGTTATTACAGGAATGGAGAGACAAAGCGTACTCCCAGCAGGCAGACAGAGGCCAGCTGCAGAAATTCTGGACAGATTATTTTTTGATTGAAAAGGGAATTTATGAACAGCTTCTCAGCAATCCTGACGAAGTGGTAAGAGGTACTGTAAAAGAGCTTGCAGAAAAATATAACGTAGATGTTATGACAATGGTGGGCTTCCTGGACGGAATCAACGACAGTCTGAAAGTTCCAAATCCTATTGAAGAGATGGAAGAAGATACAGAGGTAAATCTGGGCTACGATCTGGAGACTCTGTACAAGAACATGGTAGACGCAAAGGCGGACTGGCTGTACGAACTGCCCCAGTGGAATAATATTTTTTCTGAAGAGAAGAGAAAAGAATTATACAAGGAGCAGAAGAAATCCGGAACTGTTGTAAAAGGACCGAAGATTGGACGGAATGATCCATGTCCATGCGGAAGCGGCAAGAAATATAAACACTGCTGCGGCAGAAATAAATAGGAAAGAACAAAGGAACCTTTTGCCGGATGAGGGCAGAAGGTTCTTTTTTCGGAAAGGAGAGTTATGCCGGAAATCATCTTCCTATGGCTGGGACTTCTGTGCCTGGGCTATTTTGTGGGAATTGCCAGATACGTGGGCTGGACTTCCAAATTCCCCATAGTCTGGGCTGGTTTGGGAGCGGGACTGCTGTTGACAGGTATTTTGATCCTTACAGAAAATCTTTCCAAAAAGGCAGAGCTGCTCTGCTGTGCTATGGGAATCCTGCTTCTGGTTTCCGTGGTGGTGGTAGTGGCTGTGATTGTTTCTGTTATGTTTCTGCCTGTTGAGCCAGACCTGGATTATCTGGTGGTTCTGGGGGCCCAGGTAATGGGAACCAGGCCCAGCCTGTCCCTGCAGTACAGAATAGACAGTGCCTGTGAATATCTGAAAGAAAACCCCGGAACCAGGGCAGTGCTTTCCGGGGGAAAGGGACCTGACGAAGGGATCTCAGAGGCCAGGTGCATGTATGAGGAGATGCTCCGCCAGGGAGTGGACCGGGAGCAGCTGATCCTAGAGGACCGGTCTGCCAGCACCAGCCAGAATATTGAATTTACCCGGAATCTTTTGAAAGAAAAAACAGAAAGAGAAGAGGGGACAGAAGGGAGAGCACGGCGCCTGAAGGTGGGGATCGTGACCAATGGTTTTCACCTGTTCCGGGGCATGGCCATTGCCAGAAAGAAAACAGACTGGCAGGTCTATGGGATTGGAGCAAAAAGCAATGTTTTTCTTCTGCCCAATTATCTCTTTCGAGAATTTTTCTGCGTGATAAAAGATAAACTGGTGGGAAATCTGTGATTTTTAATTCAGCTTCCGAAACTGCAGGGGAGTAACTCCAGCGGTGCGTTTGAACATGGTAATAAAATGACTGACGCTGGAGAAACCAGTCAGCCGGGCAATATCCTGTATTTTTAAGTGCGGGTCTGTGATGAGCAGGCCCTTTGCTTTGTTTATTCGGAAAGAAGTCAGATACTCATAGGTTGAGCAGCCTAAAAAACGTTCAAAAAGCCGGGACAGATATTGAGGGGTGATATACACCAGATTGCTGAGCTCTTCCACAGTAAGTTCCAGACTATAGTGATTTTCTATTTCTTTCATTACCGGCTCTACATATCGCTTATACAATTCCTCCTTTTCAAGATCATGGGTGTAGCCTCCTTCTACAAATTCCAGAAGAAGGTTATAGCAGCACACAGACAGAGCCTTTTCGTCTGTAGGAGGATTTTGATATTGGAGGATCGCAGATTGGATAATATGGACAATCCGTTCTCCCTGAGAGGTATCGGTGAAGACAAAGGGGCGTCCCCCAACCATTTTCGTAATGCTGTCTTCTGCAGTACCGGTGAAGGTGGCAAAGCAGGTCTGCCAGATTCCTTCCAGTCCTTCATAGGAATGCTCCAAAAACGGAGAGAGCAGAACGCCTTCTCCCGGATTTAAAATATAAGATTTTCCCTGGATTTTAATCTGCCCCTTTCCAGTCTCTGTCTGAAGATAGTGAAAGAGAGGATATCCTTTCGGACGGCACATAGGGTCCTGAATCCACTGGTTTCCTATAGAATCAAAAGCAAAAGGCTGCCGCACTGGTGTGCTGCGGAAAAAAATCGACATAAGATCACCTGTTTCAAAATATGATATTTTTAAGTCTATCATAGGATATCTGCTTCTGTCACTGAAAATTTCGCAAAAATCAGTTGAGGCTCTTCCGGTATCGTAATATAATAATTGAATGAAATGATTTTTGGAAAGGTATGGAAATAACAGTGATTTATAATAATATTCTTGAGGCAATGGGAAACACGCCGCTGATTCGTCTGGAACGGATGACAGAGGCAGGAAGTGCGCAGATTCTTGTGAAATTTGAAGGACTTAATGTAGGCGGTTCTATTAAGACCAGGACTGCCTATAACATGATACGTGATGCAGAGGAAAAAGGACTTATTAATGAAGAAACGATTATTGTGGAACCTACCAGCGGCAATCAGGGAATCGGTCTGGCGCTGGTAGGGGCAGTCCGTGGGTATAAAACCAGGATTATCATGCCTGATTCTGTCAGTGAAGAGCGGAGAAAACTGATGAAGCATTATGGTGCGGAAGTAGTTCTGGTACACGATGCAGGCAATATCGGAGAGTGTATTGAAGAATGTCTGAATACAGCTCTGAAAATGGCCGAGGAAGATCCGCGGGTTTTTGTGCCTCAGCAGTTTGAAAATCCTGCAAATCCTGCAGTGCACAGAGCCCGGACAGGAATCGAAATCCTGGAGCAGGCGGACTGTCCCATTGACGGCTTCTGTTCTGGAATCGGTACTGGCGGTACCATTACGGGAATCGGTGAAGTTCTTAAAGAGAAAAATCCTCATATAGAAATCTGGGCAGCAGAGCCAGAGCATGCGGCAATCCTTTCTGGGGGCTCCATTGGCACACATCTCCAGATGGGGATCGGGGACGGTCTGATTCCGGCAATCCTGAATACGCAAATTTATGATAATATCTGTATCGTAACAGACGAGGAAGCCATCCAGACATCCCGCGACCTGGCATCAAAGGAGGGAATTATGTGTGGAATCTCATCTGGAACCAACGTGGCGGCAGCTATGAAGCTGGCAAAAAAATTGGGTGAAGGAAAAACGGTAGTGACCATTCTTCCGGATACAGCAGAGAGATATTTCTCCACGCCTTTGTTTGAAGAATAGAAACAGACAGGGGACCGGCTAAAAAACAGTTGACAAACCTCTGAGGTAAGATATAATATGGAACAAGAAAGTCAACACGTTGAAGAGAAGAGTAGAATGTGGAAGGTCCCAGAGAGGGAGGCATATGCTGGAAGTCTCCTGTCGCGGAAGCATTTGAAAACTACCTCGGAGTGGCCCTAATCCGGTCCGGTGATTCCGTTATCATCAAATGAAGTGGTTCCGGCAGAAATGCCGGTTCAATCAGGGTGGAACCGCGAGAATATATGCCTCGTCCCTTTTGCCGAAAGGCGGAGGGAACGGGGTTTTTCTTTTTGTATAGAAATTTCGTTCCCCGGCAATAAAAAGGCAAGAAAATCAGAAAATTAACAGGAGGAATAGAATTATGAAAATTACTTTAAAAGACGGCTCTGTGAAAGAATACGCAGAAGCAAAATCTGTTATTGAAATTGCAGCAGATATCAGTGAGGGACTGGCCAGAGCTGCTACAGCAGGAGAAATCGACGGAGAGATCGTAGACCTGAGAACTCCTGTGGAAAAGGATTGTCAGTTAAATATCCTTACCTTTAATGACGATAAGGGAAAGGGCGCCTTCCGCCATACAGCTTCCCATATCATGGCTCAGGCCATTAAGAGACTTTATCCGGAGACAAAGCTGGCCATCGGTCCTTCTGTGGCAGACGGTTTTTACTATGATGTAGACAGAGAGACTCCATTTACAGCAGAAGATCTGGAAAAAATTGAAAAAGAAATGAAAAAGATCGTAAAGGAAAATCTTCCTCTTACCAGATCTGAAAAGCCAAGAAACGAAGCCATTGAATATTTTAAAGAAAAAGACGAACCCTATAAGGTAGAGCTTATCGAAGACCTGCCGGAAGATGCAGTGATCAGCTTCTATTCTCAGGGAGAGTTTACAGACTTGTGCGCAGGACCTCATCTGATGAGCACAAAATATGTAAAAGCTTTTAAGCTTACCAGCCTGGCAGGTGCTTACTGGAGAGGAAATGAAAAGAACAAAATGCTCCAGAGGATCTACGGAACTGCTTTTCCAAAGAAAGCAGAGCTGGAAGAATATCTCCATATGCTGGAGGAAGCGAAAAAACGTGACCACAGAAAGCTTGGAAAAGAATTGGGACTGTTCATGATGAGAGAAGAAGGTCCTGGATTCCCATTTTTCCTGCCTAATGGAATGGTGCTGAAGAATCAGCTTCTGGATTTCTGGCGTGAGATCCACCGGAAAGCAGGATATGTGGAGATTTCTACACCAATCATGTTAAGCCGTCATCTCTGGGAGACTTCCGGACACTGGGATCACTACAAAGAAAATATGTATACTACAGTTATCGATGATGAGGATTTTGCCATTAAGCCTATGAACTGTCCGGGAGGCATCCTGGTTTATCAGTCAGAGCCACGTTCCTACCGTGACCTGCCTATCCGTATGGGAGAACTGGGAATCGTACACCGTCATGAAAAATCAGGACAGATGCACGGACTTATGCGTGTGCGCTGCTTTACCCAGGATGATGCCCATATTTTCATGACACCGGAACAGATTAAAGATGAGATCAAAGGCGTGGCAGACCTGATCGACAGTGTGTATAAGCTGTTTGGCTTTAAATATCATGTAGAGCTTTCTACCAGACCGGAAGACAGCATGGGAAGTGATGAAGACTGGGAGATGGCTACAGAGGCTCTTCAGGGAGCATTAGACGACCTGGGGCTGCCCTATGTTGTAAATGAAGGAGACGGAGCTTTCTACGGACCCAAGATCGATTTCCACCTGGAAGATTCTATTGGAAGAACCTGGCAGTGCGGAACTATCCAGCTTGACTTCCAGCTGCCGCTGCGGTTTGAACTGGAATATACAGGAGCAGATGGAGAGAAGCACAGACCGATCATGATCCACCGTGTGGTATTCGGTTCTATCGAGAGATTTATCGGTATCCTTATCGAGCACTTCGCTGGAGCTTTCCCAACCTGGCTGGCTCCGGTACAGGTGAAGGTGCTGCCCATTTCCGACAAACATCTGGAGTATGGACAGAAAGTACTGGAAAAACTGAAAGAGGCAGGAGTTCGGGCTGAAATCGATACAAGAGCAGAGAAGATCGGTTATAAGATCCGGGAAGCTCAGATGAAAAAGATTCCTTACATGCTGGTAGTGGGAGCAAAAGAGGAAGAGGAAGAAAAAGTATCTGTGAGAAGCCGTTTCCAGGGCGATGAAGGCCAGAAAGGACTGGAAGAATTTATAAAAGACATCCAGGAAGAGATTGCTTCAAAAGAAATCCGCAAGGCTGAACAGGAAGAAAAGTAATTTTCCATGTATAAGAAATAAAGAAATGGCACATATTATCTCTGATAAATCTATTTTAGGAGGTAATATGTATGCCATTATTAAGCTGTACAGCAAGAACCTGTCTGTATAACAAGAATGAATACTGTTCTAAAGGGGATATCCAGGTAGACGGACCAAACGCTCAGAGACCGGATGAAACCTGCTGCAAAAGTTTTGTAGAGAAAAAAGAAGGCGCTATGAACAGTATGGAAACAGGTACAGCCACTCAGACTATCCAGGTGGCCTGTAAAGCCTGTGAGTGTACCTACAACGATCAGGAAAAATGTGACGCTGCAAAAATCACCATTGCAGGAACAAATGCCTGCAGATGTGATGAGACTATGTGCGGAAGCTTTTACAAAAAGTAAATGATCAAGCCCCGGAAATTATTCGGATCCTTTTCGGACCAGAAAATTTCCGGGGCTGCTTTACACTTTTCTAACGAGGCGGCGTCTGAGAACCTGCATTTACCTGTTCATCGACATCTTCTGCTTTTCGGGTGATCAGCTCCCGGTACTTGGTGGGAGTCATTCCCTTTGCCTTTTTAAACAGCTTGGTAAAATAGGTAAGATCCGGAATTCCGCAGAGAATAGCGATATCCTGGATAGAATCTACCTGAGTATTCAAAAGATATACTGCCCTGTCGATCCTCTTGCTGTTTACATAGGAAGTAAGGGTGGTCCCTGTTTCTTTCTTGAACATGGCGGAAAGATAGCTGCTGTTCAGAGAAAAAATAGAAGATAGATTCTTCAGTGTGAGATCAGAAGCCAGATTTAAGGCAATATAATTTAGTACCTTCTGGATAATGGGAGAGAACCCCTTGGTGGAGTAGGTCTTTACTAAAAAGCAGTACTTCCGGACCATTTCCCGCCTGAGAGGATCTACCTGGGATACAGAGGTAATATTCTCAATCTTTGCTGCCATTTTACTGGACAGCTCGTCCAGATAGATAGGATGTACCTTTCCTCTCTGGGCAGCCTTGCGGAAAAGGGTGTTGCCGATGATCAGATAGTTTTTCTGATCCCGGATAGTGTCTGAGAGCCGCTGCTCCAGATCTGAGAGATAGGAAGGGCGGTACATATAGGTCTCTGCAGTTTCATAATCTCCCCGGGCAATACATTCCATGATGGCTTCTTCGTTTTCATAGCGGTTTTCCATGCTTTTGATGGTATCCAGACTTGGCTCCGGTTCCAGAGCTTCGTCAAAATGAAAATCAAAAGAACTTTGATTTTTCAGACGGCGTATCTCATATTTCCCCGGTCCATAGACCTGGTCAGCCAGACATTTTACATAGCTTCCCAGGAAGCTTTTGCTTGGAACTTTGGGCAGGGTAGAGAAATACTGCTTGATATAAGTGTGATACGTCCCTGATATTTTCAGCTTTTCGCAAAGCTCCATGAGATCTCCCACCACAGAAGGCTCAAAGATAAAAGGACCGGCCAGAAAAAGCTGTGAGGGATTCAGGGGAAGTATCAGATAACAGCAGGTAAATAAATCCTCGCCGAAGATGATCTCCACTTTATCGCCAAAAAGATTATCGAAATCCAGAAAGGTATCCTTTAAAATATTGCTGGGATCTTTCACAAGAGTTTTTCTCAGCCCCAGGTCGAACTGGTCATCCCATTGGAAGGGAAGAGTAAGCGTATGTGCAGGAATCCGTAATTCGCTGAACAGTTTCCTCGTAAAATCTATAAGAACATTATCCATAAACATATCTCCACTGGTAATATTTTTATTTATTATAGTATAATTTTTATGCAATTTCAACCCACACAAAAATTGTACCGAAAAACATAAAAAAAGTCTTAACGTTTTTATAGAAAATTAATATATAATGAATACTAACGACTTACATATGTAATG
>NZ_NFIF01000031.1:0-24441 GCF_002161645.1 Blautia sp. An46 | reverse complement strand
TATAAACAGATAAGTAATTCGACAGCAAAAAAGCAGAAGTTCCGACAAGACAATTATACATATCTGTTTCTTATCAAAGAAGAATTTTTCCCATAGACACAGAAAATTTTACGCCCTCGCAGAAGAACTTCTGTAGAACGCTCCAATAAGCGTGAGAAAGAGGACTATAAATTAGAAGACGGCAGGCACCGCTCTACAAAGATGTGGTACTGCCGCCTCTACGGCATCATGATGCTCCAACATCTTGATGCCTGGGAAATGCCTTCAGTCGAGGCATTTCAAGAATCATTTTTAGGTTTGACCGCCTAACAATGATATCTTAAACGACTTCACAAGATTTTTCAAGGCATAGTACCCGCTATGTCCAATGTTTATGCCCATTTTTCTTAAATTTCTTTTCCTGCACGATATTCAATTGTCAATTTTCAGTTGGAATCTCATTCATTGAGATTCCGAAAAGTTATATGAAATTATTCTTATACTCAGATAATGATATCCTTTCCAAAAAACGCTCCATAATAAAACAGCGGATCATCATCTGTGCGATCTCATTATCACCATGAGAAATATTTCTTACTTTATCTTTTAACTGTTTCGATGTATGGATCATGCCAGCACCTCCATATATTTCATCACTTCATCCCGTACTCCTAACTTCTCTGCATACTGAACAAGAATCTGCAGCTTTCTGTCGGAATCCGACATATATTCCTTAACCGCAGTCTGAAACATTTGCACATCCATCTTTTTACGATTGATTATTGCCTCACAGACGACACGTTCTTTATCATAGACTGCAATCTGATTCCCATAACTGGATTCAGCCACAGTTTTTCCCAATTCATATAATTCTTTTTTTATCGATTTCACCTTGATATTCTTTTTCCGCAAATGGACCGCATTATATCCCTCAGGAACTGTAACTTCAATTCTTCTGTATTCCCTGTCTGTAAGCCCCTGAATATAGAGTGCTGTTTCCCCTGAAAAAATGATCTTTGGATTTGTTTTTTGTAAAAGATACAATTCATCCGGCCAGATATCCGGAGCTGCGTAAATTCCGTGTGCAACTCTTTCATATTCATTTTTTTGCACAAATTTAGCCAGATAGGTTTTAGAAATTCCATTACGAAGGACTTCTGCAGTAAACAAATATCCATTATTATTATCTGACAATTTTTTCAAAACATCCTGTTTCATAATATTCTCCAGTTTACTTTTATGTTTTAATCATAGGATAAATGAACACAAAAGTAAACTTTTAATCTATCTGTGTAATGAGATTCAACGCCTTTTAAAACCCATGATAAAGGTTTATCCAGCAGCTTTTTCCTCCTTACCAGCTGCATCTTCCGCAGTTCGTACACGGAATACAGCTTTTCTTTTTGATTTTAGCTTCCCAGGGCAGAAGTTCCACGGAAGACGCTTCTGTTTCACGAATTGTCCACTGCTGATTTCTCGCCTGAAAGCAGATTTCTCCTCTGTCTATTAGGATCTGTACCGGATCAATATGGATTTTTTCCGGGTGCATGCAGCTTTGATAAAGAACAGGTGAAATTTCCCGTTCCCCGTTTGGGATCCGGAACGTATGAGAAGCAGTGATAATTAAAAGTTTTCCGTCTTTTTCTTCCCAGATTCCCGGCGGCGGCACACATGGATACGGATACTCCATATCTACCTTGATCATTCCCAGCTCTGTCTGCCTTTCCACTGCTTTTCTTCCGGTTTCAGTCTTTCCGCTATCTGATAAATTTTCCTTATCTTTCATTTTCTGAATTTCCTTTCGACTTTTCTGTACCCTCAGTTCAGGACAAAATTTACGTATAAGCGGATATTACACCTACACAAACCCTTTCCTCTCCGCAGCCTCATCTATCAGCCTCTTCGCCTCATCAAAAGCCGCCGGCAGATAAGCTTCTGTCCATTCTTTTCCTTCCTTCTCCCTTTTCTTGATTTCATCCCATCTCGTCAGCACTTCTCCTGAATCGGAGACTACTGCATCGCCGAATACATGGGGATGCCGCCGCACCATTTTATTAATGATTCCCTGTATCACATCATCCATAGTAAAGTAGCCTTCTTCCTCTGCTATCTGGGCATGCATCACTACCTGCAGGAGCAGATCCCCCAGCTCTTCTTTCAGGTTATCCGGATTCCCCGTCGCTTCCAGTATATTGATCCCGCAGATCACCTCTGCGGCTTCCTCTACGCATGGCTTTTTAAGGCTGAAATGTGTCTGCTCTCTGTCCCAGGGACAGCCATCCGGCGCACGGAGTTTTGCAACGATATTTTCAAATTCTTCAAACCTTGTCATATTCTTTATCTCCTTTATCTCTTAGGAGCCCTTTCAAATATAATACTCACACAGAAACTCACACTCTCAGACTCCAGTTTTAGCAGGTTATTCTCCCAGTTCCGTATACTTTTCTTTGTGTCCGTATGCTTTTTCCACCGGATACTTTTCTGCATTCTTCCTGACTTTTTCCTGAATGATCTCATCCATATCCAGGCCGCAGGTATCCGCCATTAAAATGCAGTAGTTCAATACATCTGCA
This sequence comes from Blautia sp. An46, assembly GCF_002161645.1. Taxonomy (NCBI): domain Bacteria; kingdom Bacillati; phylum Bacillota; class Clostridia; order Lachnospirales; family Lachnospiraceae; genus Blautia; species Blautia sp. An46. The sequence goes on along the minus strand of NZ_NFIF01000031.1, from coordinate 21,889 downwards.
AGCTCTTCTCTGATCTTGTCCTTTTTCTCCCCGCACCAGACGTCTTCTGCGCTCCACTGGAAAACCTCCAGGAGTTCCGCTGCCTCCAGGCTGATGGAGATGGCCAGATCCTTCGGGTTGTGAAACTGTTTCCAGTTTCGCTCGTCTCTGAATTTTAACACCTGTTCAATTGTTTCCTTTGTCATCTTTCACCCTCATTATCATAATCATTATTTATTCCATAAAGTCTTTTTCATCCTCTGCGCAATATAGTCCTACAGTCAATTTTATCAGACTCTGCTTTTTACGCCAACTGATATTTCTATCTGCTTTTTTCATCTACTTTTTTCAGGCTCCCTCACCTGTATCCGCCTATAAGGTTTCTGCATCAATCTGAGGATTTCCAGCCGGATCTTACCGCATATTTTTTATTCTCCGGAGAGAAAACCAGATGAAAGGTCCTTTTTGCCTCCTGGTCTATGATGGGTATGACCTTTCTGCCTTCAAAGGTCCCTTCCTCATCTATGGTAAGATTTGTGGCAAAGCAGGGAAGAGAGGATTCCCGGATTAGTTCCTGAAGCGTAAAAGAATCTGTCTGTACCAGGAACCGGGAGGCGGGCATCTTCTCTCTGCACATATCATCCCAGAATCCCAGCTGGCTGCCCAGCAGGAAATTATATCCGTTGAGCTGGGCAAAGGAAAGCTCTTTATATCCGGCAAGTGCATGGGTGGCAGGCAGGCACACATAGAGGTCTTCTTTTAACAGAGGAATGCTGGAGTATCCCTGGGGCACCATATCCTGAGGCAGCACTCCAAGAACAGCCGAACCGGACTGCAGGTCTTTCAGGACAGCGCCGTTCCCCTTGATCGATGAGGAAATGGTCATATCCGGGAAGGTTTGGGCAAGAGCAGGGAGCAGTTCCCACAGAGGCGCAGGGGCGCAGGAGCTGACGGTAATGGTATGCAGACTGCGGTCAAAACTGCGGACTCCTTCCACTGCCTCCTCTGCGCTTTTCAGGATCCTCTCCGCATATTCCACAGCCTTCCACCCGGTTTCATTCAGCGCAATGTGGTTCTTGGTGCGGCGGAAAAGAGACACCCCAAAATCCTCCTCCAGATGCTGCATGGTTCTGGTAATCGTAGGTTGGGAAATGTGGAGTTTTTCCGCTGCTTTGGACAAGGTGCCTTCTGCCGCAAAGGCCGCGAGCTGTTCCAGTTCTAAAAGATTTAACATATCTTTCCCCTTTTCTCACTATTCATATTAAGGAATCTGAATTCCTATATTCTTATTGTACTTTTTTCTCTTTAGGCTGTAAACTCATAATTGAAAACAGGGAAGTTCCCTGGAGCAGATGAAAAAGCAGATATACCCTCAGAAGGGTAACAGCACCCAAAAAAGGAGGAACCCACTATGGAATATGTAACACTGAACAATGGAGTCAAAATGCCGAAATTAGGTTATGGCGTATATCAGACTCCTCCGGAGGAAACAGAGGCCTGTGTATCGGAGGCCATCCGCACCGGCTACCGCAGCATTGATACGGCCCAGGCCTACGGCAATGAAGAAGGGGTAGGCAATGCCATTGCAAAATCCGGCCTTCCAAGAGAAGAGTTTTTCATTACCACGAAGGTATGGATCACAAATGCAGGATATGAGAAAGCAAAATCTTCTATTGCAGAATCTCTGAAAAAACTCCAGACCGAGTATATCGACCTGCTCCTGATCCATCAGCCTTTCGGTGACTATTACGGAACCTATCGGGCCATGGAGGAAGCTTATGATCAGGGCAAAGTCCGGGCTATCGGCGTATCCAACTTCTATCCGGACCGCTATCTTGATCTCTATCACTTCTCACGGATCAAACCTGCCGTAAACCAGGTGGAGACCCATGTATTCCAGCAGCAGAAGGCTGCAAAGGAATATATGAAGAAAAACGGCACTCAGATCATGTCCTGGGGACCTTTTGCAGAAGGCAAAAATGATTATTTCAATAATCCGGTCCTGAAAAAAATCGGAGACAGATATGGCAAAACCGTTGCCCAGACTGCTCTGCGTTTTCTTCTTCAGAGCGATGTGGTGCTGATTCCCAAGTCCACCCACAAGAACCGCATGGAAGAGAATTTTGATGTTTTTGACTTCACTCTCAGCGAAGATGAGATGAAAGAGATTGAGGCCCTGGATACCGGAAAGAGCCTGTTTTTCTCCCACTATGATCCGGCAACTGTTGAGTGGTTCATGACTCTGGCATAATATAGAAAAAGACCTTACGGATATTCTGCAGTCCAAAAAACTGCCGTGGGATATCCATAAGGTCCTTTTTACGTTATGCTAGTGCACTTCATATTATCTAGGCAATTGTCTTCCCCACCTGTTTATTCCGGAATGGGTTCAAACTCCTTCAGATCCTCATCTGTAATCTCCCGGATCACTTTACAGGGAACTCCTGCTGCAAAACTCATTGGGGGAATATCTCTTGTAACAACGCTTCCTGCCCCAATGACGGATCCCTTTCCTACCGTAACTCCGGCACAGATGACCACATTGCTTCCGATCCACACATGGTCTTCAATCACCACCTTCTTGCAGTACATTTCTCCATGCTGCCGTGCCATATAATGCATGGGATGATTGGTGGTGCTGATGGTAACATTGGGGGCAATCAGTACTCCTTCTCCTATGTTTATCTCATAATCGTCCACCAGAGTCAGATTTGAATTGACATAAGTTCCTTTTCCGATAGATACGGTATTTCCCATGGCCAGTGTAAGAGGCGGCTCGATCCAGACCCCTTCTCCGCAAAAGGCAAAGAGTTTTTGCAAAATTTCCTCTCTTTTTTCAGTTTCCGTTCCTCTGGTATGATTAAAATCCTGACAAAGTCCTCTGGCGTATACCTGCTGGTCCATGTTTTCACCGGTATCCACCCATAACAAGCCGGCTGCTCTCCGCTGAGCCATTGACATTTCTTTTTTCTCCATTTGTAAATCCTCCCGTTGACCTTATTTTTATTTCACTTTCTTCCACCTGTAGGTGATCATCGGAATCTGGAAGGCCAGCATAGCCACCCAGCCGAAGAAATTCGCCCAGGCCAGTCTGTCAAATCCTCCATGCATCACATGGATCATCAGCCAGGCGGTAAAAAATCTGGCAGACATATTCAGGATAGTACTGATCAACGTGACCTTCAAGTCTCCCAGTCCCCGGAAATATCCCTGAATAATATTGGTAGCCGCAGGCATGACATACATAGGTGCGATCAGCACCAGATAAGAAATTCCCAGTGAAACTACCTCTTCTGAATTCTCTCCGACAAACAATTCCATGATCTGTCTGGAAAAGAAAAAGGTAACCGCCGCAATAACTGCCGTATAAATTGCCTGAAGCAGGATCGAACTGAAAAAGCCTTTTTTCATCCGTTCAATCTTCCCGGCTCCCCGGTTCTGCGCCATGAAAGTGGTGCTTGCGTGAGCAATATTCTGCTGAGGCGTCATGGCAAAGTCATCCACACGGTTAATGGCAGTAAAAGCCGCAATAAATTCTACTCCCTGAACATTCACCACTGTCTGCACACAGATCTTTCCCAGCTGTACGCACATCTGCTGGAGAGCGCTGGTAATCCCATAGCTGAAAGTCTTCCAGAGCAGAGAGGGATCAAATACCTTCCACTTATTTCCAAGGCAAAGCAGAGGGACCTTCCTTTTTATATAAATCAGGCAGCACAGACAGCACAGCATTTCACTGAGAACGGTAGCCAGGGCGCTTCCCGGCACGCCCCAGTTCAGAACTACCACAAAAAACAGATCTCCCGCCACATTCAGACAGGCGCTGATAATCAGAAAATACAGGGGAACCTTGCTGTCCCCCAAAGCCCTCAGGGTATTGGAAAAAAAGTTATATACAAAAGTAAAAATCAGTCCCAGAAAAATGATCCTCAGATATCCTTTGGCAGAATCTATAATATCAGCAGGAACCTGAAGCAGTTCCAGGATCGGATGGGCGAAAAGTATCAGCAGGATTGCTATAACCGCTGAAAAGATCAGTCCTCCTATCATAGCAGTGCTGATCTGCCGCTCCAGCCGGTTATATCTTTTTGCTCCGTAGTAACTGCTCATAAGGATACCGGCGCCCATGCACATTCCGCTGATGAACAAAATAACCATATTCATGATGGGGCCTGCAGTTCCTACCGCCGCAAGGGCGTCGTCTCCCAGGAACTTTCCTACGATCACAGAATCCGCCGCATTATAGGTAAGCTGGAACAGGTTTCCCAGGATCAAAGGAATGGTAAATTTTGTAAGCTGTGGTATGATCGGCCCTTCTGTCATATCTTTTGTCATGTCTGTTCTCTCCTTCTGGCGGCTGGCAGAAAATATGCACTTATTCCACAGCCGGAAATATAAAAATATTATACAGCCGATTTTTCACTCTTACAAGAGGCAAAGCCCTTCCCAGCAGTTGCCAAATGAGCCTGCAGGCATGTCCCCTTTACCTTAAATTTCAGTTCAAAGCAGACTAAAAGATCCTGTGTTTCCTCTTCTCCAGGCTTCTCAGGAACACTTACTTCCAAAGTCCCTCCCATTTCTTCTGCCAGAGATTTTGCCACTGTCAGTCCCAGGCCGGTTCCTCCCTGGCTCCTGGCGCTGTCCTGTACATAAAACCGGTCAAAAAGGCGGGGAAGATCCTCCCTTGACAGCTTCTTTGTATCATTGATAAAGGAAACCAAAACCGTCTCTTTTTCTTCTTTTACAATAATCCGGAATAGGGTTTCTGCGTACCTTCCTCCATTCTGGAACAGGTTGAGGAAAATCCGTTCCAGCGCAGACTGATTTCCCATGATCCACAGAGGATGTTGGGGAAGATCTGCCTCTACCTTCAAATGTGCTTCCTCCAGGATCCGGCAGTTTCCCAAAAGAGATTCCCGAAGGACTCTGGATAGATCTGTTTTTTCCATCTCCATTTCAAAATCCCCTGCACACAGACGGGAATACTCGTAGAACTGATTTACCAGAGCATTCATTCTTTCTGCTTTTTGTTCCAGGATTCCCAGGGTATCCGCCAGTTCCGGGTCTTGGGAGATCCCTGCCTGCGGGTGTTTTTTCAGCATTTTCAAGTACCCCAGTATTACCGTCAGCGGAGTACGGAGATCGTGGCTGATATTTTCTATCTGCTTTTGAAATGCTTTTTCTCTTCTCTCATAGTCCATTCTTTCCTCCCGGATTTCTCCCAGCACTTTATTAAATGCACCCAGAAGTCTCCCTAAAGCCGGGCTTGGGACGGGCAGATGCAGCATCTGGTTCTGGGTAAGGTCCTGTTGTATTTCCCGGATTTCCTCCTCTGTTTTTTTCATTGCATAGAGAAGAGAAAAATAGCGAAAAGCAAAGAATCCTCCCAGGATAATCGATATAAATAGCAAGCCCCCGCACAGCATAACCTTTTCCTCCTGTGAAAATTTTTCTTCTATTTTTATTCTTTAAAGGTCCCTTCTTTTCAGCAGCACTGCGCCGGAAATACCAAAGATGATACATCCGGCCAGACCGGAAAGTACGCAGCGGGTCATTCCTTCCATGGTCTCCCAGGCCGTGATACACTCCCGGGTATTTACATGGGAAGTATTGACTGCCAGAAAATTATTGGGAAGCCACATAGCCGGCTGATAAAGAACAGGAAAGCGGATGGCCAGATACATAAAAGCTTCCGGAAGCAGAAACCACAAAGCCGCCCAGACCAGGATACCTATAATACTTTTATCGAAAATTTCCAGAAACAGGATACCGGATATGAGACAAGCTGCTGCGATGAGATACATGGCGGCTCCTTCTCCCAGAAAATCCTTCCATTCCACAGGCCCGGACTTTTCAAGAAGCAGGTTTGCACTGAGCACCCAGACGCCCATGGTGATCGCCATAAGGAGGGTGGATACTGCCAGGCTTACCACACATTCTCCTGCAAATATTTTCACCCTGGAAATTCCTCCGGCAACGGTATTTTTCAGGTTCCCATTTCGTTTGCCCCCTTCATAGAAAAGGAAGGGAATGATCATTCCCATAAAGGCAAAAACCATAGGATTTGCCACCAGATTGGAATAGGAAAAAGAAGTGTTTGCATAAGAATTTCCGAAAAAATATAAAGCAACATTCAGCAGCAAAGCAATTCCCGCCAGCAGACCTGCCGCAGCATAAATTTCCTTGGTAATAAAGATCCGGTAGAATTCACTTTTGGTATAATTCATCATTTTCCTGCACCTCTTTCTTTCAGCTTCATATAATAATCTTCCAGAGAAGACTGCAAAATCTGCATGCTTTTAATGGCAATATCATGTTCGGCAGCCAGCCGGCTGTAGGCCTCTCCCGGCCTTTTGGGAGCATAGATCCTTACCCTTTCCTGAGGCAAAACCTTATAGTTTTCTTCCGGAAAGGTCTTTTCCAGGAAGACACAGTAGCCCGCTGTATCTGAGAGGGAAAGTTCAATGCAGTCGGCGCATTTCTCCCTGAGCTCCTCTGTACTGATTTCTTCCAGAAGGACGCCTCTGCTTAAAAATCCGTAAACGTCTGCAATCTGCTGCAGTTCCGCCAGAATGTGGCTGGACAGCAAAATAGTAATCCTTTTCTCTTCATTTAACCTTCTGAGAAGATTCCGGAATTCTATGATCCCGCTGGGATCCAGGCCATTGATAGGCTCGTCTAAAATCAGGATTTTCGGTTCACCCAGCATGGCAATCCCCAGCCCAAGCCTCTGTTTCTGACCCAGGGAAAGTGTGCCGCATTTGCTCTTCCTCTTTTCATAAATCCCCGTCATCTTCATCATTTCCAGGATCTGTCCTTTGTCCGGTATCCCTTTCTGGATACAATAATATCTCAAGGTCTGCTCCACGGTCATATTTGGGAAAAATCCCGGCTGTTCGATCATACATCCCATCTGTTTCCGCACATTTTCCAGGTCTTTTTGCCCATGTTTTCCCAGTATCTCGATCTCTCCTTTGGTTGGAAAACTCTGGCCTGCCAGAAGCTTCAAAAGCGTACTCTTTCCCGCCCCGTTATCTCCTACAAGTCCGTAGATACAGCCCTTTCTCACATGGATATTTACATGGTCTAATGCCAGGAAGGAACCGTAGGTTTTCGTAACCTGTCTTGTTTCCATAACATATCCATTCATCTCATTTCCTCCTCATACAAAAATACGTCTGTCAGTCTGCAGTATTCCGGCTGACAAACGTATTCTACTTTTTTCCCTTTTAATAAGTCATAAAGAACTTTTAAAGAAGTTATAAAGATGTGAAGATTCATATGCTCATGGAAGCTTAAAGCCGATGCCGTATACGGTCTGGATATACTCTTCACCGGGATCTTCTTCCTTTATTTTTTTCCTTATATTGCTTACGTGGACGTTTACTGTATTGTTTTCTCCGTAGTACCCTCCATGCCATACCTGCTCATAGAGCAGCTCTCTGGAATACACCTTTTCCGGATTCTTCATGAGAAGATACAGAATATCAAACTCATGGCCTGTAAGAGCCAGCTCTTTTCCCCTCAGAGTCACCTTCCTGGCACCGGGAGAAAGCTTCAGATTTTTATAGGTCAGAGGCTTTTCTGCCTCCGGCTCTTTTCCCCACCGTCTTAAATTTGCCTGGACACTGGCGGCCACTTCCTCCGGTTCAAAGGGCTTGGTAATATAATCATCTGCACCCATTTTCAGCAGAGAGACTTTATCCTCCAGCAGCCCCTTGGCGGAGATTACGATCACCGGAACAGGAGAGCTCTGATGCTCCCTCAGCTCCCTGAGAAATTCCTCCCCGGAAATCCCCGGCAGCATCAGATCTAGCAGGATAAGGTCCGGCGTTTCCCTTTCCGTTGCCATTTGAGCCTCTGTTCCGGAAAAAGCCTGCAAAACCTTATAGTCTTCTTCCCTCAGTATCCTGGCCAGAAGGTTATTGATATCCGGCTCATCTTCCACAACTAATATTCTGTAATCCATACTTTTCCTCCCTGTGTCCAAAACCAAACACCTATGCTCCGGCCATTTCCTGTCATCTTTCCTACTCCTCATACTCCCGCAGCCGTTCCACAATAGAAGGATTCCCCCGAAGTCTTCTGTAGGAAAGCAGAGGAACTCCTATACATAGGATAACAAGCAGTCCTTCGCTGCATACCAGAGGTAACGCCGGAACGGAAAAAGGAATCCCTGTATAATTTACAGCCTGAAAGCATATATAAGTGATCAGTGTGCCTGCCGTCATGGTAATAATAATAGAAAAAAAGGCATACAGCAGCCCTTCTCTCACAAGAAGCTTTCGTATCTGCCTATCAGACATGCCCAGGCTTTCCATTATGGCAAAGGTCAGTTTCCGGCTCTGGAGGCTGGCTGCCATGGTATTCCCGTAATTCAGGGCTCCCACCAGCAGCAACAGCAGTGAGATCACTGTGCCGATCTCCATCATGTTTCCCTGAGAATCCTGGATCGTCTGCATATTTTCCAGTTTAGATTCCAGGATCAGATCACTGCTGTTGGAACTGTCCTCTATCAGCTCCCGGATTTTTCCTTCTGTGGTTTTATCATAAGTTTCCCTGTACTTTATGTTCAGATTAAGGGTATACAGTTGATTTCCAAGGCTTTCCAGATAATCCTGGCTCACAATAAGATTGGGGCCGATATTTCTCGTTCCTCCATAATACCACTCATGGCAGACTGCGGCAATAGAAATGGAAAATTGCTTTCCCCCACAGGAAAAATGAATGTTCTTTTCTCCCACATATCCATCCGGCACCTGAAATCCCGGATAGTAAAGGATACACTGCTTTCCGGCAAGAAAGGCGGCTTTATCTGCAGTTTTTTCCAATGTCTGGTTCAGATAATCAAATTCTTCCTCATCGATTCCTTTCACCATCCCGTAAAAACTTTCCGGCTTTTCCCTATACTGAGAAAGGATTTCCGTGTAAGAGAGATAAGGTCTGGATCCTGCATAATTCTGCAGCCACTCCCGGAAAAAACTGTCTTCCGGAAAAGTCACCGGTGCCCCTTCCACCATATGCAGTTCCCGGATCCCCTCAATTTTCTTTAGTTCATCCAGAAATCTGCCGTCCAGAACCGGCTTCAGGGAATTTATCTCCTCTGTAGTCTGAGTGCTGTTTCGTATAGTCAGATCTGCATCCCAGTAATTGGGTACTACAGTGCGGCTTCCATGGCTGCTGATGATCGTGGTCAGACAGCAGAATACAGACAGGCTGGCTGCCAGGGATAAAAATACCACGGCGGATTTTTTCTTATCCTTCCGGATCTGCTCCCAGGCCATGGTCCAGAGCAGGTTTTTCTTTCTTACCCTCCTGCTGCCTGATCCGGCATTCCCAATCCCCCTGTACTTTACTGCTTCTACAGGCGAGGTATCCGCTGCTTTCCCCACAGGCTTCCGGATCCCCAGGAATACAGCGGTACCGGAGATGACAGTGCTGACAAGCAGTATAAAGGGATGGAACGACAATTTCATATCTTCCATAGAAATCCCCAGGATTTCCATCACATAGGGTATCAAAATCAGAGAGGTCAAAATCCCCAGTACAATACCTGCGGCAATTCCTCCTGCACTGATCAGAAGCATCTGTTTTTTGATAAATTCCAATATTTGTTTTCTGGTCATTCCCAAAGCCTGAAGTAACCCATAGTAACGGATTTTTCCGGATACAGAGAGATACAAAATATTGTAGATCAGCAGGTAATCGCTTAAGCAGATCACCGCACTTAATCCCCATATCCCTGCAAGTATTTTTAAGGAATTTTCAATATAGGGAGAAGGCTGAAAAGCCTGTCTTTCTGACAGCTCCAGGGAGTCTTCTATTTTATCGATGGTTCCCGGCAGAAGGAAGTCCTGCTTCAGCTTAATACAAAGAATCCCATCGTACTCCAGACGATAACCGGACTGCTTATAAAATTCTTCCGAAACAAATACCGGAGCCTTGTCTCCATAGCCGTCCCAGATCCCGCTTATGACAAATTTCCCGGTATGGATCCCGGTATTATCTTCATAGGTCAGCGAAAGGCTGTCTCCTGTCTGAAGATCTTCTTTTCCCAGAGTTTTCAGCCCCTCTTTTGTAACCATCAGCTGGTTTTTCTCCTGAGGATAGAAACCTTCTGTTTTCGTTCTGGCAGGAGCCATCTGCTCCTCCCAGAAGGTCTGGTCGCACCACAACAGGCCAGTATCCACAGTGTGGTCGTATTCTGTGCTCTTAACATACCCGGCATAGGACTCTGTCCCTACGCTCCGTGTAAAAGAATTTTCCTCCAGACTTTCTTTTTGTTGTTCCGTAAATCCGTTCATAAGGGCAATATCATATTCTGCCCCGTTCAGTCTGGTATCCTGCTGCCTGCTGAGATCCAGATAGGTGATCCCCAGGGTGAATACGCTGAACAGCATAAAAGCTGACAAACAAATGGTAAGAAATAAAATACTCATCTGTTTTTTATTTCTCCGGAGGGTGTTCTTTGCCAGTTTGTTCAAAATCTTTTTGTTATTATTTCCCAGCATAAGGCTCGCTTCCTTTCCGGATCTTTCCATCCTCGATCCTGACGATCCGATCCGCCATCTGGGCGATATCCCCGTCATGGGTGATCAGGATAATGGTCTGCTGGTACTGCTTTGCCAGAATCTTCAGCAGGCCGATCACATCGTGGCTGGCCATTGTATCCAGATTTCCTGTAGGCTCGTCAGCTAAGATAATCGAGGGCTTTGCTCCCAGAGCCCTTGCGATGGCCACCCGCTGCTGTTCTCCTCCGGAAAGCATAGAGGGAAGCATTTCCTTCTTATTGGAAATATTTAAGACTGCCATCAGTTCCCGGATAAATTTTTTATCCACCTGCCTTCCGTCCAGTTCCAGAGGAAACAGGATATTATCATAGACATTCAGATCCGGTATCAGATTGTATTGCTGAAAAATAAAGCCTACTTTACGTCTCCTGTATAAAGCAAGGGCTTCTCTGTTCATTTTCTCCAGGTTCATTCCGTCTACGATCACCTGTCCCTCGCTGGGCACGTCCAGACCGCCGATCATATGCAGAAGGGTGCTTTTTCCGCTTCCCGATTTCCCGATAATCGAGACAAATTCCCTTTCTCTCACTTCCAGATCTACGCCGTCCAGGGCTTTTACTGTCTGACTGCCCACTTGATAATATTTCTTTAGTCCCCGGGTCCTTACCAATATATCCTTCATCTTCCTATCTCCTATAATCCTATGATGCAGAATTGCTCACTGCGTGCTCTCACAATCCTGATATCATAAAAATAGAGCATAATAATCACAAACCGTTCACAAAAAGAAAAAATCACAAAACTGTGACTTTTCCTAATCCATATTGGGAAGATAAATTTTGAAGGTACTTCCTTGTCCTGCCTGGGATTCCAGCTCAATATAACCGTTCTGCATAGTGATGATCTTGCGGGCCAGGTACAGGCCGATCCCGATCCCCTCACTGTCGTGAATCTCCGGCTCCCGGTAAAAACGATTGAAAACAGCTCCCTGCCTTTCTGCCGCAATTCCCTTTCCCGTGTCCTTTATGCTGATCCTTGTAAAGATCTCCTGTCTGCACACAGAAATATACACCCTTCCCTCTGCCTGTGTATATTTTACAGCGTTGTCCAGAATGTTAAACAGTGCTTCCCCTGTCCATTTTTTATCATGTTCCACCGCCAAATTTTCCTGGCATTCTACGAAAATCTGGATTTTCTTTTTGTCTGCTTTTGGCACCACCGCTGCTATGGATTCCGCCAGAGTCCGGGCTATGGGAAGTTTCTGTTTCTGTATCTTAATGGTCCCGGTCTCCAGCCGGGAAATCTTAACCATACTCTGGAGAAGAAAATCTAATTTATCTGCCTGGAGATTCAGCTTTTTCATATATTCCGGGATATTTTCTTTATCTTCTCCCATCATTTCCAGGTACAGTTTTACATTGGCAATGGGGGTTTTCGTCTGGTGAGATATGTCAGAAACATACTTTAGAGACAGGGAAAAGTATAGGAGACAATGGAAGAAAGAAAGTTCTATGTCAAAGCAACATATAACTATCCTTTCAAAGTATACTGAAAGCAGGGCTGCTGTCTCACAAGTTGACATTACAGCCCTGCTTTTCCGGACTAATATAATGATTCAGGCCACTGTGCCTGGGTATGCTGTATTATTTTCTGCGATTATATCTTATCCTGACAGCGCAGACTACCATCACGCCTCCCGCCAAAAGCAGAAGCCATACATATCCAAAATTCGCATCGTCTCCTGTCTTGGCTCCGGAAGCCGTGGAAAGGCCGCTGTTCAGAGAGGATCCGCTTCCCAGGGAAGAGCTGCCTAAAGAGGACCCTCCTTTTAGAGACGAACCCCCGGTCAGGCTGGAGCCTCCCGTCAAGCTGGAACCGCCGGTCAGACCGGAGCCGCCGCTGAGACCGGAGCTTCCAGTTGGAGTGGTAGTCCCGTTGTTGTTATCCTCTCCCCCATTGCTGTCATCATCTCCGTCTGCATCATTATTGAAATCCGGATCGTCCTCAGATGTTTTTTCAATGGTACTCCAGTCCAGGCTCAGAAACACCGGCTGGGTTCCCGTACCCGCTGCGATGGACTCCATAATAGGTACAAATACCTGAAGAGGCACATAACCGTCTTCCAATGCTTCGGGAATCATTTCAAAGGTCACAAAGTCGGGATAATCCGTTCCATACTGATCGCTGATCCGAGAACCATCTTCATTTATCTGATAGGAATCTACGGTAACATCTGCCAGATCTCCCACCGGATTTCCATATTCATCCAGGGTATAGCCTGTCAGATAATACTTAAGTTCACTTAGATAGCCCAGCCTGTCTCCAATGGTCAGGCCCCTGAAATCCAGGGTAAGATAGTATTTTCCATCTGTCACCGTCAGTTTAATCGTGTGGTTGATGGCATTGTCTGACATGGAAAGAGTGGTTTTATCCACCTTCACCATCCGGCCTGTAAGAGAATATACTCCGTCAGCAAGATTACGGATGTCAAGGGGGGCGCTGTCATCCGGGTCTTCTTCATTTGGGTCATCTGTTCCCGGATCTTCTGTGCCCGGATCCTCTGTTCCCGGATCTTCCGTGCCTGGATCGTCCGTTCCCGGGTCTTCTGTGCCCGGATCTTCTGAAACCTTCTCCACAGAATCCCAGTCAATATGCAGCCTGGCCAGCTGTGTTCCCTGTCCTGCGCCGATAGACTCCATGACCGGAACATAAATCTCCACATAGTTCATATCCTCATCCTGCTCTATGGGGATGGAGATGACCCTGGGATATTCATTTCCTCCGGTGTTTGCATCATAGGAAGCTGAGTCCGGGTCATTAAAAGAGTCATAGATTCCCTCAAAAGTTTCCAGGATCTCTGCATCTTCCGCCTCATAAGAGGAGGGATAATTGTACTGATTATAGACCACCGTGGACATATCCACTTTTTTCAGCCTGTACAGATAGCCTTCTATTCCCGAAATGTTTAAAGACTGGAAGGTCAGCTGCAGAGACATATTCCCATCTTCATCCACCACAATAACTCCCTGGGGATCCAGAGCTGCGTTTCCCATAGATAAGGTATTATTTGTAGCATGCCACAGAGCCACGTCTGCCGTATATCTGCCGGCCTCCATGCCCTGGTCCTGTCCGGGATCTTCGCTTCCCGGATTATCCGGCTCTTCCCCTCCCGGGTTATCCGGGTCTTCTCCTCCTGGATTATCCGGATCCTCTCCTCCCGGATTATCCGGGTCTTCCCCTCCTGGGTTATCCGGATTCTCTCCGCCCGGGTTATCCGGATCTTCTCCGTTTTCAGAATAGGAAATAGTAAAGGTTGTTGTTCCGGTATAATTACCGGGAACTGCATTGGATACATCTTCCGCAGTTATCGTAATATTTCCGTACAGAGGGGTTCCCCCTTCTGTATCTCCGGTGTCTGTCTCAATATTGGAAGAACCATCAGTCCCCACTGCATTTAAAGTGTTTGCCCTGGCTGCTTCTGTGGCCGTTGAGACAGATCCGTCTGAGGCATTAAAGATCCGGGTGCCGAAGTCATTATAAAATCTCAGGGTTTTCTCCCCGGCATTTTCCAGATTTCCCTGATCCGGTGCTGTTACTGTAACCAGACCTTCTTTGTTCTCTGCAGATATTTTGATCTCATAGGGTTTTATATTATCCTGCTGAGTACTGAGCCCGCCCATGGCAATGGACGAAGGAACAGAAACTCCATAGGAGGGAGAGGAAATATTTTCCGCCACATTTGCGGTAATTTCCATACTACTGTCATTTCCCTGCTTTGTAAGAGTATCCCAGTACACCGTCACAATGGTATCCACACTGAAGTGTCCGTTCTCGAAGTATATGCCGCTGATCTCTCCGTTCAGATTGCTCATGGCCGGTACGTACAGATAGGTGTTTGTATAATAATACTGGCTCAGTCCCGAGAGAGGATAGGTTACATCGGTTACTACAGTATAGTCTCCTGATGATGTGGTATTATAATCAACCCCGTCCATGGAAAGAGCTCCCGCCCGGTCATTATTTACATAATATCCGTTCACACCCAGTATATACATAGGTTCCTGGTCTGTACCGGAAACCATGGTATAAGACAGTTTCATCTGCCCACTCTCATCTACCTGAAGTACCGCCTGGGCGGTATCTGTCTGGACCAGACTATGGTCTACTACATCACTGCGGACCGCCACAGTTACTTGATAAGTCCCGGCTTCCGGAACCTGAGCGGGTACATTTCCGGAGGTTTCCTCTTCCTCCAGTCCAAGAGCATTCATAACCGCTTCTTTGATCCCGTTGGAAGAATAGGTGGCCCCTGATACAGCGTCCAGCCCCTGGATCCCATCTCTGTCTGTATCCCCCAACCCGATAAACTTCTCTGCCATACCTGCAATTGCCTCCGGCAATTTTACATTCTGGTTATAGTCTCCATAGGTCCCTCCGAAGTTATCCCCTGTGATTTCCACAGCGGTAATAACTCCATCCGTTACTGTAACCTCTGCGTTAATGTCATATTCCCCAAACTGATCGATATGAAAGGTGCCGTTTACTGTATAAGAATCGGAGGTCCTGCCCCAAGCTGCGGCATTTATGTCTAAAGGCTGCCATAACAGGCCCAGTGCTGTAAGGACTGCCAGAAATTTCATGCCCATTTTCTTCCAGCCTATTTTCTGTTTCATGCTTCCCTCCATTCAAAATCCGTTTTTAGATACGATGCTGTCGCATTAGTCAAAATCAAGAATATTTATACCTTTTATTGCTTTCAGTTTGCTGAATATGTAATGCTGAAAGTAGTTGTTCCTGTGTAATTTCCTGCTGCGGCTGCTGCTACGTCAGAAGCTGATACGCTGATAGCGCCGCTGAGTTTGCTGTTCTCTGTATCTGCTGTTACGTTCTGTGTTCCAAAACTGTTGGCAAAGGCCAGTGTGTTGTCACCGCTGGTCAGATTACCGGTCTCAGGTGCTGATACAGAAAGAGTTCCATTCAGATTGGAAGCTGCCACATCTACTGTGTAGTGTGAGGAGTTGTCTTCCTCTGTGCTGAGAGTCCCCAGCTCAATAGACTCAGGTACATTTACCGTATAGGTCGGCTCAGAAACTACTTCTTGTACATCAGCGGTGATCTGCATATCCTTAGTATCTGCAGGCTCTGTCTCTCCTCCCACTGACTGAATGTTAGTTACCTGGATGAGGAAATTCTGGGTTGAATTCATTACTGAATTTACATAAGCGCTGGCGCTTACAGTCCCGGCTTCCAGATCATCTACCGCATCTCTTGGAAGGTCTACTGTAAGAACCTGAGTCGGATAGGATTCTCCCTTAGTAATTCCAAAGAGGCCGGCTGTGGTGTCGAATACTTTCTCCGGTTTTGTGGTAATATCGGATTCTGCTGTGTATCCGGTTCCATCTACTGTAAGCACTACGTCCAAAATGGTTCCGTCTGTTCCCAGATCAGGGAATGATGGAATCGGATAGGCCACATAAAAAGTCAGTTCTGCATTGTCGGCTGTAAGCGCCAGCTCTGCCTCATGGACAAAGATAGGATCGCACATACTGTAATTCCCGCTTCCGTTGGCATTCAGAAAATGGATCTCTCCTGTGTAATCTCCGTCTGTGTAATCTGCTGCAAAGGCCGTGGTGCACATCATGGTTCCTAACATAGCTGCCGCAGCAGCTCCTGATACAATCTTATTGAGTCTCATAGATACTCTCCCTTCTTTTAAAATGATATTTATATGATTCCTGCGGAGAATGATCCAGGCAGACACGGCACATGCCGCCTGCTCCCGCCGCAAAGACCAGGTCCTCTGTGCCGCTTAAGACCTGCCTTATGTTAAGCGCTTTTGGCGCAGTAACATCTCCTTTATAATTTTTACCGGACGATCAGCGTACAGTTCACTTCCGCCCCGTTTCTGGGGGTCATGGCCTCATCGGCGCTGTACGTTGCGTACCGGATAGTCAGAGGATACTCTCCTGCTTCCATAGCCTTGTCCAGAGTGATCTCATACAGGTGCTGGCCAGGCTGGATCATCTTGGAGGTATAAATAGTCTCGTCCGTTTCCGGAAGATAGAAAGAAATCTCAAAATATACATTATTTTCTTCCGGATTCATCAGTTCCACAGATACATCTGTTGTCCCTGCCGGGATGGTAATAGACTCATAGCCGGGGATCTGGATTCCTTCCTCCACACTGCTGGGCGTGCTTTCATCTTCCGGCTTTTCCTGGTCTGTTTCAAACTCCACATCATAATTGGTCACTTCTTTTGGCCCGGTATACTGATAGATGGCAAAAGCGCCAGCTATGACTGCGATGATAAGAAGAATAAGGATTACTTTCTTTTTGCTCTTCAGAAAATTCATATGTTCACTCCAATGTTTTTTATTCCTGCAGGCAATAATCCAAAGGAACATACCCGCAAGTTCACGGTTTTTATAAGGTTAGTATATACTAACCCTCTCTCAAAAACTAACTAACCCAAGGCATATTTATATGCACATGGGTTAGTTATTGCTAACAACGTGATTATAGCATTAGGGTTTTATGTTTGTCAATATATTCCAGACCATTTTCTTTTTAATTCTGACAGTTCAGGAAAAAAGTTTTTTTCCTGCATCTTCTGCATTGGCAAATGGTCCGGGAAGGACACGGATGCCTCTGTGGTTTCCAAAATAATCGCGGTCAAAGATAATGTCTGTTCCGTCTGGATTTTCAAATCTTTCTTCCGGTTCAAAGGCATAACCCAGGATGTCGCTGTTTACCATACTGTCTGCAAAGTCTCCAAGGAATTCATAGATGTTTGTGGACAGTACCGGACAGCCGTCTTCCATGTTCAGGTCAACGGTTACTTCATGTTCCGTATCCACCAGATTGCCGGTTTCCTTTTTGTATGCTTTGGCACCGTTGAAATAAACGTTGCCTTTTACCCATACAGGAAGCTTTTCGCCATGAGCCGGCTCCAGTTTTTTCATATCCGGTGTGTCTGTATCCATATCAAACATTTTGATCCATTCATCATAAGTAGGATACTCATCCATTACATGAGTGCCTACTTCCCGGTTCTCCTCATCGGTTCCCTCAGAGCTGTCTCGCAGAGTGATGAAAGGCTTGGACGGCCATTTCTGTACGAAAATGTTGTTATAGAAACGGTCATCGCCATGAAGAATGGTCATAAATCCCATGACTTCTGTCCGATGTGGAATGTGATAAGGTGTGTAACGAGGACCTGTACCATCTCCTACACAGGTGAGAGCACCGCAGATCAGGTTGTGGACCATGGCAACCCCTTCTGTAGCCATACGCAGGCAGGCATCGGAAAGAAGAATATTGTTGTCAATAAGTGTAGGACCGTGTCCCACCTCTACGAAAATATCCTGACTCATCATACCGCCTTTCAGCTGTTTGGCGAATTCCGGCTTCTGATTGTCATGAAGCAGGTTCTGGGTAATACGGGTACCCTGAGCCTCCCAGTCGCACCAGATTCCCATAGTACAGTGATGGATATGATTCCGGCGGTAGATCACGTCAATAGCCGCATGCATTTTGATGCCGGCAATTTCTGCTCCGCCCAGTTCCATCATGTTATTGATGTGGTGGATATGGTTATCCTCGATAATAGAGAATACCCCTCCCATACGTCCGATGATTCCGCCCTGTTCGCAGTTATGAATATTGCAGCGACGGACAATATGACTTCCTACTTTTTCTTTCAGCCAGCCATGGTACTGGCCTCGGCATACAGCATCACGCTCCATCTGTGTGGGGCTTTTCACATGTTTATAGGTAAAGTAATGGTCGTTGTCCGGATCCAGATATTTGCCAAGAGAAATACCGGCACATTTACTGTTGCTGATCTCGCAGTCCTCGATGATCCAGCCTTTAGACCAGTGAGGGCCGATCATACCGTCCTGGTAGGCTGCCGGCGGCGCCCAGGTGGTTGCTGCCTTATTAATATTGAAACCGCTGACGGTAATATAGCCGATGCCTGTTTCTGAGGGCATAAAGCATTCCCGGCGGACATTGATCTCTACATTTTCCTCATTGGGATTTTTTCCCTGGAAATTTGCGTAGATCACAGTCTCGTCTCCATCCTGCTGGGCATACCATTTATAGACAGAGGCTTCCGGCTCCCAGGAGCATTCATAGACTTTTCCTTCTATACATGCCTCCAGACTCTCTGCCTCATAAAGCATCTTGTCGTTGAGATATACAGCTCCTGTATGTTTGCTCCTTCCGGCAAAATACCAGTCGCCGTATACATATGTAGTATAAGGATTATAATTTCCGAAAATAGAATTGTTGATCCGGGTTACCCATGTGGTATCCTGATAAAGGTCCCAGTCTTTCACTTCCTCTGCTCCTGTGATCACAGCACCTAAAGGCTCTGTGCTGCGATAAGTGATCCGGGACTCTTCGGTTCCTGCATTTTGGGGATTTACATATTCACGGTAAATACCCGGAGCTACCAGTACCTCGTCACCGGCCACTGCCACTTGTGCCGCATCATTAATGTGTTTAAAAGGCATTTCTTTGCTTCCGTTTCCCTGGCGGGAAGCCTTTGCATCTACATAAATTTTCATATGGATCCGATTCCTCCTACGATATAATTTCTGATATTCCTATTTTATTTGTTTTCTCGGGAAAAAGCTTTTAAGATTTTGGATATTTCTTTTATCTTTTAGGATATATTTTCCCTTGAAGATCAGAAGACCGTTTTCCTGTTCTGATTCCGGTATTCTTTTGGAGACTGATGCATTTTCTTCCGGAAGGCCGTACTGAAATGGCTTACGCTTCCATAGTGGAGATATTCTGCAATCTCCTGTATTTTCCTGTCTGAATACCGGAGCATATTACAGGCTGCCTCGATCTTAATATCTGAAATATATTCGGTAATGGAGATTCCCTCATATTTTTTGAACAATTTCTGCATATATTCTTTTGAAATTCCCAGATTATCTGCAATTTCCTGAATGGATATTTTCGTAAATCTTTTGGATATGATATTTTTCTTAACTTCCTCCACATGGAAGTTCACACCGCTTCTATTCTTATGGTCTGCCACAAGCCGGGCAAAATAAATCTGGCTCTCTCTGCGCAGACGGTCCATCTCGAAAACCGTTTTGCACTCTGAAAGTTTTTTCAGATAAATATCATTGTTAATAAAACCTTCTGCAGAGCTTAATCCCCCCTCTATAGCTGCCCGCGCAGCCAGAGAAATGCTGATCACAGTCATATATTCTTCATTTTTCTTAAGATCCTCAATAATGATCGGATGGGAAGGCGCCTCATAAAACTCCTGCCTTTCCAGGAACTCCACGTCTCCTTCCTTAATATGGTCATACAAAAGCTGCTCGTCCATATAGGTATGATTTTTCTGAAAAGAATCTATCTGCCGCAGTTCTTCCCTGGTGACCAGTTCCTGATTCTCTCTCTCTTCCCTGTCAGGCAGAAACTCCCCCAGGATATCTTTTCTCCGTTCTTCCTGAAACTCTTCCCCTGTCAAAAAAGACACCAGTGCCAGAATATCCTCCAGACGGCACTTTGGACATTCTCTGATTCTGTTTTTCCGTATAAAATTTCTGCACTCAAAGGTATTTGTCAACCCATAAGAAAAGGGGCCCAGAACGAAATATTCCTCTTCTCCCCGACAGCCGCACAAAGCAATCGGCACATGGGCGTCATAAGCCACAAAATAAAATCTTTTCTCCGCCATATTTTCCTTCAGTGTCTGCATCATTTTGCTCTCAAAAGTATCTGGCTCTTTATAAAAACTGGTAAATCGATCCAGCTTTTTCCACTCAGATGTATAAACAGTAATGGGAATCTGGCTGAAGCGGAACAAAATTCTCATGGTATTCACATCATACATAGCTGCAACTTCCTTTGCTGTTAATTTTCACATAAATATATCACATTTTTTATAGAGATAAAAATACCGCATGAAACCTTTACTTATCAACATGCAGCCAGGCTGTATACTGATAGCAGTTTCATGCGGTATTATCTATTCTAAAATAATAGACCATGTGTTATTATAAACACCGGCGCCCTCCAAAGCAGTCAGATCAGGCTGCGTTGCCAGATCTTCTATAATTCCCTTTCTTGAAGGAAGGGCTGACCATGGCTCCAGACATACATAAGGAGCCTCTTTTCCAGGAGTATGCCAGATTCCCAAATATTTCATATCCGGGTATTCAACCGTTACTGAACGTTTTCCATCCGGGGCATATAACTGGACTATATTTCCGCTGTCTTTTATAACTATAGCGTCCTGGTCAAACAGTGAATGCTGCAGTTTCTTTATCTTTCCCTGCTCCAGTTCCCAGACAGACTCTTTACCTGTAAGGAAACAGTCCGGAGTAAATTCTATCCGAGTGATTTTTTCGCTTTCAGGAAATCTGAGCCTATACTGGTCAAAACTAAGTCCTTTCTCCATGGGGATCTGAAAGCCCGGATGGCCTCCAACAGCAAAATACATAATTTCTTCCTGACAGTTTTCTACCCTATAGGAAACACTCAGACGATTTCCTTCAATCTTGTAAGTAACTTGGAAACGAAAAGAAAAAGGATAGCACTTCTTTGTTTCAGACGTATCGCAGATTTCCAGAATCACTTCGTTTTCCTTACGTTCTATAAGCTGAAATTCACTGTCCTTAGCAAATCCATGGATGTCCATTTTGTATTCTCTTCCCTGATATTGATACTTCCCATCTGTCAGCCTGGCAATATAGGGGAATAGTGTTAGGGCTCTGTCCGCCCAATATTCGGCATCGCCCTGCCATAGATATTCCGTATTATCTTTCTTAATAGACATGAGCTGTGCGCCAAGAGAATCTATAACTGCACTTATCTGCTCTCCTCTGATCTCATATAACATGAATTTCACCCTTTGCTTTCTAAAAATTTTTGTTCTTTTTATTATAGTCTCTATATTGTTGTTCGTCCAGAGTCTGCTACTATTTCTCTGTCCTGTTTTTTAGCTCATCAGAAAGTAATCTACAGATTTCAAAAAAAGTCAGAAGTTTGAAATCTGTATGATACCACTGATTTTCCATTTATTGGTTTCAGACAGTAGTTTAACTACCTAAATCCAATAATTGAAAAGAACTCCCGTCGGCATCTCTGCCAACAGGAGTTCTTCTCTCTCCTATACCTTCAAAACCACACATGTAAAACTGTTTATATCCAACTTTTGCCGTTTTACTTAGGTATTGGCCCCGTCCGCTTAGCAACCGGTCACTCATAAGCCTTCGGCTTATTTCGTGTCCTTTGCTTCGCAAATGACTTCAGTCCGTCTTCCTCATCCAGGAATGCAAGCATTCCCGTCTGTTCCAGACTTCCCTCGCCGCTTCCTAAGCTATTAGGTCAAGCCCTCGACCGATTAGTAGCAGTCAGCTCCATGCATTGC
>NZ_NFIF01000030.1:0-28730 GCF_002161645.1 Blautia sp. An46 | reverse complement strand
GAGATGTCCCATCCGAAAGGAGTAAGACCCCTTGAAGACGACGAGGTAGATAGGGCAGAGGTGGAAGTGCAGCAATGTATGGAGCTGACTGCTACTAATCGGTCGAGGGCTTGACCTAAAAGCTTAAGAGATTAAGCGAAGCGGTAAAGTTGGATATAAGTTTTACATGTGTGGTTTTGAAGGTACAGAACCTTCTTAATACGGCCCAGTGGCTCAGTTGGTTAGAGCGCCGCCCTGTCACGGCGGAGGTCGAGAGTTCGAGTCTCTTCTGGGTCGTTTGTTTCTGAAAAGAAACATTTATCTATAATGGGATCTTAGCTCAGCTGGGAGAGCATCTGCCTTACAAGCAGAGGGTCATAGGTTCGAGCCCTATAGGTCCCATTTTATAATAAGGGCGATTTCCCGAGTGGCCAAAGGGGACAGACTGTAAATCTGCTGGCAACGCCTTCGGTGGTTCGAATCCACCATCGCCCATTTAAAATTGAATACCACATCATGCCGATGTGGCTCAATTGGCAGAGCAGCTGATTTGTAATCAGCAGGTTATCGGTTCGAGTCCGATCATCGGCTTAGATAATAACGCGGGGTGGAGCAGTCTGGAAGCTCGTCGGGCTCATAACCCGAAGGTCGCAGGTTCAAATCCTGCCCCCGCTACTTAATGCCCAGATAGCTCAGTTGGTAGAGCAGAGGACTGAAAATCCTCGTGTCGCTGGTTCGATTCCGGCTCTGGGCATTTTTTATGGAGCATTAGCTCAGTCGGTAGAGCACTTGACTTTTAATCAAGTTGTCCGGGGTTCGAATCCCCGATGCTTCATTGATTATGAAGACTTAAATCTTTATTTTTTAAGGATTTAAGTCTTTTTTGTTTTTTTAGAAACATTCCATGGAATTTACATAATTTTTTGCTAGGATAGGAAAGGAGGTATAAAATTATGGATATTTTACATGAAACAGAAGATTATTTTCAATTCATAAAGCCTTATGAGGAAGGATAAACAGTAGTAAATAAAGGGAGCCAGGATTATGTATGCTCAGAATATGATTAACAAGATTCCAACAAAAGAAGAAGCAGAAATGCTGCTGTGTGAGGCAGATTTGTTTAACTCATTCCTTTCCTTACAAAGATGTTAGAGCATATAACGGAAAGAATGATTGTAATGAAGAGGAAACTTTGTTTATTAAGGAATACTTGGAAAATACAGAATATGATGATTATGACAGACTTATTCAGCTCTGTGATGCCATTTCTTTTCCGGACGGTCCCACTTTTCTGGAAAAGAGACTGGTAGATGTAGTTATGAGGAGAGGCTTTAATGAGCTGACTATTTCAAAGTGGAAATCTTTTTTTGAATTGAAGAATTATTTTGATGAAAAAGCAGGAGGAGATATCTACGAGATAGTAAATTTGAAATAATGACAAAAAAGAAACCAGAATCAATGAGGGGGGAAGGTTGATTCTGGTTTCTCTTTTTTTAATATTGTAAAATATTAAAAAGAAGGAGAGCCGGTTAAAATTAATACCGGCATATGAAAAAGAAAAAGATTTTTGAAAAAGTCTTATCGGCTTTTACAAGTAATACTATAACGGGAAAATGTGATGATTCTGTGATGAAAAAATAAAAGAAATGTGAAATTGAAAAAAATTACAAATTATATACCAATATTGCATAAATCATCATAAAGTCAGGATAACGCAACAAGAGCAGGAATCTGAGGGGGCTGATTCCTGCTCTTGTCTTATAATCATAAAAAAGAAGGAGTAACTGACATTTCCTATGTCAGTATATGAAAAGAAAAAGATTTTGAAAAAGTCTTATTGGCTTTTACAAGTATTAATATACAGGGTAAATAAGGATAATCTGTGACAAAAAGCTAAAAGAAAAATAAAAAAGGATTTTTTTGATTTATATTTATTTTAGTTTTCCTTTTTAATTTCTTATTTTTCTGCTTTATAGGGAGGATCGGCGGGATAGCTGCCGGCTGCTTTCTGCATGCCTCTCTGAATGGCATCTCTGGAATTTTTCCAGTCCGCATCTTTGTTTTTGTAGTCAAATTTATCACAGAACCATTCCAGGTCATCTGTGACTCTCTGAAGATTCTCTGTCATAAGAGGAAAGAGATGATCATAGAAGTCTCTTTTTTCTTTATCAGAGAGAAGTACTTCTGCTGTTTCTACCAGGTCTGAAAAATGGGGAAGACAGAAGCCCTTGCTGTTTTTGAAAAGGTCTTTGAATTCAGGATTTTTCCTGTATAGTTCAAAGAAGGTATCCAGATAGCGATTGTATGTATTTTGATAGTAATCGCAGATATAGCAGGAATTTTCCTGTTCTTTTACCCAGTTTCCAATAGAGGTCTTGGGATTGTCCGTATCAATCTTTGCTTTTTTGAAATGTCCCAGCATGGAAGCTTTTCCAGGGGAGAACATCTTTATCTGCTGTTTCAGCTCTTCATTTTTCTTTTTAAAATGGGTAGTAAGAATAAGGCCGCATCCCAGACGGTTTCCATAGTCGAACATTTTTTTATAGTGGGTTCGACAGAAGCCCATTTTATCTGTTTCAGCTCTTACATCGTCTTCCATATAAGAGGCGCCGGAGCCCAGAACAAAGTCCATAGCGTGCTGCTCCAGATTTCTTTCAATAAAGCAGAAGGGACATTCATCTTCTGCTTTGAAGGCATCCATTAAAGGAATGGTATATATTTTTTCTTTCATAGTTTTTTCCTCGTTTCCTGTTTTTTTAAGAGTAACATAAATGAGAAGATAAGAAAAGAGACTGATGTGGAGAGAGATAAAAAATGTGGAAAACTCCCCCAAAAATTTCAGGGGATGTGGACATAAAGGAGAAGATATTATAGTATTTACAAGAAAAGCAGGGTTTGATAAGATGGATATAAACTGCAGAAAGAAAGGAATTATTATGACAAGAGATGAAGTATTAGTTATTCTGGCAGGGATTATTATTCTTGCAGGAATTTTTCTGGGATGGAAGGGAAAGCCCTCTATGATCAGAGAACGGTTTTCCAGTGGTGTTTCCCCGAAAAATGAAAGAAAATTTATGATGACTATAGGAGGAGGAATAGCAGTTCTGGGAGCTGACCTGATGATTCTGGGAATTCTTCCAATGGTTCATCCAGTAAGTGATGAGATGTCCCTGATCATTCTGGCTATAGGAATCGTTCTGTTCGTGGCTGTGATCCTGGTAGGACAGAAATATTATAGAAGATAGGGAATTTTCAAAATCAAGATGATTTTCTGGTATCCCGGCAGATGAAAAAGTGGTAAAATGGTTTTCAGAATATATACAGAATGGAGAGGAATGAAATGAGCAAGGAATACCATATTGAAACGAAATGTATCCAGTCCGGCTGGAAGCCGAAAAAAGGTGAACCGAGAATGATGCCCATCTATCAGAGTACAACCTTCAAATATGACACTACAGAAGAGATGGGACGTCTTTTTGATCTGAAGGATAATGGATATTTTTATACAAGATGTCAGAATCCTACAAATGACCTGGTGGCTGCTAAAATTGCAGATCTGGAAGGCGGCGTAGCGGCTGTCCTTACTTCTTCCGGACAGGCAGCGAATTTTTATGCGGTATTTAATATCTGTGAAGCCGGAGACCATGTAATCTGTGCATCTGCAATTTACGGCGGAACTTTAAATGTCCTGGGAGTTACAGCTAAAAAGATGGGAATCGAATGTACATTTATTGATGTGGATGCACCTAAGGAAGAGCTGGATAAGGCTTTCCGTCCAAATACAAAAGCTGTTATCGCAGAGACTATTGCAAATCCGGCACTGGTAGTTTTGGATATTGAAAAAATGGCAGAACTGGCCCACAGCCATGGAGTTCCTTTAATTGTGGACAATACCTTTGCTACTCCTGTAAACTGCCGTCCTTTTGAATGGGGAGCGGATATTGTAACACATTCCACTACAAAATATATGGATGGACATGCAGCCCAGGTAGGTGGAGCTATCGTGGACAGCGGAAACTTTGACTGGGAAGCTCATGCCGATAAATTCCCAGGTCTGACTAAGCCGGATGAATCCTACCATGGAGTCATCTATACAAAACAGTTTGGAAAAGAGGCTTATATCACTAAGATTAATGCTCAGCTTATGAGAGACTTAGGCTCTATACCTTCTCCTATGAACTGCTTTATTCTGAATCTGGGACTTGAATCTCTGGTGCTGAGAGTAGAAAGACATTGCTACAATGCTCAGAAAGTAGCAGAATACCTGGAAGCTCATCCCCTTGTCGGAAAAGTAAATTATCCGGGACTTCCGGGTGATAAGTATTATTCTCTGGCACAGAAGTATATGCCAAAGGGTACCTGCGGCGTAATATCTTTTGAACTGAAAGCCGGAAGAGAAGCAGCAGTGAAATTTATGGACAGTCTGAAGCTGGCTTCTATTGTAACTCATGTGGCAGATGCCAAGACCAGTGTTCTTCATCCTGCCAGCCATACACACAGACAGCTGAATGATGAGCAGCTTGTAGCCGCCGGAGTTTCTCCGGGAATGATCCGTCTTTCTGTGGGAATCGAGCATGTTGATGATATCATCGGAGATTTGGAACAGGCTCTTGCAGCAAGTGAAAAGTAAGATATTTCCAGGAAATAGATTATGAATTTATATCAGATCACTACCTGGGTTCATGAATTGTTTCGACTCCAGGTAAAAGAGGAAGGCGTCTATATAGACGCTACCATGGGAAATGGCCATGATACGCTGTTTCTCTGTGAGATGGCCGGAGAAAAAGGAAAGGTGCTGGCTTTTGATATCCAGGAACGGGCTTTGGAAGCTACAGATAAGCTTCTCAGGGAACACCAGATGAGAGAAAGAGCCGGTCTGTATCTGGAAAGCCATGTGTTTATAGACCACTACGCAGAAAAAGAATCTGTAGATGGGATTATTTTTAATTTCGGCTATCTTCCGGGAGGAGACCATGAACTGGCTACCCGGGCAGATACCAGTGTAAAAGCTGTTGATACAGGGCTTGCCCTGCTGAAAAGAGGAGGAGTCATGGCTCTTTGCATCTACAGCGGCGGAGATACAGGATATGAGGAGAAAGAGAAAATCCTGGAGTATCTGAAAGCTTTAGATGAGAAGCGGTATCTGGTTATTATGAATAGTTTCTATAACAGAAAAAAAGACCCTCCTCTGCCGGTATTTGTTGTAAAGAAGTAAAGAATGTATGGGACTTGCGTTTTCTGACATATAATAAGATAAGTCAGAATGCAGGTCCCTGTTTTTATGAATAAGGAAAAAGATTCTTTTGCATTTATTCTTCTGCTTTTTATACTTCTTCCCTATTTGCTGACGGTTCTTATTCTGGGAAGAAAGGCATGCCCTTTAAGCAGGGATATCAGCCTGGAGGAATATGTGCCGGCTGTTACAGCTTCACAGATTTCCTGGGATTACAGCAAAGAGGCCATCAAGGTTCAGACTCTGGCAGTAAGGAGCAATCTGTACAGCAGCCAGGAGAAAAATGAAATGATAGAAGCTGCAGCGGATTATATAAGAAAACAGGATATGAACAGCGTTGTGATGGATAAATATCAGGTCTTCTGGGAGGCTGCCAGAGAGACAGAGGGCCAGGTACTGAAACAGAACGGAGAAATAAAAGAAATCCCCTATCATGGAGTAAGCAGCGGCAGGACCAGAGATGGAGGGGAAGTTCTGGGAGAAAATTTTAAATACATACCTTCAGTAGATACTTCAGGAGATATAGACAGTGCAGAATATGTAGAGGGATGTTATTTTTCTGTAAAAGAACTGGAGGAGAAGATCAAGGAGAAATATCCAGGGTTTGTTCTCGATGAGGAAGTGATAGTGGAAATAAAGTCTTCGGATTCAGCCGGATATGTTATGGAAATTATGATAGGGAACCAGGAATTTCAGGGGGAGGAGATAAAAGAGGTGCTGGAACTTCCATCTTCTTGTTTTACAGTACAGAAGCTGGAGGGAGAAGTACGTTTTTTATGCAGAGGTTCAGGACATGGGATGGGAATCAGCCAGTATACTGCCCAGCAAATGGCTTTAGAAGGGAAAAAGTATGAAGAGATTCTTCAGTACTTTTTCCCTGACCTTACAATAGAATCGCTAAAATGAGAAATTCAGGGAGCGGTAACAAGATTCAGGTAGGAGGTTTCTACGGTTATGCCGTCTTCGGCAGAAACGGAGGAGATATCAAAGCTTACCTGATCCCCTTCCTTGATTTCATAGAATCCCTGGACATTAAAGGGATAAAGGAGGGTCATAGTCCCGTGGATGGTAATGGTGCTTCCTGTTTTTATATCATTTCCCGAATAATCTTCTAAGTCTGTAACTTTGGCCTCCATAGTTGTAGCATCAATAATGGAGGTGATTTCTGCCTGGAGGCTTTCCAGACTGGTAGTATCTGATACAAGATTCTGGGAGTCTTCTGAATCATCTTCCGGCAGTTCCTGAGCAGAGATACTGACTACTTTTTTGGAACCAGAAAGATAGCTCACATCAAAGAGCGCATTTTCCGAGTAGGAATAAGACTGTATCTGTGAATTATTTTCCAGTTCTTCAGAAGGAACTGCATAGGAATAGGAATTGTACAGTTCTCTGTTAATATTCAGAGAAATCTGCTCTTCATTTTCATCTATTCCGGTAAGGGTATAGGTATTCAGATTCAGAATATGCCGGTGCATAGTGAATTCTGCATTGCTGAGTACGGCCCGTGATGGTTCTCTCAAGGATAAAATATCCATAACACCTGTGCGGAGAAAGACAATGCTGCACAGGAGTACAATAAGAGCATAGAAAAAGGGAATGTCCACATGGTCGTCTAAAAAATCCCGGAGTCCGGGACGAAGTTTATAGATAATATAAAAGATACTGGACAGAAGTATAATTGCTGCCAGGATATAGTAAAGTACCGGTGCCTGGGTGAGATGGTAACAAAGCAGCAGGACCAGGCAGTCTATCAGAATAAATACGGCTGCAAACCAGCCTTTATAAGTTTTCCCCATGTAAGCTCCTCCATATGAAGTATTTAATTCTAAAATAATTTCATGCAAGCATAAAAGCCTGAGCTTTCGGCTCTTGTGATACCACGAATTTCTCCGCACTTCGTGCTCCCGAAATTCTAAAAACATTCGTATTTCGTCCTGTCGGACTACATACTCATGTTTTGCGAGCCTCAAATTCAGACTTTTTTATGCAGGCATAAAAGTCTGAGCTTTCGGCTCTTGGTATCATTTTATCATATAAGGGGGAAAAAGAGAAATGAATTGTGTATAAGTTTTCATTTTCTGGCAATCCTATATGTGAAAACAAAAAGGGGCGGATTGCTCCAGGATAGTCAGAGGTGATGATTATGAATAAAAAGAGGAAAATTCGAGTGCTGCTGGGCAGTATTTTGACACTGGCTCTGGTGGTTACATGCGGAGTTGTGTATCAGTCCGGGAGTAAGAGCACACCAAATGAGAAAGAACTTGTTATGGAGAACGAGGAGGATTCTGTCGATCAGGCAATAAAGACTGAGGAGAGAGAGGATTCAGAAGAAACTGCGGATGCTAATACATCTAATGTAGAAGGAACCAGAGATGTAGAGGAAGAAGATTCACAACAGTCTGATGCTGCCGGAGAACAGGCAGAAAATACAGAGAGTGCAGAACAGACAGATGAAAGTCAGGACCAGGCTGCCCAGGATTCTGAGGCTGCTTCGGCTCAGGTAACAGAGCAGGTGGAAACAGCCATGGCTCCTGAACTGAATTTTACAGAGAGCTCTCTTATGGAGTGGCCGGTAAACGGACAGGTGGTCATTGACTATAATATGGACAATACCGTGTATTTCCCTACGCTGAATGTCTATAAGACCAGCCCTGCCATTGCTATTTCGGCAGAGGTAGGATCACCGGTAGCGGCAGTTGCCAACGGACAGATTTTGTCTATTGTGGAGAATGAAGAGACAGGAACTACAGTAACTGTGGATATGGGAAATGGATATCAGGCGATTTACGGACAGCTGAAAGACGTTCCTTTCCAGGCAGAAGAATATGTATCCGCAGGAGCTGTTCTGGGTTATATCAACGAACCTACAAAATATTATACAGAGGAAGGAGCAAATCTGTATTTTGCCCTGCAGAAAGATGGGACACCTCTGGATCCCCTCCAGTATCTTCCATAAGAACAGAAGGGATTCACAATTTCAGGCTGTAAGAGTATAATAAAGTATGCGGAAAAATCCGCAGCCGATCATACTCTTACAGTCTTTTATGACTGAGCCTGCCAGTGGCAGGGAAATCAGTCCTATTGGTAAAGTACCATTTTTATCGGCAGCTTAATATATAGGGCGTCATGTCTGGCTTGTATGCAGATGAGACGTCCATTACATAGATCAGGAGCAGAAGAAATGAATTATACCTATATACTGCGGTGCAGAGATGGAAGTCTTTATACAGGATGGACAAACAATCTGGAGAAAAGGCTGGCCTGTCATAATGAAGGGAAGGGTGCCAAATATACCAGGGCCAGGAGGCCGGTGGAACTGGCTTATTATGAGACTTTTCAGACAAAGGAAGAGGCCATGAGAAGAGAATGGGAAATTAAGAGAATGACCAGGGCAGGAAAAATCCTGCTTATAGAGAAACAGTGGAAATCCGGAAAAAAGTAATGGGATTTCCACTGTTTTTATTCTATAGGAAAGTCCGGAGGACTTTCCTATAGAATAAAAAGCCCTCCGGGCGGGATGCACACGCCGCAATGAGGTATGTTACCGCCTTGCGGTATTGCGGCGGCGCGCAAAGTGTTCAAGCCCCTCAAGATTGAGGGAAAGGGGGAGCTGAGGTGGGCTTGAACACTTTGTTCTCTCAGAAAACCTGTATAAGGTTGTATTTATCGTCTACGACCAGAATGTCGCCGTATTTTCCAGGAGTAATTGAACCTACTTTGTCATAGATACCGATACTTTTGGCTGGATTTCTGGTAGCTGCAAAAATAGCTGTGGATTCGGGAATACCGAATTCCATGGCTTTTTTCATGCAGTCAAACAGGTTTGTGGCAGATCCGGCCAATGTGCCGTCAGAAAGGGCAGCGAACCGGTCTTTCATATAAACAGTCTGCCCACCCAACTCGTATTCTCCGTCAGGCATTCCGGTAGCCATCATGGAATCGCTGATCAGGCAGATCCTTTCTTCCCCGAACATTTTAAAAGCAGCCCGGATCATGGAAGGATGAATGTGATAACCATCGCAGATCAGTTCTGCCATACAGTTTTCTGTATCCAGAGCGGCGCCTATCACACCCGGATCTCTGTGGGCAAAGGGAGGCATGGCGTTGAAGAGATGGGTCACATGGGCGGCACCGGCATCCATGGCTGCTTTTGCACAGTTATAATCGGCGGTAGTATGTCCAAGAGAAATCATGACTTCGTCTTTCAGCTCCCGGATAAAATCCATTGCTCCTTCTTCCTTTGGTGAAAGGGTTACCAGTTTTATGATATTTCCGCAGTGTTCATTGCAGAGACGGAAGAAATCCGGATCTGGAGGACAGATATGCTCCGAGGCCTGGGCACCTTTTTTCTTTACATCTACGAAAGGACCTTCCATATTAATTCCTGCAATCCTAGCCATGTCAGAGGACGTTTCCATATCCTTAACAGAGGCGAAGATTTCCAGAAGTTTTTCTTTTGCCAAGGTCATGGAGGTGGGGCAGTAGGAGGTGATTCCGTGCTCCTTTTCATATTTTAGTATCACCTTCAACCCTTCCGGGTCTGCATCACAGAAATCATGTCCAAAAGCGCCGTGGCTGTGAACATCTACTAGCCCTGGAATTGCTTTTAGACCGCTAGCGTCAATTTCTGTCTTATCTGTTACCTCTTCTTCACTGGAAACCAAAAAACCTTTTTCTAAATAGATGTCTTTTTTCTGAAAGGTTCCATCTTCCTGAAACACCATTGCATTTTTGATAATCATAAAATTCTCCTTTTCTGTTATGGGTCAGCAGTTTTTTTGAAAATCTGTAATCTCTGCTTTTATTATAATTCCACCAGGAGATTATTTCAATGTATGGAAGAAAAGGAGAAAGAACTTTCATGGCTTATAGGAGGACGGAAGTTTTCTCACCACCGGAGAAATGCCTACAGAGGCCATGGAAAAAGGCGGTCCCGGAATTATGGAGAAAATACAGAATATAGAGGAAAAGTACATAGAGGAGTATGAGCCAGCAGTATTTTGGTGAAAAAGACAGCAGAGTACAAAAATATTCCTGTGGAGAGCATTAATGGAAAATATGTTTTTGAGAATGCAAAAAAGTGCGGTTATAAAGGATACCGGGAATTTTTATTCTTTTATGAACAAATGGAAACGCCAATAAACCGTCCTCCTGCCAGTGACCATATAAAAATGGTATTAAACAGTTACCAGTAGCTTTTGAATAAAAGCTATTCTCTGATGGACGAAGAACAGATAGACAGAATAGAAAACATTCTTTCATTCCGGAGAGAAACCCTTCATGACTATACCCTGGAGGCTTTGGATAAAAAAGGATGATATTTTCAGGCTGTAAAAGTCCCTGTTAGAATCCGGAAGGAGCGGGGTTTCTAACAGGGACTTTTATGTTAATTATTAATCTCATAGGACAATCTATGAGAATGGCTTATGATATAAAAATTTGAAAATTAGTAGTTTTCTACTTTTCTTTCAAAGTAAGCCTTTGGATGAGCGCACACCGGGCAAACCTCTGGAGCTTCATCTGCCATATGTACATATCCGCAGTTTCTGCACTTCCAGCCTAAAGGTGCATCTCCCTTAAAGGTCTTGTCTGCTTTGTAGCTTTCCAGAAGTTTACGATAACGTCTTTCATGAGCAGCTTCTACCTTGGCGACGCCTTCAAATTTGGCAGCCAGTTCAGGGAAGCCCTCTTCTCTTGCTTCTCTTGCCATACGGGCGTACATATCGGTCCACTCAAAGTTTTCGCCGGCAGCGGCGTCTTCCAGATTGGCTTCTACATCGTGAATGCCATGAAATTCTTTAAACCACATTTTTGCATGTTCCTTCTCCTGGTCTGCGGTTTCCAGATAGAGAGCGGCTAACTGCTCATAGCCGGCTTTTTTTGCTGCGGAAGCGTAGTAGGTATATTTATTTCTTGCCTGAGATTCACCTGCGAATGCTTCCATTAAGTTCTGCTCTGTTTTGGTTCCTGCGTATTTGCTCATAGTAAAAACCTCCTTTTTCATTAGCAATAGTGTTTTTTGCCCGGCAGCAGAGCCAGGCTGGTAGAATCAGTATAACATTAATAGTCAGAAAAAACCATTTCTTTTGCATAAAATTTATTAAGATAGGAATAAAACGAAAATGCTTCACAAAATTAAATTAAAACGATACCGTTAAAGTATTAATATAAAATATATATATTTTGATATATGAACGGGCGTACACATTTTAGCATATTGAGCATAATATTTAGAATAGGTATAATTTGCTTATAAAAATCACCAAATAAATAAGCGGGAAGTGACAAGATGAATAAAAAAGTGAATAGAGAAGATGTGGCCCGTGAAGCTGGCGTTTCAACAGCAGCAGTATCCAGAGCATTGAATAACAGTGGATATGTGAAGAAAGAAAAGAAGGAGAAAATTATAGAAACAGCAATAAGAATGGGATATAATCCAAATCCTATTGCATTGTCTCTTCAACGACGGAGAAGCGGTCAGGTGATTTTTTTTCAAAGAGATATAACAGGCGCTTATTATAATCAGATGTTTCATGGAATTGTACGTGAGGCACAAAAAAGAAATTATAGAGTATTGCTGGATATGTCTTATGATTTTGAAAAAATCAAAAACTTTATGATAGATGGGATTATTTTTCCAAACGAAACTGTTGCAGAGGAATATGCCTCGACAATAGGCCGTACTTATCATTTGCCGACAGTTACCGTTTCCTGCGATATTTCCTATACTTTCTCTAAACCAATGCCCAGCATAGTCTTGGATGACGGGAAAGTGGTAGAAATTGCAATAGATTATCTGAAAAAAATGGGACATAGAAAAATAGGGATGGCAATTCCTTTTGATATCGGATATTCAAAAAACAGGTATAACTATTGGAAAATGATCATGAAAGAAGAACTGCAGGACTATCTGCAATATGTTATAAGGGTTAAGAATACAACAGAAATAGTGGAAGATGAATTGAAAAATTATCTTACAGAAGCAGATGGGTTTGAGTATTATGATTTGTTTGATGTGGGAAGGAAGGCTGCAAAGAAATATATATCTTCCAGATATAAGCCGACAGCGGTGATATGTTTTAATGACGATATGGCTCATGGTATGATCCAGGAGTTGGAACTTCTGGGAATAAAAGTACCGGAGGATGTTTCTATTATGGGAATAGATGGGACGTATATAAGAAATCATTTTTCTAAGAAATTGACCAGTGTAGCCACATATCCTGACAAAATGGGGGCAAAATGTGTAGATATTTTATTAGATATGCTGGAAGAAAAAAATTACAAATATATCTATAGAGGAAAGATAGATATTCTTGAGGGAAAAACAGTGAAAAATTTGAATAAAAGATGATATTGAAATAGATTGCAGCCTGGCGCGCAGCTGCAATTTATATAAAGAAACAAAAACAAGGAGGGAATCTTTAATGAAATTAAGAAAAATTCTGGCTATGGCTCTTGCGGGAGCAATGACAATTTCTCTGGCTGCATGTGGAAGCTCTTCGTCAGGAGAAAATGATGGCGCAGATAGTTCTGAGTCTGGAGAAAGCGGTGGAAAACAGAAATTAGTAGTATGGTCTTGGGGAGCGGATGAAGAGAAAAAGGCTCGTGAAGATGCAATGGATATTTTTATAAAAAATCATCCGGAAATAGAAGTAGAACATTCTGTTATACCCACAGCAGACCATGCATGGGATCAGAAGGCAGCGGCAGCTTTTGCAGCAGGCACAGGACCGGATGTAATCCAGACTTCCCCGGACTATTATGGTCTGTATGCAGATTATTACGAAGATCTCCAGCCATATTTAGATAAAGAAGGCGTTAATACAGAGGAAGTCTTTACTGATGGAATGTTGGATCCTTATTATAGACCAGATGGTAAACTGGAAGGAATGCCTTTGCTTGAGAATGTCTTTGTACTTGCATACAATAAAGATATGTTTGATGAGTTTGGAATTGAATACCCGACTGCAGACTGGACTTGGGATGATGTAAAAGAAGCATCTGAAAAATTTGTCAGCGGTGAGGGGGCAGACGCTACCTATGGTATAGTCAATCATTGGGTAGACCCTAACTTTGCATTGATATGTAAAGGTGGATCACCATACAGCGATGATCTGAAGACATTGGAACTTAACAGCCCCGAAGTAGCAGAAGGTTTGGATTTATTTGGCGAGATGGTTCAGAGCAAAGCAATGCCTGATGATGCAGCGGCAAAGAGTTTACCAAAGGAACAGTTATTTGTATCCGGACATGCAGCTATGTATACATTAGGTGGTTTTGAGACAAAATTGATCGCAGATGAAATCGGAGATAATTTTGAATGGGATGTTGTGACGATGCCTAAGGTAGAAGGCAGTAATGTTAATAATATTATGTATGCTACAGGATATGCGATGCTGAAGACGGCAGAGAATAAAGATGCCGCATGGACATTCCTGAAAGAAGTAGGTTACGAAAATGAAGATATGGCAAAAGTAACGGCGACTGTAGGAATTCCGGGAAACAAAAAGGTAGCAGAAGGATATTACAAAGAAATCAAGAATGGACCGATCGACAACAGTAAATATCTGGAAGGACTTGCAGGGTCACGCTTGAATATCTGGGGAGGCGCATTTGCCAATGCCGGCGATCAGTGGACTCAGATATGGCAGGCAGTAACGATCAACGGACAATCAGGACAAGAAGCAATAGACGCATACTATCCGGCTTTGGAACAAGCTTTTAATGAAGCAAATCAGACCGAATAAAAGAAAACTCTGAAAGATAATTGGGGGCTGCTGCGGCCTGATATGCTGTAGCAGCCCTTTTAATACCATTTAAATGGAGGTGCTTTATTTTGAAAAAAAGAAAAAAGCCGATGAGTAAGATGGAAAAACGTGAAGCAAGAAAGTTTTATTTGTATACAGCACCCTGGCTGATAGGCTTTTTGATTTTAACCTTATATCCGATGATATATTCTCTGTATTTATCATTTACGGATATGAATCTGACAGGACAGGGAAAATTTGTAAAATTTGAAAATTATATTTATGCCTTTACAAAAGATCCTTTATTTTTTAAAGCGTTTTTCAATACTTTAAAATATGTGGTAATGTTTGTTCCAATGAGTTTGATACTGGCCTTTTTCATTGCACTGCTTTTAAGTAAGAAAGTAAAAGGTCTTGGATTTTTCCGCACAGCATTTTATATCCCGTATATAACATCCGGAGTGGCGGTTACGATCCTCTGGGGCTGGATCTTTAACCCTGATTACGGAATCATCAATTATGTATTGTCTTTATTCGGCATCAAAGGACCGAATTGGCTGGGGGATCAGAAGGTAGCCATGATTTCTATTGTAATTCTTTCACTCTGGACGATAGGTAACAATATTATTATTATGCTTGCCGGAATCCAGGATATTCCCAGGTCTTATTACGAAAGTGCTGAAATTGATGGAGCAGGATCTGTACGCCAGGTGTTTTCTATTACTCTTCCGTTGTGTACACCGACGATCTACTTTAATCTGATTGTTACTTTTATCTCCGCTTTCCAGATATTCCAGCAGCCATTTATTTTAACAAATGGAGGGCCGCTTAATGCAACATATACCATTTCCATGCATCTTTATAATAACGGATTTTTATATGGGAAAATGGGATATGCCTCTATGCTGGCATGGGGATTATTTATTGTAATCATGGTCATCACATTGATTGTTCAATTATCATCAAAACACTGGGTATTTTATGACGATTAAAAGAGGTGAAAAATATGCATATAAAATCGCAAAAAACGTCGAAGACAATAGGGAAAATATTGACTTATATTATACTTATTGCAGCAGTTATCATTTGCCTGTTTCCATTTATCTGGCTTGTATCCACATCTTTTAAAGAAACATCCGATATTTATAAAATGCCGCCGTCACTTTTTCCATCAAAACCGACGCTGCAGAACTTTATTGAAGGATGGGAAGGAGCGGATTTTGGGTTATATTTTAAAAATTCGCTGTTTATTACAATTTTTGCAACAGTAGGTACAGTTTTGTCATCTTCTTTTGTGGCATATGGATTTGCCAGATTTAAAGCAAGAGCCTCAGGATTTCTATTTACAGTTCTGTTGGCGACACTTATGCTTCCTACACAGGTTACGTTAATTCCTCAATATCTGATGTTTGATAAACTGGGTATGATAAATACTTATTTTCCATTGATCCTGCCAAGCTGGCTAGGTGGAGGAGCTTTTAATATTTTTCTGTTTATCCAATTCTTCAGGACGCTTCCTAAGGAACTGGATGAAGCGGCTAAGATTGACGGGGCAAATTCTTTCCAGATATTTATAAAAATCCTCCTTCCGGCGGTAAAACCGGTTATGTTAGCCGTACTTGTTATGGCTTTGGTATATAATTGGAATGATTTCTTCAGCCCATTGATCTATTTAAATGACAATGTGAAATTTACGATCGCAGTGGGACTGCAGTTTTTCAAGAGTGCGCAGGGAAATGTTCAGATGGGACAGATGATGGCAATGTCTCTGGTTGCGCTTCTTCCGGTTCTTCTGATCTTTGCAACCTGCCAGAAATACTTCATTCAGGGAATCAAGATGTCAGGCTTAAAGGGATAAGAAATCTCATAAATAGGAGAGAAAAATGGAAAGATTGCCATATATTTCAAAAGATAAAAATGGTATCTGGACATTATATGTCCATGAAAAACCATATCTTATGCTTGCCGGAGAGATACATAATTCCAGTTCCTCCAGTCTGGAATATATGAAAAAAGAGGTATGGGAAAAAATTAGAGGGCTTCATTTAAATACACTGATCGTTCCGATAACCTGGGAAACGGTGGAACCGGAAGAAGGTAAATTTGATTTTTCTCTGGCAGAAGGGATCATAAGACAGGCCAGAGATGAAGGAATGTATCTTGTGCTTTTATGGTTCGGCTTGTGGAAAAATGGAGAAAGTACCTATGTACCGGACTGGGTGAAGATAGATACAAAAAGGTTTCAAAGAGCCTGCTATCCGGGAAAAATCCTGTCAGATACCATTACACCTCTGTGTAAAGAAGCAGTGGAAGCAGATGCAAAAGCCTTTTGCAAGCTGATGAAATTTTTAAGAGAGTTTGATCAGCAGGAACAGACCGTTCTGATGATCCAGGTAGAGAATGAGATCGGCTTTCTAGGAGCGGAAAGAGATTATTCTGCACTTACAGAAGAAGAATTTGCAAAGCCTGTGCCGGAGAAATTGTTTCTTTTGGAACATAAGAAAGATACTTTTGGAAAGAAAGCGGATATAAAAGAGAGAAAATTGCCGTCATGGAAAGAACTTTATAAAGAACAGGCAGCAGAGAAATTTATGGCATGGCATTATGCCTGTGCGGTAGAAAAAATTGCTTCCGAAGGAAAAAAAGAATATCCGCTGCCTATGTATGTGAACGCATGGCTGAATCAGTTTCCGGACCGACCCGGAAATTATCCCAGCGGCGGACCGATCGCCAGAAATCTTCCGGTATGGAAGGAAGCGGCGAAAAGCATTGATGTGTTTGCCCCGGATATTTATGTGTCAGATTTTGACCGTGTGTGTAAAGAATATTCAGATGACGGCAGAGCTTTACTCATTCCTGAAGCCAGGAGAGATACGATCAGCGCTTCCAATGTCTTTCCAGCATTTGCATTGTATCATACATTGGGATTTTCTCCTTTTGGCATAGAAGATTTTCTGACGGATCCTGAATCAGAGAGAGAAAATTCAGGAAGCGATCAACAGGTATTAGAAAAACTAAAGATTGACGAGATGGCCTTTACATGTAACGGAACCGGAAAGTATCTGAAAAAATCTTATGAGCTGCTTGAAAGTGTGAAAGATTTATATTTTAAGTACCGGGGAACAGACTCTGTCAAAGGATATATCCAAAAAAGCGAACATGAAAGAGGAACTCTTCTAAGACTTGCAGGCTGCGAACTGGAGCTGACATATCGAAAGCATCCGCTTAGCGAACCGGGCTGTGCGGGAATGATCCTGGAAGACAGTGAAAATTCCTTTTGGATCTTAGGCTGCAATACAGAGATAAGACTTTTAGCACCCAGGGGAACTGAAAAACATCTGACATTGCTATCCATAGAACAAGGATTTTTTGAAAATGGACGCTGGCATAGAGAACGTATCTTAAACGGAGATGAAAGATATCATAGCAGGCTGGGAGCAGAGCCGGAAATCCTCAGATTTAAGTATAAAGCAGTGGAATAAGAAAATATTGTGGTAAGAGGTGATCGTGTTTGGAACATAAGAAGTTGGAAGAATTACTCGACAGTATGAGTACGAAAGAGAAAATAGGGCAGCTTTTTCAAGTGTCAGGACAGCTTTTGGCAGAGGACTCTGTGGCTATGGGACCTGCACAGGAATTGGGCATAACAAAGGAAGACATAGAATTAGCAGGCTCTGTTCTGGGCATTACAGGCGCAGAGAAAATAAGAAAAATCCAGGAAGCCTATATGAAAAAACATCCTCATCATATACCGCTCATGTTTATGCTGGATGTAATTAACGGATATCGGACAGTATATCCTATTCCATTGGCTCAGGGAGCCTCTTTTGACCCGGAATTATCGAAAGAGTGCGCAAAAATGGCGGCAAAAGAAGCGGCAGTCAGCGGATTGCATGTCACGTTCTCTCCAATGACAGACCTGGTCAGGGACGCCAGGTGGGGAAGAGTCATGGAATCTACAGGCGAAGACGTATGGCTGAACAGCAGATTTGCAGAAGCAATGGTACAGGGATATCAGGGAGAAGATCTGAAGGATAAATATACATTGGGTGCCTGTGTAAAACACTTTGCTGGATATGGTGCGCCGGATGGGGGCAGAGACTATAATACTGTTCAATTAACAGAACGTACATTCAGAGAATATTACCTGCCTTCTTATCAGGCGGCGGTGAATGCAGGAGCGGCTCTTGTTATGACATCATTTAATACGGTTAATGATATCCCTGCTACGATCAATAAAGAACTGATGCGCAAAATTTTGAGAGATGAAATGGGATTTGAAGGGGTACTTATCAGCGATTATGGAGCGATAGGCGAAACCATATGTCATGGAGTAGCTGAGGATAGGAGCGATGCGGCCAGACTGGCCATGGAAGCAGGTGTGGACATCGATATGATGTCAGGTGTCTATCCGGAAAATCTGGAAGAGCTTATAAATACCGGGAAAGTGGATCGAAAGCTTTTGGATGAAGCAGTTATGCGTATACTGGAATTGAAAAATAAGC
This sequence comes from Blautia sp. An46, assembly GCF_002161645.1. Taxonomy (NCBI): domain Bacteria; kingdom Bacillati; phylum Bacillota; class Clostridia; order Lachnospirales; family Lachnospiraceae; genus Blautia; species Blautia sp. An46. Next base: position 10,263 of record NZ_NFIF01000030.1, on the reverse strand, counting down.
TTGGGCTTTTCGAGAATCCTTTTAAGGGAGCCGACGAAGCAGAAGAAGAGAAATATATACTGTGTGGAGATAATAGGAAGCTGGCTTTAGAGGCGGCTGAAAAATCCTTTGTATTATTGAAAAATGAGGAGAAATTTCTCCCGGTTAAGAGACAGGAAAAAATTGCTATGATCGGTCCCTATGTAGACCGAGAAGAGCTTTTGGGAGGCTGGTCTTTCCTGGGAGACCCGAAAGATACTATAACAGTAAAAGAGGCTGCACAAAAGTTGGGGAAAGACTGGAATTTTATTTTTGCAAAGGGATGTACATTATTAGACGAAGATACAAAACTGGAAGGATTTGGACAATATAGAGAAGAAAAGCTTACGAGAGAAGAACAAAAAGCTTTATGGGACGAAGCATGTAAAGCTGCGGAAACTGCAGATAAGGTAATCCTTTTTCTTGGGGAGCATTATCTCCAGACAGGAGAAGCAACCAGTAGAGGAAATTTAGATATTCCTGCAATACAAAAAAGATTGTTAAAAGAAATTGTTTCAATTAATCCTAATACGGCGGTTGTATTGTTCAATGGACGACCTTTGGATATCAGAGAGATCTGCGAATCTTCCAAAGCTGTTTTGGAAGCATGGATGCCGGGGACAGAAGGGGGGATGGCTCTTATGAATATATTGTCCGGGACCCATGAGCCTACAGGAAGGCTTCCAATGAGTTTTCCATATTGTGTAGGACAGGTTCCAATCCATTATGATTCCTTCCCTACAGGTCGTTTTTACGATGAAAAGCAAAAAGAAAATCGTTTTCTTTCTAAATATTTGGATATACCGAATAAACCCCTGTTTCCATTCGGCTGGGGCTTGGGATATACGGATTACTCTATCTCAGATGTGAGATTAGATAAAAAAGAATTATCAGAAAGAGAAAAGATCGTTGCAGAAGTAACCGTAAAAAATATCGGGGACAGAACAGGAACAGAAATAATCCAGCTTTATATCCATGATGTTGCAGCAAGTGTTGTGCGTCCTGTTAAGCAGTTGAAAGGCTATAAAAGAATCACTCTGCAGCCTGGAGAAGAAGCCGTAGTAAAATTTGAAATTAAAGAAGAAATGCTGCGGTTTTATATGGAAAATGGAGAATGGGGAAGCGAACCCGGCAAATTTGAGGTAATGATAGGCCGGGATAGCAGTACAGAGAATAAAAAAATGTTTACACTGATTTAACCTATGGAAAGGAGCAGACATAAATGGATAATCAGCATTATAAAAACCCAATCATATCCGGATATAACCCGGATCCGTCTATCTGTAGAGTAGGAGAAGATTACTACATAGTTAATTCATCCTTTGAATATTTTCCGGGAGTGCCTATTTATCACAGCAAGAATCTGGTAAACTGGAAAATGATAGGACATTGCCTGACAACGGAAAATCAACTGTCTCTTAAAAAGTGTCGTCCTTCAGGAGGCATTTATGCGCCGACTTTACGCTGGCATAACGGAACTTTTTTTATGACAACGACTAATGTCAGCGGAGAAGGAAACTTTATTGTCTATAGTAAAGAGCCGGAGAAAGGCTGGTCAGATCCGGTCTGGATTGATCAGGAAGGAATCGATCCATCTATTTTATTTGATGATGATGGAAAAGTATATTTTACATCTACAGGACTGGATAAGACAGGAAAGGCCTGTATTTTAACAAGTGAGATTAATCCATTTACAGGGGAAAAACTTACAGAAAGCAGAATCATCAGCTATGGCTGCGGCGGAAGATATCCGGAAGGCCCTCATTTATATAAGATAAAGGGGAAATATTATTTAATGCTTGCCGAGGGTGGAACCGAATATGGCCATATGGAGACTATGCAGAGATCAGATAATCCCTATGGACCTTATGAACCTTGTCCCCATAATCCGATACTATCGCATAAGGAGGATATGAGGGAAAGGATTTATTGTACCGGACATGCCGACATCATGGAAGATGCAAATGGAAACTGGTGGCTGGTATGTCTGGCAATAAGACCATGCGGTGGTAAAGATAACCGGGTTCTGCTTCATAATCTGGGGCGGGAGACTTATCTGGCTCCTGTTGTATGGGACGATGAAGGATGGCCGGTAGTAGGTGAAAATGGGCTGATCGACATTGATATGGAAGGTCCGCTGCCTGCGGAAACATATCCCGTAAACAGAGATTTTGCAGATGATTTTTCAGAAGAAGTATTCCCTGCTCAATATAACTTTTTAAGAAATCCGGTAACAGATAACTATAGAAGATCAATAAAGACTAATACGATGGTTTTAAGAGGAAGCGACATAACTATAAATGAGCAGGATACGCCTACCTGGGCAGGTATCAGGCAGAAAGGCTTTGATACGGTTTCGACGGTTCATCTTCGCCCGATGGAAACTGTGCAGGGAATGCGTCTGGGACTGACTGCTTACTATAATAAGGACTATCATTACGAGATCTATCTTACAAAAGAACTGGATATATGGAAAATCTGCCTGGCAAAACATATCCATGATATATTTGTAGTTACAGCACAGACAGAAATTGATCTACAACAGGGAGATAGTATCTGGCTGAGAATTGTAACAGATAAAGAATATTACACTTTTATGTACAGCAAAGATGGAGAAAATTACGAAAAGCTGGGAACAGGTCTAACTGTGGGACTATGTACAGAAAGTACAAGAACGATGACTTTTACAGGAACTTATCTGGCGCTGTTTGCGGAAAGAGCAGATATGGAAGTGGACAAATTTGAGGTAAAAGTTTTAGATTAGAAACGGATAGAAAATAGGCTGCCCCATTAAATTGCAATTAATGGGACAGCCTATTTTAAAAATTATTTTTTCGGAGATTAGCCGAAGTATCTCTTCAGAAGGCCTGCGAAAGCTTTTCCGTGACGGGCCTCGTCTCTTGCCATTTCATGAACTGTGTCATGGATAGCGTCCAGGTTCGCTGCTTTTGCACGTTTAGCCAGGTCGAATTTACCAGCTGTAGCGCCGTTTTCAGCTTCTACGCGCATTTCCAGGTTTTTCTTTGTGCTGTCTGTAACAACTTCACCTAACAGCTCAGCGAATTTAGCTGCATGTTCAGCTTCTTCGTAAGCAGCTTTTTCCCAGTATAAACCGATTTCCGGATATCCTTCTCTGTGAGCAACTCTTGCCATAGCCAGGTACATACCAACTTCTTTGCACTCGCCTTCGTAGTTAGCTCTTAAGTCTTCCATGATATCTTCGCTTGAGCCCTGAGCAACACCTACAACATGCTCTGCAGCCCAGCTCATTTCTCCAGACTGCTCAGTGAACTTATCTGCAGGCGCTCCACAAACTGGACATTTTTCAGGAGCAGCGTCGCCTTCGTAAACATAACCACATACATTACATACAAATTTCTTCATAACTTTGTTCTCCTTTTCTTATAGAATTTTTATAAAATCTGGCTTTGCCAGGTTTTTACAGGAATTTAATAATAGTAATGATTACTATTTTGTCTCTATGTCAAATCTAACATACTAGAGAAAAACTGTCAACTACTTTTCTGTAAATTTTTTTCATCTAAGCAGTTTTTACAGATACCGTAAAAAGTTGTGGTGTGGGCAGTGATCTCCCCATCAAAATTTTCAGAGACTTTCTGGGTGATATAGTCCATATCAGCCATTTCAATATCTTTGATACAATGGCAGTGTGTGCAGATAAAGTGGCTGTGAGGTCTGGTATTGCAGTCAAACCTGTCAGGTCCATTACCTGTAGAAATTTTGGCAATCTCTCCCAGATCTACCAGGAGAGAAAGGTTCCTGTATACAGTTCCCAGGCTGATATTCGGGAATTCTTCTTTAATTCCTGCATAGACGGTATCCGCAGTAGGATGTTCGTGACAATTCTGAACAAACTCTCTGATACATTCCCGCTGTCGGCTGTATTTTAATGCTGGCATAGGCTTCTCCCCTTTCTATCCCAGGAAGTTCCAAAGGATTAATAATAGTAATTGTTACTGATATTAAGATATCATATCAGATGAAATTAGTCAAGTATTATTTTGAAAAATTTTTACTGTGATATCCAGGGGCAAACCTTGTATTGTCAGAAGGCAGAATCTTTGATATTTTATTAAATATGAAGGCTTTTACGGGAGAATTATCTGGAGTCTTTCGGAGAACATATATGCTGTAATCAGAAAGGAATTGAGATATGACAAGTATTAAAGATGTGGCAAATCTGGCAGGCGTGGGACTGGGAACTGCTTCCAGGGCTCTGTCGGGAAATGGATATGTGGCACCTGAAACAAAGAAGAGGATAGAGGAGGCAGCAAAAAAGTTGTCTTATAAGCCTAATGTACTTGCACAGAATCTCTTAAAGAACAGTTCTGGTATTATAGGAATTCTTATTCCGACACTGGATCACTGCTTTTTTTCCAGGCTGGTCCAGGAGCTGGAGTCCGCATTATATAAGAAAGGATATAAGACCATGGTCTGCTGTACGGTCAGTATGGAGCACGGAGAGCAGGACTATCTGGATATGCTGGAAAATAATCTGGTAGACGGCATTATAACCGCCACTCATTCTTTTAACGACGAAGCTTATTTAAGGAGCAGCCGGGTAATCGTTTCTTTTGACAGAGATTTCGGAGGGCATATCCCTATGGTAAGATCGGACCACAGGGCAGCAGGCAGGATGGCAGCGGAACATTTTATGGAAAAAGGCTGTAAAAAGGTATTAAGTATTTATGGAGAGGATGCCAGAGAGGGACATATAATCGTAGGGCTGGCCCACAGGGAGCTGAAGGATTGTTTGGAGTTTCAGGGAATCCAGGTTTTGGAAGATTATATCAGCCAGGATAAATTTGATATGAGGCATTATTCTGAAAAGGCTGCGGAATGTCTGAAGAAGTATCAGGATATAGACGGCGTATTTGCCTCAGACCCTCTGGCAGAGGCTTTTCTGTGGGAAGGAAAACGCTTTGGAAAGAAGATACCGGAAGAACTGAAGATTATCAGCTATGATGGCACAGAGAGAACCAGGAGCGTTTTTCCGAGAATCAGTTCTGTGGTACAGCAGATTGACAAAATTTCCCTGGAACTTACAGATATTCTGACAAGGAAAATCCAGGGAGAAGAGGAGGTAGAGGATAAGATAACGGAAATCCGGTGGCAGCAGGGGGAAACCTGCTGAAAAAGAAAGACGGGGATTGACAAAGCATAGTGGAATCCTTATATTTAACTTATGGAAAGGTTTCCACAAGGAATCGGCAATTAGCAGAACATGATAAATAAGAATGTATAGAAGGGAGAAAAAAATATGTCAATGGATAGGCTGAAGAGTCTATATTACGGACTCTACGGGGAAAACGGAATCACGAACTTTTTTTATGACCAGCTGGTAAGCATCATGGAAACAGCCAAAGCAAACAGAAGCCCTCAACTGAAACGGCAGGATAAAAAGGGAAATTCCTGGTATCTGTCGGAGCAGATGGTGGGAATCATGCTGTATGTGGATAAGTTCAGTGAGGACTTAAAGAAGTTTGAATCAAAGATTGACTATTTAAGTGACCTGGGTGTAACCTATGTACACTTTATGCCTTTGCTTCAGCCAAGGGAAGGCCAGAATGACGGAGGATATGCGGTAGCTGACTACTTGAACGTGGATAAGCGCCTGGGGACAATGGCGCAGCTGGAAAGAGTTGTAGGAAAGTTAAAGAGAAAAGGGATCCGGACCTGTATTGACTTTGTGCTGAACCATACGGCGAAAGAGCATGAATGGGCTCAGAAGTCCAAGAAAAATGAGCCGGGCTATGAGGATATGTACTATATGTTTGACAATTATGGTATTCCCTCAGAGTATGAGAAAACACTGACTGAAATTTTCCCTTCTGTGGCGCCGAAGAACTTTACTTACTACGAAGATATCAATAAATATGTTATGACCAGGTTCTATGAGTTCCAGTGGGACCTGAACTACAAAAATCCCAATGTGTTTAATAAGATTGCTGAGGTCCTGCTTACATTGGCAAATAAGGGTATTGATATTTTCCGCCTGGATGCTATTCCTTATATGTGGAAGGAGCTGGGAACAAATTCTATGAATCTTCCCCAGGTTCATACGCTTTTGAAAATGTACGAGATGATCGTCGAGGAAGTATGCCCTTCTGTTATCTTCCTGGGAGAAGCTATAGTAGAGCCTCATGAAATCGTGAAGTATTTCGGATCTCCTGAGGAAAAGGAATGTCACATTATGTACAACGCTTCTCTTATGGTCCTATTGTGGAACTCTCTGGCTACCAGAGATGTAAGACTTATGGAGAAATCTCTTGCCATTGACTATGGCACTCCTGAAGACGGAGTCTGGATTAATTATGCAAGGTGCCATGATGATATCGGATGGGGATTTGAGACTAATATTATCCGGGATCTGGGAATGGACCCAGAGGCTCACAAGCAGTTTATTATCCAGTTTATGGAAGGAAAATTCCCGGGAAGTTTCTCCAGAGGAGAGCTGTATGAGTTTAATCCTCAGACACTGGATGCCAGAAATAGCGGAACCATGGCTTCTATGTGCGGACTGGAAGAGGCTGTAGTGGAGAAAGACCGGTATAAGCTGGAACTTTCCGTGAAGAGAATTCTTCTTCTGAACAGCATTATTATTTCTTATACAGGTATCCCTCTTCTCTACAGCGGAGATGAAATTGGCCAGCTGAACTGGTGGGAGTATAAAAAAGATCCGGAAATCTCCCATGATTCCAGATGGCTCCACCGTCCGCCTATGGATTGGGATAAGGCTGCAAACCGTCATGACCAGAGTACTGTGGAAGGCATTATCTTCAGCAGAATTAAAGAGATGATAGAAATCAGAAAGAGCCATGAAGTATTTTCTTCCAGACTCCATTCTATACCAGTGGATACCCAGAACAAAGCTGTGTTTGGATTCCACAAAGAGGATAAGATGCTGGTACTGGCAAATTTCAGCGAGAGGGAACAGGTAGTAGACTGTAATACTGTGAACTGGTTTGGACTGCCGGGAGAGCTTCATGACCTGATTCAGGGAAAGACCGTGCGTCTTTGGGAAAATATCGTACTGGGTCCTTATGAATATCTGTGGTTAATATAAGAAGAACGGGACTGTTGTATGAAACGATGCTGGACTTTGTTTCATACAACAGTCCTATCTATTTTTAGAAAAAAAGAAAAAAATACAAAAACTCACCCTTGCTTTTTACGAAAGTCTGCTGTAGTATAATGAATAACCAGATGTAGTATTTAAAACTACATAATAAACTTTATAATACTAAATGAAATTTCGGAATATACTATTAACAGCAACGTCAAGAACAGGAGTGGTGAGTATGAAATTTAAAATCAAGGATCCGGGAAGTGCTATTACCCATTTTATAGGCTGCATTATGGCAATTATAGCAGCAGCGCCTTTGCTTATTAAAGCGGCCAGAGAACCGGGCAGCATCTATATGATCGCAATGAGTATTTTTATCTTGAGCATGATTCTGCTTTATGCAGCCAGCACCATTTATCATACGGTAGATTCTACGGAGAAGGTAAACCGGCGGCTGAGAAAAATGGATCACATGATGATTTTTATACTGATAGCTGGAAGTTATACCCCAGTGTGCCTGATTACCCTGGAAGGAAGGACCGGATATCTTCTCTGTGGAGCCGTATGGGCGGTGGCCTTGATAGGAATTATTGTAAAAGCTTGCTGGATTACCTGCCCTAAGTGGTTTTCTTCCGTAATTTATATCGGAATGGGATGGCTGTGCGTATTTGCATTTGTGCCTATTGTAAAAGCTTTTTCTCCGGCAGGATTCGGATGGCTTCTTGCAGGAGGACTGATTTATACCATAGGCGGCGTCATTTATGCTTTGAAACTGCCTATATTTAACTCCAGGCATAAAAATTTTGGCTCACATGAAATCTTTCATCTTTTTGTCATGGGAGGAAGCATCTGTCACTTTATCGTCATGTATTTCTTTGTGATGCCGGTAGGTGTTTGATAGGCTGGCAATTATTCGTTCATATGTTTCAGGATAGTGAAAATAAAAGGAGCTGTCGCATTAATCAAAATCGAGAATATTTATACATTTTATTGCTCAGTCTGTGCCGCTTTAAGCCTATGGTCTCAAAGCTATGCTCGACAAATTCGCATAAAATGTATAAATATTCCTGACATATGACTAATGCGACAGCCCCCTTTTTGAAAATTACAGTAATTTATTATTTACGGGAATAGTCTTTCCCTGGTCCTGAAATTCTTTTCGAAAGGCTCTGGGAGTAAAACCAATGTGCTTTTTGAAGTAATTACAGAAAGAAGGAGCGTCCTTAAATCCACAGGACAGAGCGATTTCTGTAATGGTATAATCTGTGGAACAGAGCATTTGTACAGCCATTCGCAGCCGGTGCCAGAGCAGGTACTGTTTAGGCGAGGTTTTTCCATGTTCCATGAATATTTTGTACAGATAAGTCCGGTCTATTCCCACATGTCTTGCTACATCGGAGATACGGATATCATAACTGTAATTGTGCTCTATATATTCTCTGGCTGCTTTGAAATATTCATCAGAAAAATCCCGACTTTTTTCCGGAGAGGGGTCCTGCATAAAGGAAAGTAACATAAGAAGATTTCCCTTGGGCTCCAACTGACGGCCATGGGATTCCCGAAAGGAGGCCAGAAGCCGTTCCATACAGGCCAGAAGAGCAGAGATATTGCTGCCGGGATTCTGATAAATAAAGGAATCAGAAAATACAGTCTGTGACAGAATTTCCGGACATGCGCTTCCGTCAAAGCCAACCCAGGCATAGCTCCAGGGATTTTCCTTATCTGCTTGATAGTAAGTAGACTCCATGGGGGGAATGAGAAAGGCATCTCCTTTTTTCAGGGAATAAGTGACACCGCTTTTCTGGAAGATGCCTTTTCCCTCCAGGATTACATGGATAAGATAATGAGGGCGGACGGCAGGACCAAAATAATGTCCGGGCTGACACTCTTCTTTTCCACAGAAATAAACGGTGAGAGAGGCCTGCTTGGAGGTTGATTTTTTTTCCATAAACGAACTCCTTTGGCAATATTGGTGCAGGTATTTAATCGTGCAACAATTTAACAATAAAATTATATAAAAAAAGATAGATTCTATTCTGATAAGATTATATAATAAAAAACGGAGAACAGCAATGAGTCAGCAAAGGAGAACGGACAATGGAACAGAAACTGTTGTTTTTTGACATAGACGGCACGCTGATTACAGAAGGCACCGGAAAGATTCCTGAAAGTACCAGAAAAGCCATAAAAATGGCCAGGGAGGAAGGCCATCTGCTTTTTATAAATACAGGCAGAACAAGAACAAGTCTTCCAGAAAAAATCACCAGCCTGGGTTTTGATGGATATGTATGCGGCTGCGGTACGAACATTTTCCTGGGGAATAAGGAACTGCTTTCAGTGAAGCTGAGCAATGAGTTCTGCACTCAGATAGCAGAGACAGTGCGAAAGTATAAGGTCCCTGTGTTTTATGAGGCTTCCGACGCCATTTATTTTGACCATCAGGTGCCCGACGAAGAGGGCTGGATAAAGAGAGCTCAGGATGCATTTGAACTTCAGGGAAGAGATATTGAAGAAGTGATACAGGGCAGTGAGAAGGTCTTTGATAAGCTTCTGGTAATACTGAAACCAGAAAGAAAAAATCAGGAATTAAAAGAATATCTTTCCAGGTATTTTCTGTGCATAGACAGGGGATACAATATGTATGAGGTGGTGCAGAGAGATTATTCCAAGGCTACAGGAATCCGGTTTCTCTGCCAGCATCTGAGAAAAGGCATAGAAGACTGCTATGTATTCGGGGATAGTGAGAATGACCGCTCCATGCTGGAGGCAGTGCCCAACAGCATTGCTATGGGAAACAGCCAGGAGTCTATTAAGGAATGCTGTTCCTATGTGACGAAATATATTGAAGAAGATGGTATTTATGAGGCCATGAAACATTTCGGGCTGATCAAAGAATAAAACAGGAGCTTCCTGTATAATACAAATATAGGGAATTCCACGAAAGGTGGTTGAGAAAAAAAGATACCTCAGAGTAAAATAAGATTTGCTGACTTTGCTGGTTAGTACAAATCCTATAGAACAGAGAGGTATCTGAAATGAAGTATAACACACAAAACGCAAAAATTGCATCCATTACTGAAAAAACTTTAATTGTTGGTATTGATGTTGGAAGTGAAACTCATTTTGTCCGTGCTTTCGACTGGAGGAATTATGAATTT
>NZ_NFIF01000003.1:0-253912 GCF_002161645.1 Blautia sp. An46 | reverse complement strand
GTATAATTTTTATGCAATTTCAACCCACACAAAAATTGTACCGAAAAACATAAAAAAAGTCTTAACGTTTTTATAGAAAATTAATATATAATGAATACTAACGACTTACATATGTAATGTAGAAGGAGGTAATTTTTAATGAGTAACACTACGAACAAAGTCCAGCCTTTCGGTATGAGGGACAAACTCGGTTACATGTTCGGTGATTTTGGTAATGACTTTACCTTCATCCTCTCATCAACGTTTCTGATGAAATTTTACACAGACGTTATGGGTGTGAGCCCCGTCATCGTTGGTATGATGATGATGGTGGCCAGATTTGTGGATGCCTTTACCGATGTAACCATGGGACAGATCGCTGACCGCAGCCGTCCTACGGCAAAAGGAAAATTCCTTCCCTGGATCAAGAGAATGTGCGGACCTGTGGCCTTGGCATCTTTCCTGATGTATGCAGTATGGTTTAAGGATATGCCTATGGCGTTCAAGATCGTATGGATGTTTGCAACCTATTTGCTATGGGGAAGTATCTGCTACACAGGAATCAACATTCCTTACGGTTCCATGGCATCTGCAATTTCCGCTGAAGCAAAAGATCGTTCAGAGTTGTCCAGCTGGAGAACTATTGGCGCAACTTTAGCAAGTATGTTCATCGGTGTTGTTCTTCCTATGATCGTTTACTATGAAGATGCAGAAGGACATACTTTGATTTCCGGTACAAATATGGCAATCGCAGGAGCAATCTGCTCTGTTTGTGCTGTTATCTGCTATCTGATCTGCTATAATCTGACTACAGAGCGTGTAAAGATTGAGAAAAAAGAAGAAAAGTTCAGCCTTATCCATCTGCTGAAAACATTGATTTCCAGCCGTGCTCTGATCGGTATTGTACTGGCAGCTTTGCTTCTCCTTCTGTCACAGCTTACATTAGGCAGTATGGGACAGTACATCTTCCCGAACTACTTTGGAAGTAAAGAGGGTGTATCAATTTCTGGCTTCTGTGCAAACATCCTGGTTATTGTACTGGCCTTTATTGTACCGACTCTGGCAGCTAAAGTTGGTAAGAAAGAATTATCTGCTTTCGGCGGGATTTTAGGAGCAGTGGTATTTTTCATTGCTTTTATTCTCCATACAGATAACCTGTATCTGTTTATCGCCCTTTATACCATTGGATATCTGGGAATCGGTTTCTTCAATGTAAACTGCTGGGCTATGATCACAGACGTAATTGATGATGCAGAGGTGAGAGAGGGAGAAAGATCTGACGGTACTTTCTATTCCGTGTATTCCTTTGCACGTAAAATGGGACAGGCTGCTTCTTCAGGACTTTCAGGAGCTCTTCTGGGTATTGTAGGATATACAGAGGCAACAGCCTTTGATCCAGATGTTTTAAACGGAATTTATGATATTTCTTGTCTGGTTCCTGCAGCAGGCTTCCTGCTGATGTCTCTTGCTCTGATCTTTGTATATCCGCTGGGCAAGAAGAAAGTTGACAGCAACATCGCTTACCTGAAAGCAAAAAGAGAAGGAAAGAAATAAGAAAATATAATTTAATATAAGCAGTGATGTACAGTGCCGGCAGAGGAAACTTTACCGGCACTGTTTTACACTAAAACCAATACTATTCAGAGCCAGACTCTGAGAAAAGGAGGAATTTTATGTTATACCCGATTTTGACACCATCCAGATTATTAAGTGACTTAAGCGGCGTATGGGATTTCAAGCTGGACAATGGAGAAGGCTTTGACCAGGAGTGGTACAAGGCTCCTCTGGAAGATCCTATGACTATGCCGGTGCCGGCTTCCTATAATGACCTGAAGGAAGGCATTGACTTCAGAGATCATTACGGCTGGGTATTCTATCAGAGGAAGATTTCCATGCCTTCCTTTGTGAAGACCCAGAGAGTCATGCTCCGGTGTGCGGCAGTTACCCACTATGCAAAAATTTATTTGAACGGAGAACTGATCTGCGAGCATAAGGGCGGCTTCCTTCCTTTTGAAGTGGAGATTACAGAAAAGCTTCAGGACGGAGACAACCTTCTGACCATTGCCGTAAATAATGTGATCGACTATACCACCCTTCCTATCGGAGGAAAATCCAATATGATGAACGGCATGGGAGGCTTCGGCTCTTCCAGCTCTGCAAAACCACAGAACAATCCCAACTTCGACTTCTTCAACTACTGTGGAATTACAAGACCTGTAAAAATCTATACGACACCAAAGGACTACATTGAAGATATTACTCTGGTTCCTGAGGTGAGCGGAACTACTGCCAGAGTTTCCTACAAGGTAGATACTGTGGGAACAGGAGACTGCAAAGTAGAAGTTTTTGATAAAGAAGGAAATCTGGTAGCGCAGGGCCAGGGAACCCAGGGTGTTCTGGAAATTGAAAATGTGCATCTGTGGCAGCCTCTGAAAGCATATCTCTATGATGTGAAAGTGACCTTCGGGGAAGACGTTTATACACTGCCTTACGGCGTAAGAACAGTAAGAGTAGAGGGGACCAGGTTCCTGATCAATGAAAGACCGTTCTATTTCAAAGGCTATGGAAGACATGAAGATACCTTCCCTAACGGAAGAGGCATGAACCTGCCGATGAACACCAAGGATATGTCTTTGATGAAATGGCAGGGAGCCAACAGCTTCCGTACCAGCCATTATCCATACAGCGAGGAAATGATGCGTCTCTGCGACGAAGAAGGTTTTGTAGTCATTGACGAGACCACGGCTGTAGGCGTAAACCTGGATTTCGGCGGTGGCGCAAACTTCAACGGACAGAAAGTCAGCACCTTTGATAAGGAACATGGCGTACAGACTCAGGAACACCACAAAGACGTGATCCGTGACCTGATCTCCAGAGATAAGAACCATGCCTGTGTGGTTATGTGGAGTATTGCCAATGAGCCGGATTCCTACAGTGAAGGTGCTTATGACTACTTCGCACCTCTCTATGAGCTGGCAAGAGAGCTGGATCCTCAGAAACGTCCCTGCACATTGATCAGTGTACAGATGGCACCTCCTGAAAAAGACTGCTCTGCAAAACTCAGCGATGTGATCTGCCTGAACCGCTACTATGGATGGTACTTTGGCGGCCCGGATCTGGAACTGCCGGAACAGGCCCTCAGAAAAGAATTAGACTACTGGAAGACCATCGGAAAACCAGTGATATTTACCGAGTACGGTGCAGATACAGTTATGGGTATGCATGATACCACACCGGTCATGTATACAGAGGAATTCCAGGTAGAATACTACAAGATGAACAACAAAGTTTTCGATGACTATGATTTTGTAGTAGGCGAGCAGGTATGGAACTTTGCAGACTTCGCTACCAGCCAGAGCCTGCTGAGAGTCCAGGGAAATAAGAAGGGAATCTTTACAAGAGACAGAAAGCCGAAATTAGTGGCTCATTACTTCAGAGACAGATGGCATAAGATCCCGGACTTTGAATACAAAAAATAAAAATTGAGAGACTGCCCTATCGGTACTGGGCCGGTAGGGCAGTCTTTTACTGTTTTATCCAGAGGAATATTGTAAGGCGGAACTCTTTCTCAGTGTAAGAGATGTCCAGGGTTCCGCCGTTTTTTTCTATAATTTCCTGAACGGAGGCGATTCCCAGGCCGTGGGAGAGGGGATCTTCTTTGTCTGTGAAGAAACGTCCTTTTCTTTTCTGTACCTCATTTTCCTTTGTGTTTACAATCTCATAGCTGAAGTATCCCTCTTTTGTATAGCGGGCTTTAGCGGAAATCTTCCGCTGTTGTCCGGAGGGGATCTTGCTGCAGGCTTCTATGGCGTTGTCTAAAGTGTTAGCAAAGACGGAACACAGGGTAATATCATCCAGTTTTGTAAAACCGTCAATGCTGATGCTGAAAAAGCAGTCAATGTTTTGCTCAGAAGCCTGGTTATACTTTGCATTCAGAAGAGCGTTCACAACACTGTTTTTACAAAATGGACGGTTTCCCGTCTCTATGTATCCCATAAGTTTTTCCAGGTATTCCAGAGCTTCTTTTATATTTCTGTCTTTTAACAGACTGTCCACCACAGCAAAATGACTGTTCATATCATGGCGGAGCCGTCGTATCTGAAGCTGGTTTTTCTCCAGCTCCTCGTAATAGTCTTTTTGAAGCCGGAGATTTTTCCGCTCCATGTCTGCCTGGATGGTATCTGCCAGATAAGAGGCCAGATAAATACTGGTAAAGTTGGTGGCGATACAGGCCAGCATACAGGGATAAGCCGCAGGGGCCAGGTTGGGGGTAAAGCAGACCAGACTGACTACTGCTGTAAGAGAAGCCAGGCAGATCAGGCTGAGAAACAGCCAGGAACGCCGGTCCAGAAGCTGGCGGGCTTTCAGAAGCCTTCGGTTCATGGACCGGTAAAAAACAAACCAGAAGAGCAGGGGTACAATTTCCGCCAGATTGGAGAACAGCAGATTGGTAAATCCCATTCCGCCCCAAAAAGTAAAGAAAATCCAGGTCCCGATATTATTCAGGAGAAAATTCAGAGCTGTGGCAATGGGATAGAGGATCATTACAGCAGAAATCTTCAAATACCAGGGTCCTTCAAAGAAAAAGGTAGTCCCAAAGAAAAGGCATAATACAACCAGGATATTAACCGGGTCCTGGGCGAAAATAACTACAGAGGACACCAGGGTACAGAGCATCCAGGCTAGGATCTGTAAAAACCTGGGCTCTCTGGGCTTCAGAAGACAGGATACGGTTTTAAAGAAGAAATACCCCTGTACAAAATTACAGGAAGTTCCGATAAGGCTGATGAGATTTTCCATAGGATCCCTGCTTTCCAATTTAAGAGTGAAGAAGTTTTCTGGCAAAGGCTGCGGCCAGTTTCTGGCGGCAGGCCCTGCTTACAGGAAGCTGCTCTTCGCCGCACAGGCAGAAGGTGTTTCCGATCCTGGAAACATGGCTCAGGTTTACCAGGTAGCGGTTATGTATGCGGATAAAGCCTGTTGGGAGTTCTGCCTCAATATCTGAGAGCCTGGCATAAAATACTTCCTGGCCTTTTACGGTGACTGCAGTTACCTTTTTCCGGTCACTTTTAAAATAGAGGATTTCCTTTAAAGGAAGGCGAAGAAGCTGGCCTTTCTGCTTTATATAATAAAACTGCTCTTCCATCCTGCGGCTTTCCTCTACGGCCAGTCCCAGAATTTCCCGGATTTTGTCTTCCCGGTAAGGCTTCAGTATATAGCGGAAGGCCCGGACCTCATAGCCCTGAAAAACAAAGTCGGGATAAGCGGTGATGAAGATAATTACAATATGGGGAGAAATCTTCCGAAGCTGGGTGGCCGTATCTATGCCGTTTAAACCTTTCATTTTGATATCCAGAAAAAGGATATCCCCGTCTTCCTCTTCTAATCCTTCTAGCAGAGCGTTTCCGGAGTCAAATTCCCGGATCCTGCAGGGGATTCCCTGCAGCTCCTTTTGACTGTGATAGTTTGATCTGTGACAGCGTCTTTCTTCCTGACGGACAGGCCTGAAAGCCGATATCAATAATATTATATAGGGTTTTCTGAAAATTTGCCAGCAAGAGGGATGATTTTGCCGAACTTTCCCAAAATTCTGTCAAACTTACCTATTTCCTGAATATCCCTTTCAGGAGAGAAAAATTATAATAATGATTGCCTAAAATTTATACACAGAAATGGGGAGGTAGACCAGATGTTAAAAGTTGAAAATTTGAGAAAAACCTATAAGACAGGGAACAATTCCTACCTGGTATTGAAAGATTTGTCTTTTCAGGTGAAGAAAGGAGAATTTGTGGCGGTTATGGGTCCCAGCGGTTCGGGAAAGACCACCCTTTTAAATTGTATTTCCTGTTTTATCCCTCATGACCAGGGAAAAATCCTGTTAAATGGGAAGGATCTGTCAGGCCTTGGACAGAAAGAGCTTGCAAAAGTCCGGAATCAGCACCTGGGTTTTGTATTCCAGGATTTTATGCTCCTGGACGGACTGACGGTTTTTGAAAATATTTGTCTTCCTCAGGTCATAGCAGGAAAGCCGGTGGGAAAGATGGAAGAGAAAGCCCGGAAGTTCTGTAAGGCCTTTGGGATCGAGAAGATACAGGAAAAATATCCCGCAGAGATTTCAGGAGGAGAGAAACAGCGTACAGCAGTGGCCAGAGCTATGATGAATTCTCCTTATATTTTGCTGGCGGACGAGCCTACAGGAAACCTGGACAGCAGATCCTGCAAAGCAGTCATCGATGCTTTTCTTCAGGCAAAAGAACAGCTTGAGGCTACTGTTTTCATGGTGACTCATGACAGCTATGCAGCTTCTTTCTGTGACCGTGTCATCGTGCTCCGGGACGGTGCCGTACATACAGAACTGACCCGCCGGGGTTCCAGAAGAGAATTTATGGATGAGCTGCTGGATGTACTCCGGGAACTGGGAGGTGACAGGGATGACCAGGAATAAGATTTTTGCCAAACTCCGGAGAAAGAATAAAGGGCAGTATGGGATCCTTGCCTTTTGCATCTTCCTTTCTGTGCTGCTGCTTACAGCCTTTGCCCTGATGTATTTCGGACCTACGGTACAGGAATTTCTCCCTGAGGGCGGAGATACACGAAAACTGGCCATTCTGCTTTTAGGAGCTACGGCGGTAGGATGTGCTATTTTCACCCTCTATGCTTCCATACTCTTTTTTCGGTATAAAAGCAGAGAATACGGTATTTTTCTGGCTCTGGGAGAGCAGAAGAAGACCCTGGGGACTATGCTCTTTAAAGAACTGGCTCTGCTTACAGGGGCGGCTGCAGCCCTGGGATTACTGGGAGCCATACCTCTGTCCTGGCTGATCTGGAAGCTTTTTGAATCCTTTCTGGTTTCTACAGAGGAAATGGAATATCACTTTGGAATAGGCGGACTTCTGGTGGGGCTGGTCTTTGCCATTATACTGGCTATTCTTTTAGGAGCTGCAGGAAGGAAATTTGTAAAAAAGACCAATGTTATGGATATCCTGCGGACCCAGCACCAGCCGGAAATGGTGAAGAAGATTCCTGCCTGGACATTTGGGGCCGGCATGGGGATGATACTGGGAGGGCTTCTTCTGGCTATGGGGCTGCCCAGGATCTTTGTCCATGTCTTTCATGTAGGCCCCCCTTCTGTTCTGAACCTTTTTTATTTTCTGGCAGTGGCAGGCATCTATCTGGTGCTGCTCAGTATAGTAGGGCAGAACCGGAAAGGAAAAAATAGAAAGAAGTATTACAAAAATCTGGTGTCTGTAAGCCTTATGCGGTTTTCCGCCAAATCTACCACACGGAATATGTGCGTGGTCGTCCTTCTGCTGTTTGCAGGAATTTTTGCTGTCTATTATGGGCTCCTGTATTCCGACAGTGCCGGATATATTGACAACGGGACTATCAGAGACTTTGTTCTCCACTATCCGGTTCAGGAGAAACAGGTGACGAAAGAGGAGATCCGGAAGCTGGCAGAAGAGTATTCTGTGGAAATCCAGGATTACACAGAGGGGGAAGGAGCCAATCTGGTGATCACCTATAAAATGACAGATTATACAGAGGACAATGAATATGTGACGGTTACCAGAGAAAAAGGAAAAACGGCTCTTTTTTTCTCCGGAAAAACCTATCAGCAGCTTACGGGAGAAGACCCTGGGGTGGCTCCCGAAACCTATAAGACCATAACGGAGGCAGGGCATCAGGATAATATCTGGGATTTTACAGACGGTCTGTCAGAAGTTTCCAATCCGGACACAGGGACAGAGACTGGCCTGACTTTTGGAGGAACACTGGAATATAACAGTCTGTCAGATATGTCTGAGCCTTTTGCTTATGTGCTCAATGATAAAGATTATGAGACTCTGACAGAAGGTATCGGACAGGAGTGGATGGAGCATCTGGTCTTTTTTGACGCTGCCGATCCGGAAGCCTCTTATCCTTTTACCAGAGCTTTGTATGAGGAATATGTGAGCCGGGCTACAGACCTTTCTGCTCATATGGGAAATTATGATCGGTGGGAAGAGCTCCAGGCCAAAGCCAATGGGGAAGAATATATGTATGGGGATAAGGTTGAGATGGACCCGGAGGATACCCAGCTTCTTGTAAACTGGAGATACGGGCCGCAGTTTCAGATTCTGAACAGCCAGGAATGGATGCAGTTTGTTGGGGTCTATGTGATGCTCTGCCTGTACATTTTCATCATCACCCTTTCCACAGTGGCTATTATGACTTATGTAAGAGGTGTCTCTGTGGCTGCGGACAACCGGGAAGTTTTTGTAAGCCTGGAGCGGCTGGGGGCAGACAGTGAGTATCGGAAGAAAGTTTTAAAAGCTCAGCTCAGGAAAATTTTTATTTACCCGACAGTTCTGGGCTGTGGGGTAGGATTGCTTTTCAGCATAGGAATGAACTATATGAATGACGGAAGACTAACCGCTGCTGAGCTTCGGAGTCTGATGATAGTTCTGGGAATCAGTCTTCTTATCTTTCTGTTTCTGTGGGCCGTTTACCAGGCAGCCAGGAGAAAGGGAGAAAAAATCCTGGGAATCTTCAGGGAAAAGCAGAGATAGGTTGTGGAAAAATAGAAAAGTAAGAATATTTGCTTGGATAGGTATTTTTTGAAAAATATTCATATCTTTTTATATACAAAAAATGTATTTTTCAGTATAATCTTTGTGGTGAAAATATAAGGCTTAACAAAGAATAATCTGAAA
This sequence comes from Blautia sp. An46, assembly GCF_002161645.1. Lineage (NCBI taxonomy): Bacteria > Bacillati > Bacillota > Clostridia > Lachnospirales > Lachnospiraceae > Blautia > Blautia sp. An46. The sequence continues at coordinate 245,240 of NZ_NFIF01000003.1, read as the reverse complement.
AAGAGAGGAAAAAGAGATGAGATTTTCAGAAACAGAAAAGAGACAACTGATCATTTTTGCGGCACTGGCCTATGGGATCACTTATGTCCTGGGACTGCTGATGTGGTATGGAAACAGCACAGGAGCAGATCTGAGTGTATTTCCCAACGCCCAGATGCTTTATCCGGCGGCGGGAGTTATGATGGCTTATCTGCTTACCAGGAAAGGAGACCAGAAGGTGCCCAGGATTTTTTATGTGACCTTCCTTGTGATCACAGTCCTGATGATCCTGTGTGCCCTGGGTTCTGTATTTCTGCCTCAGAGTATACAGGCAGGACAGATGGAAATGTCAGTATGGATGGTGCTTGTACAGGTGGTATTGATCCTGGGAAGCATTGTATTTTGGATCACCCTTCTGGTTTCGGGAAAAGAGAGACGGGAGGCCTGCGGCCTGCGGTGGAGGAACTGGAAAAAGTCGGTTTTGTGTATGCTTTTGTTCTTTGTGCTTTACAGCCTCCGTATGGGGATTTCCAGTGCTCTGGGAGGACAGATGGGAGAATTTATCCAGCTGTGGGCTTTGCCTTCTACCTGGCTCTATCTGGTTACATTGGTCCTGAATTTCTTCCTGGTAGTAGTGGCCTTCTTCGGAGAGGAATATGGATGGCGGTATTATCTCCAGCCTCTCCTGCAGAAAAGATTCGGACTGAGAAAGGGCGTACTGCTTTTAGGGGTGATATGGGGACTGTGGCACCTGCCTCTGGATTTCTTCTATTACACCACGCCGGATATGGGCGTGATCTATGTGGCGTCCCAGATCGTTACCTGCGTCTTTATAGGAATCTTCCTGGCTTATGTCTATATGAAGACCAGGAACATCTGGGTAGCCGTGGCTGTCCACTATATGAATAATAATCTGATCCCTATGTTTGTTGGAAATTATTCTGCAGATGTACTCCAGGGACAGACCATTGCCTGGGGGGACGTACTGGCTTCTCTGATCCTGAACCTGGTAATCTTTGGATGGTTTATCTTCCTGAAACCATTTCGGGAGAAAAAAGAAGCCTGAGAAGATCTCCTGGCCATAGATAACACAGAAAAAAGGACTCTTTTTGGAACTGTCGCATTAATCAAAATCGAGAATATTTATACATTTTATTGCTCAGTCTGCGTCGCTTTGAGCCTAGGGTCTCAAAGCTATACTCGACAAATTCGCATAAAATGTATAAATATTCCTGACATTTAACGCGACAGCTCCAGAAGAGTCCTTTTGGGCTTTCTGAAGCGGTGGGGCAGGGGCGTTATACAACAATCCAGCCCATAGTCTCAGAAATCGCAAAGATCAGGATCAGGGCCAGGAAAATGGGAGCGATCCATTTCAGCATGATCCGGTAGAACTTTTTAATCTTGAAGGGACCGTTAAGTTCCACTTCATCCTCAATAACCTTGGGTCCGATAAAATGCCCCACGCAGATACAGGTGAGAATAGCCACAATAGGCATGAGCACACTGTTGCTGATGAAGTCAAAGAAATCCAGCAGTCCCAGTCCCAGAAGCTGGATAAAGCTCAGAGGTCCGAAGCCCAGAGAGACGATGGTTCCCAGTATCAGGACATAGATGGTGATCAATATCGTGGATTTTTTTCTGCCCCATCCGGTCTTATCCCGCAGAATGGAAACCGCAGTCTCCATCAGGGAGATAGAAGAAGTCAGGGCTGCGAAAAGCACCAGCAGGAAGAACACTGCTCCGATCACTCCCCCAAGGGCCATATCGTTGAAGACCTTCGGCAGAGTAATAAACATCAGGGAAGGTCCTTTGCTGAGGGCAGCTTCATCTCCTCCTGAGAAAACAAAGACCGAAGGCACGATCATCAGACCTGCCAGGAAGGCAACTACAGTGTCAAAGACTTCAATCTGCCGCACAGAAGCTTCCAGACTGCTTTCTTTTTTCATATAAGAGCCGTAAGTGATCATAATTCCCATAGCCAGAGACATAGAATAGAATAGCTGCCCCATGGCCGCCAGTACAGTGGTAGCGGAAAATTTGGAAAAGTCGGGGAAGAAGTAATATTTTACACCTTCCATAGCGCCAGGCCGTGTAACACAGTAAATGCTGATGCCTACGATCATGACGATCAGCAGGGGCATCATAAAGCGGCTGGCTTTCTCAATTCCTTTTTCAACACCCATGATCACTACAATGGCGGTGAGAAGAACATAAATGCAGAACCATACCACCGGGGAAACCGTCTGGCTGGTAAAAGCGGCAAAGTATTCGTCCCCGGAGGCAAGTCCGCCGTCTCCGGTAAGGAAGGTGACAAAGTATTTGATCACCCAGCCTCCGATAACGCAGTAATAAGGGGTGATGATAAAAGGTACGGCGCAGGCCAGATAGCCTACGAAACCGAAACGCTTATCCAGTGACTGGAAAGCGCCGATGGCACTGAGTCTGGTCTTTCTGCCGATGGCGATTTCTGTGACCATCAGTGTAAATCCGAAGGTCACTGCCAGGATCAGGTAGACCAGCAGAAAAATACCCCCTCCGTATTTTGCAGCCAGGTAAGGAAAACGCCAGATGTTTCCAAGGCCTACAGCCGAACCTGCAGCAGCCAGAACAAAGCCCATCTTGTTTGTAAAAGATCCTCTTTTTTGTTCCATATTTTTCTCCTTTGTATTGTGTGTAAGGTATGTAGGCATAATTATGCCATTTCTTATAAGAAAAAACAAGGGATTTTTTATACAAAAAAGCTTGACTTTGTGTTTTAGCTATGCTATATTACAAAAGTCTGAAGAAGAAAAAGAAAGCAGAGTATCCACTCTCACCTTAGCACAAATGGGTGACTAACGGTTTATAGAATGCAGTGAAGCGCACAGCGTTTTCATATGGAGATATCAGGTGGATAGTGTATTTTGCTATCCGCTTTTCTTTTGCTCTGTAGATTCTTATTCATGACCATGAAAGCCGGAAGGCTTACGTGTTCTTTTCTTAAAGGAAATGGCCAAGGGGGCCCAAGAGTGTTTTATCAATATTATGGAGGTGCACGACTATTAGCGATTTAATGATCAACGAACAAATCAGAGACAAAGAAGTACGTCTTATTGGAGCGGATGGACAGCAGCTGGGAATCATGTCCGCAAGAGAAGCCCAGAAACATGCAGTGGAAGCCGGACTGGATCTGGTAAAGATTGCTCCCACAGCGAAGCCGCCGGTTTGTAAAATTATTGACTATGGCAAGTATAAGTACGAATTAGCCAGAAAAGAGAAGGAAGCTAAGAAGAAACAGAAAACCATAGAAATCAAAGAAGTGCGTTTATCCCCTAATATTGAGGAAAACGATTTGAAGACCAAGGTCAACAACGCCAGAAAATTCCTGCAGAAAGGAAACAAAGTGAAGGTGACTCTGCGTTTCCGGGGAAGGGAAATGGCACATATGCAGAGCAGCAAGCACATCTTAGATGAGTTTGCGCAGATTCTGTCCGACATTGCGGTGATCGAAAAGGCGCCTAAGGTGGAAGGCAGAAGCATGACTATGTTTTTGACAGAAAAACGTTAATAAGAAAAAGAGTTTAAGGAGGACATAAACATGCCAAAAATGAAAACTACCAAAGCTGCTGCAAAGCGCTTCAAAACAACAGGAACAGGTAAATTAAAAAGAAATAAAGCTTACAAGAGCCATATCTTAACAAAGAAATCTCAGAAGAGAAAAAGAAATCTCAGAAAAGCAACTATCACAGATGCAACAAATGTAAAGAGCATGAAGAAAATCCTGCCTTACATGTAATCTGGACAGTTGGCAAAGTTTCATTGAAAAAAGATTATCTTTAATATAGGAGGAAATTAAGAATGGCAAGAATTAAAGGCGGATTAAACGCTAAGAAGAAACATAACAGAGTATTAAAAATGGCTAAGGGCTACAGAGGAGCCCGTTCCAAACAGTATAGAGTAGCAAAACAGTCTGTAATGAGAGCTCTGGCAAGCTCCTATGCAGGAAGAAAACAGAGAAAACGTCAGTTCAGACAGCTTTGGATCGCTCGTATCAATGCTGCTGCAAGAATGAACGGTTTATCCTACAGCAAATTCATGCACGGCTTAAAGCTGGCGAACGTTGACCTGAACAGAAAAGTTCTGGCTGACATGGCTATCAACGATGCAGAGGGATTCGCAACTCTGGCAGAACTGGCAAAGAGTAAATTAGCTTAATAGATTTTTCAAGGGGTTGTCGCATTAGTCATATTCTCGATTTCGACTAATGCGACAGCCCCTTTTCGTATTTGACAAATTAGGGCATTTTGACTATAATATACTTAACAAGGGAGCCGGAAGGTGACTGCACTTCACCCGACCCGGCGTAATTTAAGATTTAGCTATAAGAGATAGCCGTTCCTAAACTTTGACGAGAGCAGGACGGCTATTTCTTATGGGTATAATTAAGAATGGCGATAATCAATAAAGCAGCGTTTACGATTAGACTCAATTCTTCATATGTACTCATAATAATCACCACCCTCCGTAAGGTCTCGGATTGGGTGAGAGCACGTCCCCCAGCTCCCTGGGTAAATATACGATCTTATCTTGAATACAGTATAAATATCTTTTTCCAGCAAGTCAATAACACCGTCTAGGAAGAATATCTATTCCCATCTATCCTAAATTTCATAAAAACTTAAAATCCCGTGTAAAAACCGCAGATGTCCGCATACTAATTTTGGCAGCTATTCAGTTCAGATTTTAGAAAGTTAATCTTGCGAAATTAACTCCAGTATGTTATGCTATTCGGGCATGTCAATTTATTAACAAACCTTTGATGGAGGAAAACAAAATATGCACAGAAATGAGACAAAAGGATTTCCGGGGGGAATTCATCCCACAGACGGTTACGATAAGTCTCTGACTATGGACATTCCGGTGCGGGAATACTGGCCGGAAACAGTGACGATTCTGGCAGAACAGTCTTTTCGCGCCCTCTGCGGCCTGAAGGTCAGGCCTTTGGACCATGTGCAGGAAGGAGAGCGGATCGGGGATCCGGAAGCCTTTATGGCGGCCCCTCTTCATGCCAGCGTCACCGGAGAAGTGATAGGGATCAAAGAGGTAGAGAATCAGGGAAGGGCTGCGACGGCCTGTGTGATCCGGCGGCTGGAAGACCCAAAGAGAGAGACCATGTCTTATGAAAAAGAGGGCGTCTCCCTGTCTGAAGTTGATTCGGAGAAGATTTTGGAAGGGCTTCGGGAAGGCGGCCTTACGGGTATGGGAGGCGCAGGTTTTCCTGCATTCCGAAAATATGAAACCGATAAGCAGATAGATACTTTGCTGGTCAACGGTGCGGAGTGCGAGCCTTTTTTGACCTGTGATTATCGTCTGATGCTTGAACAGGGACCTGCTCTGCTTAACGGTGTCCGGCTTCTTCTGAAAGCTTCCGGCGCTGGCAAGGCTTATGTATGTATTGAAGATAATAAGCCGGGGGCCATTGAGAATCTTCGGAAGATTTTGGAAAAGATGAGAGAGCAGGGGATTTTAGACCAGGGAGAAGAACTGGAAATAAAAGCGCTTCCTACAAAGTATCCTCAGGGCGGTGAGCGCCAGCTGATACAGAGTGTTTTGGGAAGGGAAGTTCCTATGGGAGGGCTGCCTGCCGATGCAGGAGTGATCGTTTCCAATGTGGGAACTGCCAAAGCCGCAGCAGATATGGTTCTGGGGAACAGACCCCTGACATCCAGGATCGTTACGGTAACAGGCTGTGTGAAAAATCCGGGGAATTTTCTGGTCCCTATCGGTACTTCCGCCAAAGAGCTGGTGGAACTATGCGGAGGAGTCACCACAGAAAAGAACCGGATCATCGGGGGAGGCCCTATGACAGGCCCCTGTGTTGCTTCCGACTGGAAGGGAGAAGAAGAGCTGTTTTACATTACCAAGAGCACTTCCGGTATCTTGGTCCTTCCGGACAGTCATTACGAAGAGCAGCCCTGTATCCGCTGCGAGGCCTGCAAAAATGTCTGCCCTGCAGGGCTTACTCCCTACCAGATTGATTTTGCCTTTTTAAAGGAGGACTATGATCTGTGCCAGAAGCTCTATGCCAGCGAGTGTATCGCCTGCGGCTGCTGTTCCTACATCTGTCCGGCCAAAAGAGAACTGACTCTTCGGAACAGACTGGCGCGAGATTTAGTGAAGCAGCGAATGAGAGAAAAGGTGGTGAAGAAATCATGAGTCCCACAAAAGTGATAAACGGTCCTCATCTGAGGACTGCCCAGACCACCAGGAACATCATGCTCCATGTTTCTATTTCCCTGGTTCCTGCTCTTCTGGGAGCAGTGTATTATTTTGGAATCCGGGCCCTTTATCTGACTGCTTTTTCTGTAGCAGTATGTGTACTGACGGAATTTCTGTGGCAGAAGATAACCAAAAAGCAGGTAACAGCAGGAGACTTCAGTGCGGTAGTTACCGGAATGCTCCTGGCCTTTAATATGCCTGTGACAGTGCCTGTCTGGGTACTTGGAGCGGCTGCTGTCTTCAGCATTCTGATCGTAAAGCAGATGTTCGGAGGCATTGGAAGTAATTTTGCCAATCCGGCTCTTATGGGAAGACTTTTGGTCATGGTCCTGTGGCCGGGGACGGTTATGGGATATACAGCTCCCAGAACACTGGCAGCAGACGCTGTTTCCCAGGCTACAGTTCTTGGTATGGTAAAAGCAGGAGGAGGGACGGGATATTCCTATCTTCAGATGTTTCTGGGAGAAGTTCCCGGCGCTATGGGAGAGACCAGCAAGCTTCTTCTCCTGGCAGGATTTGCCTATATGTGTTACATGGGGGTGGTGAATGCAGAGGCTGCCCTTACCTATATTGCTACAGTGACAGTCCTTACCTTTATTTTCGGTCCCAGCGGTCTTTTTACCGGAGACATTCTGGCCAACCTTTTTGGCGGCGGACTGATCATGGGAGGCTGCTATATGCTGACAGATTATGTCTTTGTATCCAGAAGAGGAAAACTTCTGTATGCTCTGGCAGCAGGTATCATTACGGCTGCCATCCGTATTTTCAGCACATATCCGGAGGGAATCTGCTTCGGGATCCTGACGGCTAACTGCCTGGCAGGAATTCTTGCCCTGCTTTACCGGCAGCAGGTATATGGAACAAAGAAAAAGGTGATTTAAAGGAGACGAATATGAAAAATAAAAATGTCAGAGGAATTCTTGCGTTGATCATCGTAACTGCTCTGTCCTTTGGAGTGATCGCAGGCTCTAAGGCTTTGGCAAAAGACCAGAGTACAGACCAGGGACAGGACAAGGCCCAGATAACAGAGGAACTGGATGTGACAGAGACCGAAAATATCCAGTCAGCTGCCAGGACAGAGGATGGCTATCTGGTAACCGTAACAGAAGCCGGATACGGCGGCGACATTGTTCTGGAGGTATCCTTTGGGGAAGATAAGGCTACTTTGACAAATGTGGCAGTGACAGAACAGAATGAGACAGAAGGCGTTGGCTCCAAGATTACAGAAGAAGAGTTTTTAAGTCAGTTTGCAGGAGCAAAGGCTCCGGTTTATCTGCCAGGTATGACACTGGAAGAAGACACTGCCTCTGTTCAGGCGGAAGACCTGGAACTTCAGGACGGAACCTATGAGGCAAAAGCAGAGGCTCCTGACAATAATGGCTATACCGACCAGATGACAATGACTGTGTCTGAGGGAAAGATTACAGAGGCTGTATGGGATGCTGTAGACGGAGATGGAAATAAGAAAAGCGAGCTTTCTGAAAACGGTCAGTATGTTATGACCGAGGACGGACCTACCTGGGCGGAACAGTCCAAGGCTTTAGGGGAAGCGCTGGTTGAAAATCAGTCCCTGGCCTTTCTGACTATGGATAATCAGGGAAAAACAGATGCAGTATCCGGCGTGAGCATTTCTGTAGGGGGATTTGCCAAGCTGGCTCAGCAGTGTATCGACCAGGCAGCAGGAAAAGCAGCCCTGGTGTTACAGGATGGAACCTATGAAGCTAAGACAGAAACGCCTGACAGCAATGGCTATACCGATCAGGTGACCATTACAGTTGCTGACGGAAAGATTACAGAAGCTGTATGGGAATCTGTAGATGCAGATGGAAACAAGAAAAGTGAGCTTTCTGAAAATGGCCAGTATGTGATGACCGAGGACGGACCTACCTGGGCGGAACAGTCCAAGGCTTTAGGCGCAGCTCTGGTAGAAAATCAGAATCTGGATTTTCTGACTACAGATAACCAGGGAAAGACAGATGCAGTGTCTGGCGTAAGCATTTCTGTAGGCGGATTTGTGAAACTGGCCCAGCAGTGTATTGACCAGGCTGGGGGAATGGAAAGCCAGGGAGGATCCGAAAGCACACAGGAAGGAACGGAGGTAGACGGAGTATCCGGCGCCACCATTTCCTCTACAGCGGCTGTGAAAGGCATCAATGCAGCTTATGAATTTTTGCAGACCATAGATTAAAGAAACGGGGGAACAGACATGAAATTAAAATATCCGGCAGAAGCCTTTGCTCTGGGTATTGTGCTTTTTTCCCGGAATATGAAGGAGGCCTTTGCAGGGGGAATACTGGTACTCCTGGCTGTGGTCTTCGCTGAATTTCTGAAGAATCTTTTAGAAAACTGGATACCTGTCTGGAGCCTCAGGCTGTGTGTACTGATGGGCACAGGAGCTGTTACCGCCAGCGCTTTCCTGCTGGGCTTTACAGCCCTGGGGATTACTGTGGATAATGGCACATGGCTGATGACCGCAGTAATCGGACTGTTAGCCGGAAAAAACGCTCTTTTCGGAAATCTGGAGGCAGATTACGGAAACATCTTTTATGAGTCCGGGATCCTCTGGGGATTCTGGATCCTGCTGGGAATCCTTCGGGAGTTTCTGACTCAGGGAACAGTCTTTGGAAACCTTCTTTTAGAAGAAGCACCTTTCTTTTCCCAGAGCTTTCAGGGAACTGCCTTCGGCTTTCTGTCAGCAGGATTGGCCCTGGCCTTTGCCAATGGAATCCTGAAGAAAAAATCTTCGGGAACTCAGAGCCTGTTACTGGTGATTCCGGTGATCTTTTTTGCAAGGCCTTTTGAGATGGTTACCTTCGGAGGAATCATTGCCTTTATCTGGACAGTAGGCGTTTCTGTACTTCTTTACATTTCCGTACAGAAGATTCTGCGGTTTTCCAATCCGGGACCTTATTTCAGAGGACTTCCTCTGGAAATGCTTTCTATGAGCTTTATTTATTTGATTTTGAGTATTTATTAAAAAAGGACTCTTCTGGATACCTTTTGGCATAGATGCCATCTAAGGGACCAGAAGAGTCCTTTTATATTCTATGGGGCTGTCGCATTAGTCATATGTCAGGAATATTTATACATTTTATGCGAATTTGTCGAGCATAGCTTTGAGACCATAGGCTCAAAGCGGCACAGACTGAGCAATAAAATGTATAAATATTCTCGATTTTGGTTAATGCGACAGCCCCATAGAATATAAAGCCCTCATACTATTTTGCAAGAGTGATCTCCTTTTCGAAATCTTCGCTGTAGTGGAGCTGGTAATCCTCTGTGATAAAGACTGCCTGTACATCGGGGAGACTGTTGATCAGCTCCATGCCTTTTTCCAGCCCCAGAGCAAAACAGGTAGTGCTCAGACCGTCTCCGTCTACAGACTCATCGGAGATGATAGTGACTGAGACCAGATTATTTTCATAAGGATATCCGGTGGAGGGATTTAAAATGTGGTGATACAGCACCCCGTCCTGTTCAAAGTACCGCTCATAAATTCCAGAGGATACCACGGACTTATCGGAAATTTCCATAACAGCCGCTGTTTCGCTTCGGTCTGCGAAAGGCATCTGGACGCCGATGCGGAAGGGGCTTCCGTCTGGCCGCTGTCCAACACAAAGTACATTTCCGCCCAGATCGATAATGGCGCTTTCTACTCCCTCTTCCAGAAGATAATCTTTCATTTTGTCAGCAATATAACCTTTAGCAATGGCTCCAAGGTTGATTCCCATTCCTTCTTTTTCAAAACGGATACGATTGCCTTCCAGAGTAATATCCTCATAATTGATGAGAGGCAGAGCAGCCTCAATGGCTGAACTATCAGGAACGGTTCCTTCTCCCGAGGTGAAATCCCACAGAGAGGAAAGAGGCTCTATGGCAATATCAAAGGCTCCTTGGGACAGCTGGCAGTAGGAAAGTCCCTGGGAGATTAAATCTGCAGTTTCTTCTGACAATTCATAAAACCCCTCTTCATCCTGAGAAAGCTCGCCGTGATTCAGCCGGTACAGCTCACTGGTTTCTGTGGTAGGACTGAGAAGTTCGTCATATTTTCTGCATAATTCCAGGGCGCCGTCCAGAATGGATTCGTCTTGAGAGTCATAAAGGGTTACTGTAACAATGGTATTCAGTAAGTAATCGGTTTTGCTTATGGGCTCTGTTTCCCTCTCTCGATTTTGATATACCAGGGCAAAAGCCAGAAGCACTAAAAACAGAAGAATGACAGCCAGGACTGCCCGCTTGCTTTTTGTATTCATATAAGCTCCTTTAGTAAAAGATTCTGTTGACTTGTATTTACGGGACTTATTTTACGGGAAATGGAGGAAGTGTGTCAAGAATGGAGTTTGACAAACGAATGGCTTTGACATATAATATATTTAACAAGACAGCCGGAAGATAGAGCACACCTATCCGCCCGGCAAAAAATATCTAGCTTAGTAAGCCGCCTATCTTTTCCAGGGACAGGGCGGCTTACTTATTCCTCAAATTCAGGATTGCAACTACAAGTAATGCGAATGTAAGTAAAATCTGCATTTCCTCATATGTATTCATAAGCATCATCCTCCTGTCAAGACTCAGGCGGATGATATGCACGCCCCTCCGGCTGCCTGGGTAAGTATTATAGCATGACAGTATAATATAGATAAGAGAGACTACAAAACGAATAAGAGTCCTGGTATAAATATCCTGGAAACACGGGTGACGGAAGAAATCGGAACATAATAAGAGGCAGAGAGGTGATAGCAGAAAATAGGAGTAAGATTTATGGACTTATTTGATTATATGAAGGAACAGAATCTGGAACAGGAGGCCCCCCTGGCCTCCAGGATACGCCCTTCCACTCTGGAAGAAGTGGTGGGACAGGAGCATATCATCGGAAAGGATAAGCTGCTTTACAGAGCCATCAAGGCAGATAAATTAGGCAGCGTTATTTTTTACGGCCCTCCTGGAACAGGAAAGACCACCCTGGCGAAAGTGATCGCCAATACTACCAGTTCCCGGTTCCGGCAGATCAACGCTACAGTAGCCGGGAAAAAGGATATGGAGGAAGTAGTAAAAGAAGCCCAGAACTATCTGGGAATGTATGGGAAGAAGACCATTCTTTTTATTGATGAGATCCATCGGTTCAATAAGGGGCAGCAGGATTATCTCCTGCCCTTTGTGGAGGACGGTACTCTGATACTTATCGGGGCTACTACAGAAAATCCTTATTTTGAGGTAAACGGCGCTTTGATCTCCAGGTCCATTATTTTTGAACTGAAGCCTCTTACAAAGGAGAATATCGAAACCCTTCTGGACCGGGCAGTGACGGACAAGGAAAAGGGAATGGGCAGCTACAATGCAGTTTTGGAAATGGACGCCAGAGAGTTTCTGGCAGATATTTCCGGAGGAGACGCCAGAGCAGCCCTGAATGCTCTGGAACTGGGAATCCTGACTACAAAAAGAGGGGAAGACGGAAAGATCCATATTGACCTGGAAACGGCTTCCCAGTGTATCCAGAAGCGGGTAGTCCGCTATGATAAGACAGGGGACAACCATTATGACACCATCTCTGCCTTTATCAAGAGCATGAGAGGCTCTGACCCTGACGCCGCAGTATTTTACCTGGCAAAAATGCTCTATGCAGGAGAGGATATTAAGTTTATTGCCAGAAGAATTATGATCTGCGCCGCAGAAGATGTGGGAAATGCAGACCCTCAGGCTCTGGTAGTGGCTGTAGCGGCAGCTCAGGCAGTAGAACGGCTGGGAATGCCCGAAGCACAGATCCCTCTGGCTCAGGCCGTGACTTATGTGGCCAGCGCACCAAAGAGCAATGCTGCCTGTATGGCGGTCTTTGATGCTATGGAAGCAGTGAAGAGCACCAAGACTACCGTGCCTTCCCATCTTCAGGATGCTCATTATAAAGGCTCAAAGAAGATGGGCCATGGCGTGGGATATCTCTACGCCCACGATTATCCAAATCATTACGTGGAGCAGCAGTATATGCCTTCGGAGCTTTTGGGAAAGAAATTCTATCATCCTACAGAGAACGGATATGAAAAGAACATACAGGAATATTTTCGGAAAATCCATGGGGAAACCGATTGAAGTTAATAGAGTAAAGTGATAAAATCTGTAGTTAAGAATGGGGGTAAAACTATGAGAACCTTTCAGAAATCGTCAAAGTTAGAGGATGTATGTTATGACGTCCGGGGACCGGTGCTGGACGAGGCCAATCGTATGCAGGAGAGAGGGATCGATGTATTGAAACTGAATCTGGGAAATCCTGCGCCTTTTGGTTTTAACGCTCCGGAGGAAGTAATCCTGGATATGATCTATAATCTCCGGGAATCCCAGGGATATTCAGATTCTAAAGGGATTTTTTCCGCAAGAAAAGCAATTATGCAGTACTGCCAGTTAAAAAAGATCCCAAATGTGACCATTAACGATATTTATACAGGAAACGGAGTCAGTGAACTGATCAGCATTGTGACCCAGGCCCTTTTGGATACTGGAGATGAGATCCTGGTGCCTTCACCGGATTATCCGCTGTGGACCGGCTGCGTTTCTCTGGCAGGAGGAAAACCTGTTCATTATATTTGTGATGAGGAATCAGACTGGTATCCGGATCTAGAGGATATAAAAAGTAAGATTACAGACCGGACCAAAGCCATTGTGATTATCAATCCCAATAATCCTACCGGTGCAGTGTATCCGGAAGATGTTCTGCTGAAAATTGCAGATATTGCCAGGGAACATGAACTGATGATATTTTCAGATGAAATCTATGACCGGCTGGTGATGGACGGGATCAAGCATACTTCCATCGCAGCCCTGGCTCCGGATCTGTTCTGCATTACCCTGAACGGTCTTTCCAAGTCCCACATGGCTGCAGGATTCCGGGTAGGCTGGATGGTATTGAGCGGGGCCAAGGAGAAGGCGAAAGATTATATAGAAGGGCTGAATATGCTTTCTAATATGCGTCTGTGCTCGAATGTACCGGCTCAGTCCATTGTCCAGACGGCGCTGGGAGGATACCAGAGCGTAAACGAATATCTGGTGCCGGGAGGCAGGATCTACGAACAAAGAGAATTTATTTATAAAGCCATTAATGACATTCCGGGGCTTTCAGCAGTAAAGCCTAAAGCAGCTTTTTATATTTTTCCGAAAATTGATGTAAAAAAATTTAATATCTATGATGATGAGAAATTTGCCCTGGATTTCCTCAGAGAAAAGAAGGTTCTGGTCACACATGGAAGAGGCTTTAACTGGGGAGCACCGGACCACTTCCGGATCGTATATCTGCCCAGGGTAGAGGAGCTGAAAAAAGCCACGGATAAGCTGGCAGATTTCCTTAAGACCTATCGCCAGTAAGAGAAAAGAAAACAGGGAGTTGGATCATGCATTTGTTTAAAAATCATCATGAGGACAGAGAAGAAGAACATGATTTTTCCAAGGGAAGTGTGGCAGGGACCATTCTCCGTCTGGCTCTTCCCTTGATCGTGGCTCAGTTTATTAATGTATTGTATAATATCGTAGACAGAATTTATATCGGAAGGATTCCCGGAGCCAGTTCGGCAGCCCTTACAGGAGTAGGGGTTGCTTTTCCAATTATAACGGCAATCACGGCCTTTTCCAATTTGATAGGCACCGGTGGTCCGCCTCTGTGCTCCATCGCCAGGGGAAAAGGCGACGAGGACCGGGCAGAGGGAATCATGGGGACTTCTTTTACCCTTACCCTGATTACCGGGGTACTGCTGATACTGGTGGGAATGGCGGTAAAGGATCCCCTTCTTTACGCCCTGGGCGCCAGCGATGCTACCTTTAGATATGCAGATGATTATATCAGCATTTACCTTCTGGGCACTGTTTTTGTTATGATCAGCCTGAGCATGAACGGCTTTATCAACTGCCAGGGATTTGCCAGGACCGGTATGCTTACGGTGCTGATCGGAGCTGTGATCAATATTGTGCTGGACCCGGTCTTTATTTTTGTATTTGGCATGGGAGTGAAAGGGGCTGCCGTTGCCACAGTCATATCCCAGGCTGTTTCCGCCATATGGGTGGTAAAGTTCCTTACAGGGAAACATACCCTCCTTCGTATCCGGTTTTCCAGAATGAAGCCGGATTTCAGATATGTAAAAGAAATCCTGGCTCTTGGCCTTTCCGGATTTATCATGGCGGCTACCAACTGCGGCGTCCAGATTGTCTGCAATGTGACCCTTCAATCTTTTGGAGGAGACGCTTATGTGGCGGTTATGACCATTGTAAATTCTGTAAGAGAAGTATTAAGCGTTCCGGTAAGCGGACTGACTCAGGGTTCTCAGCCTGTGATCGGATTTAACTATGGAGCAGGAGAATACAAGAGGGTAAAAGCAGGAATCAAGGTTATGGCGGCCATTGGCATTGTGTATACCACACTGGCCTGGATCATTACCATGCTGATACCGGGAGTCTTTATTGCTATGTTTAACGGAGGAGAGGAGCTGATGGAAATTGGAGTTCCCTCCATGAGGATATACTTTTTCGGATTCTGCTTTATGTCCCTGCAGTTTGCGGGGCAGAGCGTATTTACAGGGCTGGGAAAAGCCAAACATGCAATTTTTTTCTCACTGCTGAGAAAAGCGGTCATCGTGATTCCTCTTACCCTGTGGCTGCCCCATGTGGCAGGGCTGGGTGTAAATGGAGTTTTCCTTGCAGAACCCATTTCTAATTTTATCGGAGGCACCGCCTGCTTTGTTACCATGCTTTGTGTGATGTGGCCTGCTTTGGCAGAGGAAAAAGAGCGGGAAATAAAAAGAAAAAACAGATTGGATAGGGAGAGATTATGGACCAGTTAGAAAAATACAGAGAAGAACTGATGGCCTGCAATGAGAAAATTCTGGAGGGACTGCTGGAGAGAAACCAGGTTGTGGAAGAGCTGATGGCCTATAAAGAGAAAAATAAAATGCCTATGCTTCAGCCTGACCAGGAAGAGAGGCAGCGGGTCTGGCTGGAGAGAAAGCTGGAAGGCCACAGACACAAACAAGAAGTAGAGGATGTTTTTCAGGCAATCCTGAAAAGCAGTAAGAAGATACAGGCCAGAAAGCTGTTTTCCTACAATATTGTGCTCATCGGATTTATGGGTTCTGGAAAATCTACGATTTCTGAGTATCTTCATACATTGTTTGACATGGAAATCATAGAAATGGACCAGATGATCGCCAAGAGAGAGGGAATGAGTATTTCTGACATCTTTGAAACAAGGGGAGAAGAATATTTCCGGAACCTGGAGACCAGCCTGCTTATAGAAATGCAGGAACGGACCAATGTGGTGATCTCCTGCGGCGGCGGCGTTCCCCTGAGAGAGCAGAACGTAGTGGAGATGAAGAAAAACGGAAGGGTTGTCCTTCTCACAGCCAGTCCTGAGACAATTCTGGAGAGAGTAAAGAACAGTCATGAGCGCCCTCTTCTGGAAAATAATAAAAATACAGAATTTATTGCCGGACTGATGGAGGAACGCCGGGAAAAATATAAGGCTGCAGCGGACATTATTGTGGCTACAGACGGAAAGTCAGAACTGGAAATCTGTGAGGAACTGGTAAAGAAGCTGCTGAAATTTGACAAAAACTGTAATTATTGACAGAAAATCAGCATAGGTCGGTATCAACCGGCCTTTTGTTATTTTGCACAAAAGTTAGCTGACTAATTAAAGTTTTGTGAGTTTTTTATAAAATAATTTTAAAATGGCACAAAAAGGGTTGATAAACTAAGGAAATTGCCATATTATAAGTTAGCCGACTAACTAATGGAAGGAGATGAAAAAATGGAAACAGAGAAAGCAGAGGAAGGGATGCAGAGTCTGTTTATCAAACTGACCCATCTCTATTTTAAGAAAGCCTTTGCCCTGGTAAAGGATACTGGTATCCATCCGAAGCAGGCTCCTCTTATCGGACTTTTGTCCTGCCGGGAAGGAATCAGTCAGAAAGAAATTTCTCAAACTCTCAGGATCAGTCCTCCTACAGTGGCTGTCTCTATTAAAAGACTGGAAAAATCCGGAATTATTGAGAGGAGAGCTGATGAGAAAGACCAGCGGCTAAGCCGTATATACCTTACAGAAGAAGGTAAAGCTGTAACCAGAAGAGTGAAGGACTGCATTAAAGAAAAAGAAGAAGCAGTGTTCCGGGGATTCTCTGAAAGTGAACTTTGTCTCCTTCGACGTTTTTTCCTTCAGATGATCCAAAATCTGGAGGATGACGGCAATGAAAATAACATAGAAAGACAAAATAAGGGGTGACAGTATGTTAAAAATGTTTCGCTACATGAAGGAGAGATGGTATTACCTTGTGATGATCCTGCTCCTTTTGTTTGTTCAGGCTTTCTGTGACCTGTCTCTGCCGGACTACACATCGGATATCATCAATGTGGGAATCCAGCAGAAAGGCGTGGAAGACGGAGTGCCTGAGACGATCCGTGAAGAATCCATGGAAAAACTTTTCCTGTTTATGGATGAAAAGGACCAGACGCAGGTTTTAGACAACTATGATCTGTCAGATGGGATTTATGAATTAAAAGACCTGGATTCTGAAGAAAGGGAAGAGCTGAATAGTATTCTGGGAATTCCCGAACTGATCGTAACAGGGCTTTCAGACCAATCTTCTCAGGAAGTGTCTCAGCTCAGAGAACAGATGGGAATCCCTGCAGAAGCAGATATCTTTCAGGTGCTGGAACAGCTCCCAAAGGAACAGCTCACTCAAATGCTTTCTGGAATGAAAGAACAGTTTGAAGAAATGCCAGACTCGATAGTAACCCAGTCTGCGGTACTTTATGTTCAGGAAGAGTACAGTGCCCAGGGAAAAGACCTGGATCAGATGCAGATGGAATACATCCTTTTTACCGGAGCAAAAATGCTGGGCCTGGCCTTTCTGGGAATGGCAGCGGCCATTACCGTTACCTTCCTTTCCGCACAGGTTGCAGCTACACTGGGAAGAAATCTGAGGAACAGTGTGTACCGGAAAGTTATTACTTTCTCCGGAGCAGAGCTGAATAAATTTTCCACAGCCTCCCTGATCACCAGGAGCACCAACGACGTACAGCAGATCCAGCTTCTTTTTGCCATGATCTTCCGTATTGTGCTGTATGCCCCAATTCTGGGTATCGGCGGAGTATATAAAGTTTTCCAGACGGACGCTTCTATGACCTGGATTCTGGCTCTGGCAGTGGTAGTGATCATGCTTTTTGTAGGTTTGCTGTTTAAGATTGCCATGCCGAAATTTACGAAGCTGCAGTATCTCATTGACAATCTGAACCTGGTTGCCAGGGAAATCCTTACCGGCGTTTATGTAATTCGGGCCTTCAGTACAGAGAAGCACGAGGAAGAGCGTTTTGAGGACGCCAACAAAAAACTGATGAAAACGAACCTCTTTGTTAACCGGTGTATGACCTTTATGATGCCGGTGATGATGCTGATCATGAATGGCATTACCGTACTTATCGTCTGGAACGGTTCTCATGCTGTAAATGACGGAACCATGCAGGTTGGGAATATGATGGCCTTTATGCAGTATGCTATGCAGATTATCATGGCATTCCTGATGATCACCATGATGTCTATTATGATACCAAGGGCCAGTGTTTCTGCAAAACGTATCAATGAAATTATGGAGACCGAAGTAAGTATTCAGGACGGAGAAAGCCATACAGAGCCTTCTGCTGACAGAAAGGGTGAAGTGGTCTTCGAGAACGTGGGATTTGCCTATCCGGGAGCAGATGAAGAGACGATTTCAGATATCAGCTTTACAGCGAAAAAAGGCGAAACGGTAGCCTTCATCGGAAGTACCGGAAGCGGTAAGAGTACGCTGGTCAACCTGATTCCCAGATTTTTTGATGTGACAAGAGGACGGATCCTGGTTGACGGTGTGGATATCCGGGAAATGGATCTGCACAGCCTCCGTAAGAGAATCGGTTATGTGCCTCAGAAAGGAGTGCTTTTCTCTGGAACTATAGATTCCAATATCCGTTACGGAAATGATGAGGCAGCTCCTGAAGAAGTGGAGAGAGCGGCTAAGATTGCTCAGGCCTGGGAGTTTATCCAGGAAAAAGAAGACGGACTGGAAGATGCCATTGCTCAGGGCGGAACGAATGTGTCCGGAGGACAGAAGCAGCGTCTGTCCATAGCCAGAGCGATTGCCAAGAATCCGGAAATCTATATTTTCGATGACAGCTTTTCCGCTCTTGACTATAAGACCGATGTAGTCTTAAGAAGAGCGTTGAAAAAGGAAACTAAGGATGCAACGACTCTGATCGTTGCCCAGCGTATCAGCACCATTCTTCATGCAGACAGGATACTGGTACTGGATGAAGGACGTGTGGTTGGTCAGGGAACTCATAAAGAGCTTTTAAAATCCTGCGACGTATATCGCCAGATTGCCATGTCACAGTTGTCAGAGGAGGAATTAGCCAATGAGTAATGGAAGACCAAGAGGCCCCATGGGCGGACATGGAAGAGGAATGTCCGGTGAAAAAGCCAAAAATTTTAAAGGGGCAATGAAAAGACTTTTTATCTATATGGAGAGATACCGTATCCAGCTCTTTGTGATGATGCTCTTTGCCATAGGAAGTACCGTATTTAACATTATCGGCCCGAAGATTTTGGGTAAGGCCACTACGGAACTTTTCAACGGACTTGTGTCAAAAATCGGAGGCGGGACAGGAATTGACTTTGAAAAGATTGCACAGATCCTTGCCGGAGCCATGTGTCTGTATGCAGCTAGTGCTGTGTTCTCCTTTGTCCAGGGCTTTATTATGTCAGGAATCTCCAATAATGTGACTTATAACCTGAGAAAAGATATCTCTGGAAAGCTGAACCGTCTTCCTCTGAAATATTATGAGAGCAAGACCCATGGAGAAATCCTTTCCCGTATCACTAATGATGTGGATACTCTTCAGACCAGTATCAACCAGAGTTTTACCCAGCTGATCACCTCTGTGACCACATTGATCGGTGTCTTTGTGATGATGCTGTCTATCAATGTATGGATGACTCTGGCGGCTCTTTTAATCCTGCCGGTTTCTATGTTCATCATTGGGAATGTAATGAAACATTCCCAGAAATACTTCCGGGACCAGCAGAAGTATCTGGGTGAGGTAAATGGTCAGGTAGAAGAAATCTACAGCGGCCATAATGTAGTAAAAGCTTTCAACAAAGAAGACGATGTGGTCCGTGAATTTGAAAAGACCAATGACATGCTTTATACTTCCGCCTGGAGATCCCAGTTTTTCTCCGGTATGATGATGCCTATTATGCAGTTTGTGGGAAATCTGGGCTATGTGATGGTGGCTCTTTTAGGAGGATATATGGTTATACAGGGAAATGTTGCCGTAGGTGATATCCAGGCATTCTTTCAGTATATCCGAAACTTTACTCAGCCTATCCAGCAGATCGCTCAGGTAACGAACATGCTCCAGTCCTCAGCGGCTGCCGCAGAGAGAATTTTCGAGTTTCTGGATGAGGAAGAAGAAGACCAGACTGTGGAGAACCCTGTGGATATCCATACCCTCAGCGGAAATGTAGAAGCTCGTCATGTAGCTTTCGGTTATAATCCGGATCATATGATCATCCATGATTTTAACACCAAAGTAAAGGAAGGACAGAAAGTAGCCATTGTAGGACCTACTGGTGCAGGAAAGACTACTATGATCAAACTGCTGATGCGGTTCTATGACGTAAATTCCGGAGAGATTCTTATTGACGGTCACAATGTGAAAGACTTCAACAGAAGCGAGTTAAGAGAAATGTTCGGAATGGTGCTCCAGGATACCTGGCTGTTCCATGGAACTATCATGGAAAATATCCGATACGGACGGCTGGATGCTACTGACGAGGAAGTGATTGCTGCGGCCAAAGCGGCTCATGTCCATCACTTCATCATGTCCCAGCCGGGAGGCTATCAGATGGTCTTAAATGAAGAGACTAATAATATTTCCCAGGGACAGAAACAGCTTCTGACTATTGCCAGGGCAATTCTGGCAGACAATAAGATCCTGATCCTGGATGAGGCAACATCCTCTGTAGATACCAGGACCGAGGAACGGATACAAAGTGCTATGGATAACCTGATGAAGGGAAGGACCAGCTTTGTTATCGCCCATCGTCTGTCTACCATCCGGGATGCAGACCTTATCCTGGTAATGAATGAAGGAGATATTATTGAACAGGGAACCCATGAGGAACTGCTGGCTGCCGGCGGGTTCTATGCAAATCTCTATAACAGCCAGTTTGAAAAGGCGGAGGCGATATAAGCCTCTTCCGGGGTGGAAAAGCTCTCAGGAATCGCCGTTTGTTTTATTGCTCAGCCTGTGCAGCTTTGAGCCTAAAAGTCTCAAAGCGTGCTCGGCAAATTCGCATAAAATGAACAGCGGTAGGTCAGAGGAAAAGGCTTATGAGGAGTATGCGGAGTTTTTCAGGGCCTTTTTTGCCGGACAGGTAGTTTTTTCGCTGGGCCAGATAGAAACGGCGGAGGTTTCGGAGCTTTTTGGGGGTGGTTTTTTCCTGCCCATAGGCCAGAGCCTCAGCTTCGGCATAGAGGCTGGTAAAATCTTTTTTCTGAGATTCAGGCAGTTTTTCTGAAAGAAGCCGGAAATATTCACGTTCCAGGGGATTTTCAATTTTTATGGAGAATTCCAGCTCCCACAGTTTTATAAGGTTTTTGAAAACAGTCAGGTAGGCCTGTGTGGGATTTCCGGCGTAATATCCCAGACGGAAACGGAAGAGCAGACGGTGGATAAACAGCAGAACCAGGAAAATAATACCCAGGAATAAAGCTGAAAAAAGAAGTCCCTTTATAATCTTTGCAGCAGTGCCGAGAAGGCTGGCATTTTTACTGCCGTTTCCTGCATCAAAGGCTGGTTCTTCCGGATTGTTTTTGGGGGAAGGGCTTTCTTCCGGAGTTTCCTCAGGTGTAGGAGTTGTTTCCGGTGCAGAGAAAGAGGATCCCGGCGTTACCTCCACAGGAACCCAGCCGGCGTTTTGCGTATAGATCTCCACCCAGGCGTGGGCACGGGAATCACGAACTTCTCCGATAAAATTCCCCTGACCATCTTCTGAGAGGCTATCTGGGAGAACTGCATAACCGCTGACATATCTGGCGGGAATTCCGTACATTCGGAAAAGCTGGGCGCCTACAGTAGCAAAATGTATACAAAAGCCAGCCCTTTGTTCATATAGAATCTCCTGAGCCAGAGGCGTGTCTGAAGAAAAAGGCTCCAGCGCCAGGCTATAAGTGGCATGGCTCCAGAGAAAATTCTGAATTTCTTCTGCGGCGTTCTGAATATCCTGGTCAGTGGGAATTTCCGGCATAGAAGAATAAACAGGAAGCTGGTTCAGCTCTTCCAGCACACTTCCCATTTCATTTTCGTCCCAGGAGGTATAGCGGCTGCGGCAGAAGGATTCATAGGCGTTCACCAGTCCCCGGCTGCTCTGAGAAAAATTTTCCAGAGATACCATACCCATGGTATCCAGAGTAAGAGGAAAGACTTGACCAGTGACCCGCTGGGAACTTCTGCCAGACAGGCGGTTGCTTTCGGAGAGAGAAATACTATCTCCCTGGCCTGCCAGGGGCAGATAGGTAAATGCCGGAGCTGAAGGAAAGTCCATAGAAAGCTCCAGAACATTTTCAGCAGAAACAGCAAATACAGGAAGGCTGTATATGTCCTGGGCCTGTTGACGAGAGAATCCCATGGATTGGGCATAGGTAAACCATTCTTCATCTCCAGGAGGATTCCACTGAAAACTTTCATAGTCTGCACCTACGAATCCTCTCAAATAGAGAGTCTGAGAAACAGTCTCGCTGAGCTCTATGGACAGGACTGTCTGGGAAGTATAGACAGGAGGATTGCTGGTAATAGACTGGCTGTCTGTCTGAGGTTCATAGGAAAATCCACTGGTGGTTGTTTCATTTCCCTGTGCGGAGGATACAGAGGGAGCGGATCCTTCTCCGAATAGAAGCTGGTTTCCCACTGCATTGATCCGGTCAGAGAAAGCTTCGCTGGACTGGAAAAGCCAGGGAGATACCATAGGGGTAAAGAGCCAGGCTGCTGCCAGGAAAAGAATACCCTGCAGAGGAACCGTAAGAAGCCACAGCCGGGATACGCTCTGGGGAGAGACCGCACCTCTCCAGAGCAGAAAAGCGCCCAGGGGCAGGGCGAAAAGCATAAGGGGCATATTGACTTCCAGAAGATAGGAACAGAGAATGGGAACTCCCAGAAGAAGAACAAAAAGTGTACGTTTTTTCCAGAGCATTGTCAGAAAGAGCAGAAGGAGATAAAATGCAGCAAAAAAGAAGCAGAGAATCCATTTATCCTTTACTATATCCTGGTATCCGGGAAAGAGGCGGAGACCATAAACAGCATTGACCAGTTTTTCTACAGCCCCTGCGGCACTGAAAAACTGCCGGGAAAAATCTTCCCGGAGGAGAAAAAGCGCCAGCAGCAGTATTCCCCATGCTGCCAGAAAGAGCAGGGCAAAAGAGCTGTTCTTTCGAAGGCTGAAAAGGAGAGCTCCTGAAAGACCAAAGAGTGTACATAGCCCTGCCATGGACGGAAAGGAGAAATCCGGAGAGAAAATGAGACAAAAGTTCAGAAGAAAACTGCCGCAGGCAAAAAAGAACAGAAGAAAAGAGCAGAAAAATCCAAAAAGATATGCCCTTCTGTTCTGGATGGCGGGGCCAGTCTTTATAGTAAGCTGAAAATGCTGTTCTTTTTTCATATTCATCCTCCAAAGTTATAAAGTGATTTCTGTCAGCGCCATATCTTCTTTCCATTTATCCTGGCTGGAGGAAACTAACTTTCGGTCCTCCTGCCAGAGCGTGAGACTGGTGTCCAGTAAAAGCCGGGAAGCCCAGGTATCCGTAGGATATTCCCGAGAATAAAGAGAGAATAGCTCCTTAGAGTCTGGATAAAAAGCTCCGTGAAGAAGACAGTACAGAGCAAAATTCAGCTCTTCTTCGTTCCGTACAGGAAACCGCCGAAGACACTGCTCTTTCAAGTCAAACCAGATCATCAGATGGGCACATTTCAGCTCCAGCATGCTAAAGGAGAGAGAAGCTGCCCATTGGAAAAATGCACTGATCTGTCCCACAGAATCTGCAGGACCGGGGGTTTTTAATTCCAGAAACAACAGGACAGAAAATCCTTCCCCGGAGGCGGGAAAACGCACCAACAGTTCGTCAGTTCTGGCGCTAAGCTTCCAGTGCACCAGCCCAAGACGGTCTCCCGGCTGATAGCTGTGAATATCATCCTGGAGACTTCCGGCAGCAGAAGCAGCCAAAAAAGGCGTTTCCAGAGACTCTTCTCCTTCTGGAGCGAAATACCGGGTCTTTTCACTGATCTTAAGGGGAACAGGAAAAGGCTGGGGAAAGAAGACAGCTTCCCCCATCAGGCGGGTTTTTACAGGCAGCCATGCAAGAGATAAGAAGCTGTAAAGCCGGAGACTTTTTAATTGTATCTGGAATCTTCCACAATAGGGAGAAGAAAAAGTCAGAGAATATTTTCGACGGCTTTTGGGCCCAAGAGAGAGGAAAATCTTTTTCTCTTCTGCCTTATTGCCATTCTGATCCAGCAGCAAAAGCCGGAGCCGAATTCCAGATACAGGGAGGACTCCCTGATTCTTTATAGTGAAGGTAAAAACAGCCTGACTTTCTTTTGCACCAGTGTGAGCAGAAAAAGGGAAATCCACCTGAACCTTTTTTCGGCTGTACAAAAGCTGGAACACCGAGGCTGCAGCCCAGAAAAGGAAAAGCAGGCACAGAGCCAGGGATGAGCTGCTTTTATACAGCACGGACATATAGAGCAGAAAAAGGAAGAGTAAAAGAAAAAATGGACTTATCATAAATCTCACCTCAGGATCTGCGAAGAGAAGGTCCGGGAACTGTTTTCAGGATTTCTTCTAAAACAGCGGCAGGAGTCAGATGGCTGATTCTGGCTTTTCCATTCAGAAGGATACGGTGGCCGCATACATCCATGAATATCTCCCGAATATCATCAGGGGTAACATAGGTTTTACCGCGGAGATAGGCGCTGGCCTGAGCCATTCTGGCAAGTGCCAGAGAGCCTCTGGGGCTGACGCCCAGCTCTATCATAGGATGACTCCTGGTAGCCTGGACCAGATTTCCAATATACCGGTAGATACGGTCATGGATAAAGACTCCACGGACTTCTTCCTGCATCTGCAGCAGGCAGGGCCCGTCTGCTGCAGACCGGACCTGTTCAATGGTATTTTGGGCAATGCGGCCTTTGAGGATAGCGATCTCCTCATCCATATCCGGATATCCCATGGTGAGACAGACAGTGAAACGGTCAAGCTGAGACTGGGGGAGAAGTTGTGTTCCGGCAGAGCCGGCAGGGTTCTGAGTAGCAATAACAATAAAAGGTTTTGGGAGCGGATGGGTCACACCGTCTACACTCACTTGTCCTTCTTCCATAACTTCCAGAAGAGCAGACTGAGTTCTGGGGGAAGTACGGTTGATCTCGTCCCCCAGGAAAAGGTTGCACATAACTGCTCCCGGCTGATAGTAGAACTTTCCAGTTTCTTTTCTGTACATGGTGAATCCTGTAAGATCCGCAGGCAGGACGTCGGGGGTAAAGGTAAGGCGGTTTTCTTTAAGGTTCAGGGCTTTGGAAAAAGCCAGGGCCATGGTTGTTTTTCCAACACCTGGGATATCCTCCAGAAGTATATGCCCGGAACTTAAAATCGCCATCATCACTTTCCGGATACATTCGTCCTTTCCGAACACTGCTTTCTGTACCTCACGGATTACCTGATGAGCCTGTTGGTTGTGGGATTCTTGGCCGTTCATGATGGGATCTCCTTTATAATTAAAATAAAAAGACAATACATATTCTAAATTTATTATAAAAGACATGTCAGAGACTGACAATTCTTTTTTTGTTAATCTTGATTAAGAACTCACTGCTTTGCTTTAAATTGCTAAAATTTATCGTTGACAAAAAAGGATTCTCAGGATATTATAAACATAACATAAAAGAAAACAGAAAGGCTGGTACAGTGAAATGACGCAGCAGAATCTCAGTGGAAATAAAAATTTTTATTTTTATTACTGCTTCCTGGGCTTTTATAGCGCAGGCTCTTTTTGCTGCAGAATAGTTTCCTGAGGGAAAAGTGCTGTCCATAGAGATAAGCCGGTGTCTGCAGCAGACACCGGCTTTTTCAATTATAGGGAGGAAAAAATATGATTCTTGTATTAAAAAACAACGCAGACCAGAAAAAAGTAGAGGAACTGAAAAAACAACTGACAGATATGGGACTGAAACTTCATCTTTCTGAGGGGATGAATACATCGCTCATTGGGCTTATCGGAGACACCACAGAGGTAGATGAAGAGTGGCTGGGAGCTTTAGAAGTTGTTGAATCTGTAAAAAGAATCAATGAGCCTTATAAAAAGGCAAATAAAGCCATGCATCCTAAAGATACTGTGGTAGAAGCTGGAGGGGAAAAAATAGGAGGAGGATATTTTCAGGTAATTGCAGGGCCTTGTTCTGTGGAAACCAGAGAACAGATGACAGAAGTTGCCTTAGATGTACAGAAGGCTGGAGCAGGGCTCTTAAGAGGCGGCGCCTTTAAGCCAAGAACTTCCCCCTATTCTTTTCAGGGCCTGGGCAGCGAAGGACTGAAAATGCTTCTGGAGGCCAAGAAGACTACGGGACTTCCCATTGTGACCGAGATCATGAGCGCAGAACATCTGCCCCTTTTTGAAGAGGTGGACGTGATCCAGGTGGGAACCAGGAATATGCAGAATTTTGAGCTTCTTAAAGAGCTGGGGAAAATCCGTAAGCCTATTCTTCTAAAGAGAGGCATGGCAAATACTCTGGAAGAACTGCTCATGAGTGCAGAATATATCATGGCAGGAGGAAATGAGCAGGTGATCCTCTGTGAAAGGGGTATCCGCACCTTTGAGACTTCTATGAGGAATACCCTGGATATATCTGCCATTCCCATGCTGAAGTCTAAGACACACCTTCCGGTGATCGTAGACCCCAGCCATGCGGCAGGCATCCGTTTCATGGTAGAGCCTCTTACCATGGCAGCTATTGCCGCAGGAGCAGACGGGGTCATGATCGAAGTACACAACAATCCGGAAAAAGCCCTCTGTGACGGAAAACAGTCTCTGACACCACAAAGCTTTACTGACCTGATGGAAAAGGTAAAGAAGACAGCGGGATTTTTTGGCAAGATTATGTAAAAATCAGTCTGTCAGCCGGCAAACCAGAAACCAATGTAGTCATACTTGAATACCCGGTACCACCAGGTATCTCCAGTTCCCTTCAGAGTCTGAATGATTTGGTTATTTTGGTCCAGCTCCACGGCAGTGAAGGCGCTCCCGCTGTCTATGAGCAGAGTATTGTTCAGCTCCTGGACAGAGCTGACATAGCCGGAGTATGTTACAGGAATCCTTTCTATGAGCTGGTAGGTACCCTTTTCTTCATTTACAAGGTACTTGACATAGTAGGATTCCTCCCCTTCGGTGCCGCTGTAAGTCCCGGTATAATTTTCGTCCTGTGAATAATCGTAATCCCTTTTTTGAGCTTTTTGTGAAAATATTCAAACTACGAAAAGGTTGATATAGAGGTTCACGGTATAGGTAGACCTATGTTATAATCAGCTATGACGACAAGAAATTTTTGAGAAATGGAGAGAAATATATGAAATCTCTGGTTTTAGCAGAAAAACCTTCGGTAGCCCGGGATATTGCCCGGGTATTAAAATGTGGAAAAAAGCTGAACGGAGCCCTGGAAGGAGAAAAATATGTGGTAACCTGGGCCCTGGGTCACCTGGTGACTTTAGCGGACCCGGAAGAATATGACAAGAAATATAAAGAATGGAAAATGGAAGACCTGCCCATGATGCCGAAAAAAATGGAGCTGGTGGTGATCAAACAGACAGCAAAACAGTACCAGGCTGTCAAGACCCAGCTTTTTCGAAAGGATGTCAGTGAGATTATTATTGCCACTGACGCAGGCCGTGAAGGAGAACTGGTAGCCAGATGGATTTTGGAGAAAGCCCACTGTACGAAGCCAGTGAAAAGACTCTGGATTTCTTCTGTTACAGACAAGGCCATCCGGGAGGGATTCGCGCATCTGAGAGACGGAAAGGACTATGAGCCCTTATATGACGCCGCTGTGTCCAGAGCCGAGGCTGACTGGCTGGTAGGTATTAATGCTACCAGAGCTCTCACCTGTAAATATAATGCCCAGCTTTCCTGCGGACGGGTCCAGACCCCTACTCTGGCGATGATCGCAGCAAGGGAAGAGGAAATCCGGCAGTTTACCCCCCGGGAATACTATGGACTGACTCTTTTGGCCGGAGGAATCCGCTTTGCATGGCAGGAAGAAAAAAGCGGAAGCCGCCGTTCCTTTTCAAAAGAACGGATCGAAGAGATAAAGGCAAGAGTTGGAAATGGTCTGCTGGAGGTTACAGAAGTGGAAAAATCCGGAAAAAAGACTTATGCTCCCGGCCTCTATGACCTGACAGAACTTCAGAGAGATGCCAATAAAAAATTCGGATTTTCTGCCAAAGAGACCCTGAATATTATGCAGCGGCTCTATGAGAATCATAAGGTACTGACTTATCCCAGAACGGATTCCAGATACATCGGCAGCGATATCGTACCGACTATCAGAGAACGTCTGAAAGCCTGTGCTGTAGGGCCCTATAGAAAAATTGCCGGTCCTCTGTCCATGAAGCCGGTAAAGGCAAATAAGTCTTTTGTAGATGACAAAAAAGTCAGCGACCACCATGCTATTATTCCTACAGAGCAGTTTGTCCAGCTTGACCATATGACAAATGAAGAAAGAAAAATTTACGATCTGGTGGTAAGGCGGTTCTGCAGCGTTCTTTACCCTCCTTTTGAATATGAACAGACCACGATTAAAGGCCAGGCAGGGGGAGAAATCTTCACTGCGAAAGGAAAAATCGTAAAAAGCCAGGGCTGGAAGGAGGCCTATGAAGGAGACTGGACAGAAGAGGAAGAAGAAGAGTTTCAGACTCTGAAAGAACTGGAAAAAGGCCAGCGACTGAAAATAGACAGAACAGATATGACTGCAGGAAAGACTCAGCCGCCAGCTCATTTTAATGAGGCTACGCTCCTTTCTGCTATGGAAAATCCGGTGAAATATATGCAGACTAAGGATGCAAAGGCGGTGAAAACACTGGGTGAGACAGGAGGTCTGGGAACAGTAGCCACCAGAGCAGATATTATTGAAAAATTATTCAATACCTTTCTCATGGAGAAAAGAGGAAATGACATTCTCATTACATCCAAGGCAAAGCAGCTTCTGGAACTGGTGCCGGAAGACCTGAAGAAACCGGAACTTACGGCAGACTGGGAAATGAGGCTTTCCAGGATTGCCCAGGGAAAATTAAAGAAAAATGTCTTTTTGAAAGATATTAAAAACTACACAGAAGAAATCATCGGTGAGATCAGGGCCGGAGAGGGAACCTTCCGCCATGATAATCTGACAAATACCAAATGCCCGGTATGCGGAAAAAGGATGCTGGCAGTAAACGGAAAAAACAGCAAAATGCTGGTATGTCAGGACAGAGCCTGCGGACACAGAGAGACCATATCCAGGCTTACCAATGCCCGATGCCCTAACTGCCATAGAAAAATGGAACTGTACCTGAAAGGGAAAGAAGATACCTTTATCTGCTCTGCCTGCGGATATAAAGAAAAACTCTCCAGCTTTCAGGCAAGAAGAGAAAAAGAGGGAGCAGGAGTCAGCAAAAAAGATGTCCAGCGGTATCTGAACAAACAGCGTAAAGAGGCCCAGGAACCTATTAACAATGCATTTGCTCAGGCCCTGGCCAAGATAAATCTTAAAGAAGACTAAAAAACTGACGGAGCTGCAGCATTAAACATTTAGGATCTTTGTTTAGTGCGGCAGCTCTTTTTATATCTGGCTGATCTGGAGTTCATAAATTCTTTAGAAAAAATTGTCTTGTCACTATATAAGCGAGTGTGATAAGATATTATCGTGCTAAAGTGATGAAAGCTGAAGAAAGAAAAGGGGGAATTTAAATGTCAGGATTTAATATGAAAGTTACACCTCAGTTAGAAGCTCTTACAGATATCTGTAAAGAGAACAGTAAGATTGATGTTGATTTATATGGAAAATATGATGTAAAACGGGGACTTAGAGATATAAACGGAAAGGGCGTTCTGGCAGGACTGACCCGGATTTCCAACATTGTTTCCAGCAAAGTTGTAGACGGCAAGACCGTTCCCTGTGAAGGAGAATTATATTATCGGGGAATTAATATAGAGGAACTCACCCAGGGATTTTTATCAGATAAACGATTTGGGTTCGAAGAGACTACATATCTTCTCCTTTTCGGAAAACTACCAAATAAACAGGAACTGGAAGAATTTAAAGGTATTCTGGCCGCCCAGAGAAGCCTTCCCAGAAATTTTGTAAGGGATGTTATCATGAAGGCACCCAGCAGAGATATGATGAATACCCTATCCAGAAGTGTTCTTACCCTTTATTCTTATGACGCAGATCCGGAAAATATCGAGTTATCCAATGTACTTCGTCAGTGTATCAATCTTATCAGCGTGTTCCCAATGTTATCCGTATATGGTTAT
Organism: Blautia sp. An46; assembly: GCF_002161645.1. NCBI lineage: Bacteria > Bacillati > Bacillota > Clostridia > Lachnospirales > Lachnospiraceae > Blautia > Blautia sp. An46. The sequence continues at coordinate 215,385 of NZ_NFIF01000003.1, read as the reverse complement.
CAGGCTCACAGACATTACAATCTGGGGAAAAGTCTGTACATTCACAATCCGGAGAAACATCTTTCCACTGCAGAAAATATTCTGCTGATGCTCAGGCCGGATAAAAAATACACGCCTTTTGAAGCTACCATACTGGACCTGGCTCTTGTGCTCCATATGGAACACGGTGGCGGTAATAACTCCACCTTTACCACACATGTGGTTTCCTCTTCAGGAACAGATACCTATTCCACTATTGCAGCAGCTTTAGGCTCTCTGAAGGGACCGAAACACGGAGGCGCCAATATTAAAGTGGTAAGCATGTTCCATGACATGAAGAGACATATTAAAGACCCTAATGATGAAGATGAGATCAGAGACTATCTGATCAAGCTGCTCCATAAAGAAGCATTTGACAAGAGAGGTCTGATCTATGGTATGGGACACGCAGTATATTCTATTTCTGATCCCAGGGCACAGATTTTCAAAAAATTTGTAAAACAGCTGGCAATTGAGAAGGGAAGAAAGAGAGACTATGAACTCTATGCCAAGATTGAACGTCTGGCGCCGGAAGTTATTGCTCAGGAACGCCGCATTTACAAAGGTGTAAGCGCTAATGTGGACTTCTACAGCGGCTTTGTGTACAGCATGCTGGGTCTGCCTCTGGAGCTGTATACACCGATGTTTGCCATTGCCCGTATCGTAGGCTGGAGCGCTCACCGGATGGAAGAGCTTATTAACACAGATAAGATCATCCGTCCTGCATATAAGAATGTTTTGGAAGAGCAGCCTTATGTATCTTTGGAAGAACGCTGAGTTTGACAAAATGCTCCGGTACTGTTACCATAGGTTTTAAATACCAGACAGAAAGGAACCAGGTAATATGCTGGAAAAGTTTTTTCCCGACGAATATCTGGATTCTACCTACAGCATTGATTTTGAAAGGCTGTACAGGGAAGGAATCCGAGGGATTATTTTTGATATTGACAATACTCTGGTACCCCACGGGGCGCCGGCAGATGAAAGAGCAGAAGGGCTGTTCCAGCGTCTGAAGGAAATGGGCTTTTCCTGTTGTCTGCTCTCTAACAACCAGTTTGAACGAGTCAGCTCCTTTAATAAAAATATCCAGGTCCATTTTATTGAGGATGCCCATAAGCCAGGAAGAAAAAATTATTTAAAAGCCATGGAACTTATGGGGACCAATCTGGAGAATACGATTTTTATCGGAGACCAGCTTTTTACAGATGTCTATGGAGCCAAAAGGACCGGAATACGCAATATTCTGGTAAAGCCCATTCATCCAAAAGAGGAGATTCAGATCGTGCTGAAGAGAAAACTGGAAAAAATCGTCCTTTATTTTTATGGGAAACAAAAGAGAAAGGGAAAAAACAGTTGAAAAATACCCGGATGTATTATAGAATAAAGTACAGCGGAAAAATTGTGGTTTTTCCCCAATGGACGAAATAAGGAGGAATATCATTATGATATCAGCAGGAGATTTTAAAAATGGTCTCACACTGGAAATTGATGGTAATGTAGTACAGATTATGGAATTCCAGCACGTTAAACCGGGAAAAGGTGCTGCATTCGTTAGAACAAAATTAAAAAATGTGATCAGTGGAGGCGTTGTGGAGAAAACTTTCAGACCAACTGAAAAATTCCCACAGGCTCGTATTGATCGTGTAGATATGCAGTATTTATACAACGACGGTGACCTGTATAACTTCATGAATAATGAAACCTATGACCAGATTGCTATTGACAAAGAGACAGTTGGCGATTCTCTGAAATTTGTGAAAGAGAATGAAAGTGTAAAAGTATGTTCCTATAACGGAAGTGTTTTTGCTATTGAGCCACCACTGTTTGTAGAGCTGGAGATTACAGAGACAGAACCTGGATTTGCTGGAAATACAGCCCAGGGTGCTACAAAACCTGCAACTGTAGAGACTGGCGCAGTGGTATATGTACCGCTGTTCGTAAACCAGGGTGATGTGATCAAGATTGATACCAGAACAGGAGAATACCTGTCCAGAGTATAATCCCGCCGGGCAGATGCCCCAAATCTTACGAAAGAGAACTGCTGCAGAGAAAGATGACTTTGCAGCAGTTTTTTCTTCTTAATACATTTCCAGTATTTCATATCCCCATTCTGGGGAAAGATCCAGGAAAAGCAAATTTGAATCAGAATAGAAAGAGATATTTCTGCAGGGAATCTGTGCTCTGCAAAATATAAATAAATTTTAAGAAAGGATGGATGCCTATGGGATATGAGTCATTCAAAGAAGAACTTCTGGACACCCTCCGGCAGAAGGCAGGAGAGGGGAAAAAGATAATGGTCCAGAATGTGGAAAAGAATAATGGTATTGAGGAAGAAGCTGTCATAATACTTAGCAAAGGAGAGCGCATTGCCCCGGCTATTTATCTCAGAGAGTTTTTTGACAGCTGGGAGAAGAAGGAAGAAAGTACCGAAGAGATTGCCGGAGAAATTCTTGCACAGAATGCATATCAGGAAAGAGAGGTGGATTTTTCTTTGGATTATTTTGATAATTATGAAAAGGCCAGAGGACAGGTATATTTTAAGCTGATCAATTATGAGATGAATAAAGTCCTGCTGACAAAAGTGCCTTATATTGCCTATCTGGATCTTGCTGTAGTTTTTTATTACCGGTTGGAGAGGGGGAAGTTTCAGGGGGCCTCAATGCTGATACACAACTGTAATCTGGAGGCATGGAAGATCAACGCCAGGCAGCTTCTGGAGGATGCAGTGATGAATACCAGCAGAAAGCTTCCCTATACTTTCCAGGGGATGGATGCACTTATCCGTGAACTTTCCGGTGAAGATGAGGGACTATACACAGGAGAAGAGATTATGTATGTGCTTACAAATCAGGAAAAATATTTCGGAGCCGCTGCTTTGCTTTATCCTCATGTCTTAAGCCATATTTCTAAAATTCTAAGATGTAATTTCTATGTACTGCCCAGCAGTGTCCATGAATGTATCCTGGTCCCGGATCAGGGACAGTATTCCCGTTTTGAACTGGCCAGAATGGTCAGAGAAGTGAACCAGACACAGGTAGAGGAAGATGAGATACTTTCCTACCAGGTCTACTATTATGACTGCCAGAAAGAGAAGCTTATGATGTAAAAGGTGGGGAATACTGCCTGATTTTTGAGAGAAAACAGGTGGTATTTCCCAAAAAAATCGTTAAAATGACGGAAATAGGGCTAGTGCTTTACAAGTGGAAAAAAATGTGATATGATATCCAAGATGTAATGATTAAGCACCCGTAGCTCAGGGGATAGAGCAGTGGTTTCCGGTACCATGTGTCGGGGGTTCGAATCCCTCCGGGTGTGTTTTGTGCTTTGGGGAGAGCATGGAATAAGGGAATATTAAGGAGGACAGGTATGTTAGACAATTTCAGAGAATGGCTCTCAGATAATCTGAGGTATATTCTTCTGGGTCTGGCGATTCTGGCGGTTCTGCTTATCCTGTTTTTCGGAGGCCGTGCACTGATTGGAGTTTTACGCAGTGAGCCTGCACAGGAAGAACAACAAACAGAACAAGAGAGAAATTCTTCGGAAGATACAGGATCTGAAGAAGTGGAAGAAACAGATACCAACGCTCTTGAAGAAAATGCGTACCCTGAAGTAAATACCTTGATTGAGTCCTTTTATGATGCGTGGGGACAGAAGAATGTAGATGCCATGAGAGAACTGACAGATAATTTCAGTTCTACAGATGAAGCGAAAGTTGTCAATGCAACCTATATAGAGAGCTATGACAACATTCAAGTCTATACCAAGAAAGGTCTGGATGATAACAGTTATGTGGTATTTGCAGCTTATGATCTGAAATTTCAGGGAATAGATACGCCGGCGCCGGGATTGTCCGAGCTGTATGTAATGAAGGATGAGAGCAATAATTGGCTGATTCATAATGATGAATCCGACCAGGAAGTTCAGGAGTGCATTGAGAAGACAAGACAGGAAGATGATGTTCAGGAACTGATTTCTCAGGTGGAAGAAAATTACAATCAGACTGTAGAGTCCAATGAAGAATTGAAAAGTTATCTGGAACAGCTTGGGGAAGAGACGAATACAGCTCTTATGGCAGACGACGGAGATATGCTTACAGCTGCAGAAGATTGTAATGTACGGGCAGATGCCAATACTTCTTCTCAGATATTAGGAAGACTCCAGGCAGGAGACCAGGTGAAAAAGCTGGAGAATGCAGGAGACAGCTGGATCAAAGTAGAATATAACGGACAGGAAGCTTATATACACAGTGACCTGCTGCAGTAAAAATTATGAAAGAAGAGGGTTATGGAATATTCCGTAACTCTTTTTTTCTATAGGAGAGTCCTTTGGACTGCCTTATGGAATAAAAAAGTCTGCCCCATGAAACATATGCCAGGAACATCCTGGGTTTCTGCTTCATGGGGCAGCTTTTAAATAAGAATACAGATTCAAAAATTTCAATAGTGGATTTTTACGGAGTCGTGGCTGCAGATTCCGTTGTTGTATCTTCCTTCATTGCAGAAGTATCCAGGCTTCCATCTTCTTTCAGAAAATAAGATTTTCCTTCTATGGTGATCCATCCGGTAGCCATGGAGCCGTCGCCGTTAAAGTAATACTGCTTATCTCCAATCTTTCGCCATCCGGTCATCAGCTGGCCGTTTGCCAGATAGTACCGTTTTCCCTGGCTCTCTACCCAGCCTTCCTGAAGTTTTCCATCTGCAGTGAGATAATACCATTTTCCTTCGCTTTGGAAAAGACCAGTTTTTGCGCTTCCGTCTGTATCTATAAAATACCATTTATCATTTTGCTTCATCCATCCAGGATCTGCCAGGATTCCTTCTGGCGTAAGGAAATAACGCTTTCCATTTACTGTGATCCAGCCGGTCTGCTCTTTGCCGTCTGCGCCTACATAATGGCGCTGATTTCCTTCATCTACCCAGGCGTTGGTTACCATGGCGCCGTCCTGTCCCATATAACGGCGGCTTCCATTATTAGTGATCCAGCCTGTAGCCATAGAGCCGTCTTCCCGGAAGAAATATGTCTTGCCGTCGATTTCCTTCATACCTGTGGAAACAGTCCCATTTTCATCCAGGTAGTATCGCTTGCTGTCTTTGTCTGTCCATCCTGGAGATACAGAACCATCATCCATGAACAGATGCTGCTGTCCGTCAATTTCTGTAAATCCTGTTGCCATTACACCGGTAGAAGAAAAATAATATTTTTTTCCATCAATATCGGCCCATCCAATCTTAGGAGAGCCATTTTCGTCCAGATAATATTTCCCACTTTCATCTTCAAACCAGCCGGTCTCAGGAGTTCCATCAGAATCCCGGTAATAAAGAACGCCTTTTTCCTGAACCCAGCCTGTCCGGACATAACCCTGTTCGTCAAAGTAATAAGTTACGCCATCTATTTCCTGACTGGTATTCTGGATAAAAGAACCGTCGTGATATTCAAAACGTCTTCCTGTGCTGTTATATACCCAGTGATCTTCCTGACGGCTGACCTCTCTGTTTTCCCGGGCAATGAGATAATTTTTAACTGTGCCCATAATAAAGGAAGGGAGGAGCAGCAGGAGAAAACCTGAGAAGATAACGAGCAGGGTAAAACATACGCCTTTTACTGTGAATTTCATAGCTTTATCCTCTTTGTATATTTTTGTCTTTTTATTATACATTGAATACCGTCAGTGTACAAGGGGGGAACAAATGTGTTATACTAGCTCCATAGCGGCTAGTCGCCAAATGAGTATAAATGCTCGCCTGGCTTGCTGCTCTATGGTGTAAGGATAATTTACCAGAAGAAGACGGAAGGATAGAGAAGTATGCGTTTAAATAAATATCTCAGCGACAGGGGAATCTGTTCCCGGCGGGAGGCAGACCGGCTCATAGAAGCCGGAAGAGTGGAAGTAAATGGGGAGAAAGCAGTACCTGGCATGCAGGCAGATCCTACCTGTGTGATACGGATTGACGGTAAAAAGATCGAGCCTACAGAAAAGAAAGTCCTTCTGGCTTTTTATAAACCGAAAGGCGTGGAGTGTACCACAGATACAAGAGTAAAAAATAATGTGATTTCTTATATCAATTATCCTGTCCGGGTATATTATGCAGGAAGGCTGGACAAAGATTCCCAGGGGCTCCTTCTTCTGACAAACCGGGGGGACCTGGCCAATGAGATGATGAAGGCAGGGAACTTTCACGAAAAAGAATATGAAGTAACGGTAGATAAACCAGTTACAGAGGGATTTATACGAAAGATGAGTCAGGGAGTTCCGATTTTGGGAACCATCACCAGAGAATGCAAGGTGTGGAAGACTGGAGAGAAATCCTTTTCTATCGTACTGACCCAGGGACTGAACCGCCAGATACGGAGAATGTGCGAATATCTGGGATATCAGGTGGTCAATCTTAAAAGAGTGCGAATCATGAATATCACTCTGGGAGACATGCCTGTGGGAGCCTTAAGAGAGATCCAGGGCCAGGAACTGGAGCTCCTTGAAAAAAAACTGAAGGAGAAGCCTCCTGTCCGGGAAGTGTTCCGGGGAGGAAAACCTGTAAAAAATCCGGGCAAATATCGAACTCCCGGTAAGAAAAAGAAAAGCTGGAGGAAAGATTCCTGATGGATAAGATTGAAAGAATGAAAGAACTGATACCTGTGCTTCAGAAGGCTGCCAAGGCCTATTATCAGGAAGACAGGGAAATCATGAGTAATTTTGAATATGACAAACTGTATGATGAGCTGGAAGCCCTGGAAACAGAGACAGGGGTGACTCTGGCAGGAAGTCCTACAGTATCGGTAGGCTATGAAGCCCTGGAGGAGCTGCCAAAGGAGGCCCATGAAACCCCTATGCTTTCTCTGGACAAGACAAAAGATGTAGAAGCTCTCCGGGATTTTGTGGGGGATCAGAAAACCCTGCTTTCCTGGAAACTGGACGGTCTTACCATAGTCCTTACCTACGGAGATGGAAAACTCCAGAAAGCAGTTACCAGAGGAAACGGCGTAGTGGGAGAGGTTATTACCAATAACGCCCGGGTTTTTAAAAATATTCCCCTTCAGATTTCTTTTAAAGGAGAGCTGGTCCTCAGAGGAGAAGCGATCATCACCTATTCAGATTTTGAAAAGATCAATGAAGAGATCGAAGATGTAGACGCCAGATATAAAAATCCCCGGAATCTCTGCAGCGGTTCCGTACGGCAGTTAAATAATGAGATCACAGCCAGGAGAAATGTTCATTTTTATGCATTTTCTCTTGTGAGAGCCCAGGGGGTGGATTTTCAGAATTCCAGGGAAAAACAGTTTCAGTGGCTGAGGGACCAGGGATTTGATGTGGTGGAATACCGGATGGTAACAAGAGATACTTTAGATAAAGCCATGGACTATTTTGCAGGGCAGGTGGCAAAAAATGATTTTCCTTCAGATGGACTGGTTGCACTGTATGATGATATCGCATACGGAGATTCCCTGGGAAGTACGGCGAAATTTCCCAGAAATTCCTATGCTTTTAAATGGAAGGATGAGACAAGGGAAACTACTTTGAAAGAGATTGAATGGAGTCCTTCAAGAACAGGGCTGATCAATCCCGTAGCAATCTTTGAGCCTGTGGAGCTGGAGGGAACTACAGTGAGCCGGGCCAGTGTCCACAATATCAGTATTATGAAAGAGCTGCAGCTGGGAATCGGAGACAGAATCCAGGTTTATAAGGCAAATATGATCATCCCTCAGATTGCGGAGAATCTTACTCGCAGCGGAAAGCTGGAAATCCCGGATACCTGTCCGGTGTGCGGAAAGGAAGCCAGAGTGGTCAAAACCAACGAGGTAGAATCTCTTTACTGCATGAATCCGGACTGTCAGGCCAAGAAGATTAAATCTTTTACCCTTTTCGTCAGCAGGGATGCTATGAATATAGACGGTCTGTCTGAGGCTACCCTGGAGAAATTTATCCTGAAAGGATTTATCAAAGATTTTGGAGACATTTTTGAAATCGGAAAGTTCCGGGAAGAAATCGTGGAAATGGACGGATTCGGGGAAAAATCCTTTGATAACCTGATGGCCAGCCTGGAGAAGGCAAGGCATACCACACTGCCAAGACTTCTTTATAGTCTGGGGATCGCCAATATAGGACTGGCCAATGCAAAAATGATCTGCAAAGAATTTCACTATGATCTGGAAAAAATGGTCCAGGCTACGGCGGAAGAAATCAGCAGTATAGAAGGAATCGGCCCAGTTATCGCAAAGACTTATACAGAGTATTTTTCTGATGAAGAAAACATGAGAAAATTCCGCCATCTTCTTTCTCATCTGGAACTGGAAGAGGTAAAACAGGAGAGCCGTCTTACCCTGGATGGCAAACAGTTTGTGATCACAGGCAGTGTGAACCACTTTGCCAACAGGGCTGAATTGAAGGAATATATCGAGCAGCGTGGAGGAAAGGTAACGGGAAGCGTTACTTCCAAGACAGATTATCTCATTAACAATGATGTGACTTCCAATTCTTCTAAAAATAAAAAGGCCAGAGAACTGGAAATCCCCATTCTTTCAGAGGAAGATTTCCTTCATATGGCAGAAGAGCAGTAGAAGGATACAAAAGAAGCAGGCAGATAACAGAAGGGGAATTTAGCAGGAGCATTCCCACTTTCATATAAAGGACGGGAGACAGATGCAGAGAAAAGAAATCAAAGAAGAGGGACTAAAAAAGGTAAGAAAAATTATCTACGGCAGGACTCTGGTGGTGGCGGCAGCCTTTCTCATACAGTTTGCTCTGCTGTTAGGCGGATTTATACTTCTCAGTGACTACAGCTATGCGCTGTATGGATTTTTTCTTATTATCAGCGCCAGCGTGGTGATCTATATCTACAATGCCAGAGGAAATCCGGACTTTAAGCTGGTCTGGATGCTGCCCATTGCAGTACTCCCGGTAGTGGGGGCCCTTCTCTATGTATATTTTACCAGCCAGCCGGGCACCAGACTGATCTATAAGCGGCTGAACGTTCTGGCAGAAGAAACCAGGAAATATGTGGTCCAGGAGCCGGAGGTGAAAGAGAGGCTTCGGGAAAGAGACCGGCAGATGGCCCATATGGCAGATTATCTCTCAGAGTATGCAGATGCACCGGTGTATGACCATACTTCTGTGAAATACTATTCTCTGGGAGATTACCAGTATAAAGATATCCTTTCCCAGCTGAAAAAGGCTGAAAAGTTTATTTTCCTGGAATTCTTTATTGTTGCAGAAGGAGAAATGTGGGAAAGTATCCTGGACATCCTGAAACAGAAAGCAAAAGAAGGTGTTGAGGTCCGGGTGATGTACGACGGTACCTGCGTACTGTCCCTTCTTCCTTATTTCTATCCGGAGCTTCTGGAAAAAGAGGGGATTTCCTGCAAAATGTTTGCCCCTATTAAGCCTATATTTTCTACCCATTATAATAACCGGGATCACCGGAAGATCCTGGTCATTGATGGAAAAACTGCGTTTACCGGCGGAACCAATCTGGCAGATGAATACATTAACAGAAAGATTCGGTTCGGACACTGGAAGGATACAGCGGTGATGATAAAGGGAAAGGCTGTGGAAAGCTTTACCTATATGTTCCTGGAAATGTGGAATGTTTCGGAAAAAAGACCGGAGGATTATCTGCGGTACAAAACGCCCCGGGAATTTTCTATGGCAAATGACGGCTATGTGATCCCATATGGCTCCAGCCCTTACGGCAGTGAGCGAGTGGGAAAACAGATATATATGGATATTCTCAACACAGCCAGGGACTATGTTCATATTATGACGCCCTATCTGATATTAGATCACGAATTCCTTATGACGTTGGTCTACGCGGCAAAACGTGGGGTAGAGGTGCAGATCATCATGCCGCATATTCCGGATAAAAAGACAGCATTCTCCCTGGCTAAGACCTATTATAATGAGCTTCTGGAGGCCGGTGTGGAAATTTATGAATATGAGCCGGGATTTGTTCATGCCAAAGTTTTTGTGTCGGATGATGAAAAGGCAGTGGTGGGAACGGTGAATCTGGATTATCGAAGTTTTTACCACCATTTTGAATGCGGGCTTCTGATGTACCGAAACTCACAGATCCCCTATATAAAGAAGGACTTTCAGGAAACATTGGAAAAGAGTATAAAGATTCAGATTTCAGATTATAAAAAGCTGAAATTAGGTACAAGGGTTCTGGGAAAGGCCTTAAGACCTTTTGCACCGTTAATGTAAAAATCTTGCAGGAAAGCCCTGTTGGTTGTAGAATAAGATAATATGGAGTATTACTCGAAAAAGGATACAGAAAGGTGAGGAGAAAAGATGCCGATTAAAATACAAAGCGATCTTCCGGTAAAGGAAATCCTGGAAAAAGAAAATATATTTGTAATGGACGAAAACCGGGCGGTACATCAGGATATCCGTCCCATACAGATTCTCATTCTGAATCTGATGCCTTTAAAAGAGGAGACGGAGCTGCAGCTCCTCCGTTCTCTTTCCAATACCCCTCTCCAGGTGGATGTTTCTTTTATGATGGTAAAAAGCCACACTTCCAAAAATACAGCCACCAGCCATCTGAATAAGTTCTATCAGACTTTTGATGAAGTGAAAGAGCAGAAGTACGATGGAATGATCATCACCGGAGCTCCGGTGGAGCAGATGGAATTTGAGGAAGTAGATTACTGGGAAGAAATGAAAGAGATCATGGAGTGGACAAAAGAGAATGTCACCTCTACCATATATCTTTGCTGGGCTGCCCAGGCAGGTCTGTACTATCACTATGGACTGAAAAAAAAGATGATGGATCATAAAGTTTTTGGACTGTTTCCTCATAAGGTCATGAACCGGAAGATCCCTCTGGTAAGGGGATTTGACGATGTATTTCTGGCACCTCATTCCCGTCATACAGAAGTGCCTGCAGAGGATATCCATAACTGTAAAGCTCTTACTGTTCTGGCAGAGTCAGAAGAGGCAGGCGTGTTCCTGGCTATGGCCCAGGAAGGACGGCAGATTTTTGTCATGGGACATCCGGAATACGACAGGGTAACCCTGGACCAGGAATATAAGAGAGATCTGGGCAAGGGGCTGCCTATCGATATGCCAAAAGCCTATTATCCCGACGATAACGCAGAAAATAAGCCCCTCCTTTTGTGGAGAGCTCATGCCAACAATCTGTATACCAACTGGCTGAATTACTATGTATATCAGGTAACGCCCTATGATATGGCAGGAACTCCTGATTTTACAAGATAGTAAGAATATATGGCAAAGGTCAGAAGATATCTGAAAATCGATAATTAAAAGTATAGCCGCTGCCTCCCTTTGATGAAGAAAATCTTCTTTCATCAAAGGGAGGCAGCGGCTGTTTAAAAAAGGATTCAATAGAATAGATTATTTATTCTAAAGAGCCGATTGCTTTTTCAGGCTGTATACTTTCTTCGGTCTGTTCCTGAACCTCATGTTTTTTTCTGGTAAGAAGGATTCCGGCAGTCAGCGCTGTAAAGGGGGCGACTGTTACCAGACCAAAGCTTCCCACGACGGTATCCAGAATTTCTGCAGACACATATTTATAATTCAGGATATGGTCAATCGGGGTTCCCTGGGCCATAAAGACCATAAGCAGGGTAATATATCCTCCTGAGTATGCCAGGAGCAGGGTTGTCGTCATAGTTCCCATGGCTGCGCGCCCTACGTTCATGCCGGATTTGGCTGCTTCTTTCCAGGAAATATCCGGCTTTTTCTCTACCACTTCATAAATTGCCGAGGTGATATCCACAGACAGATCCATCATAGCGCCGGAAGCTCCGATGAAAATACTGCTCATGAAGATAGCAGTCAGATCCAGATGCTGAAATCCACTGTAAAGCAGAGACTCTGAGTCAGGCATTACCGCTCCATTGATATGGAATAGATCGGTAAAGAGCATTCCCAGAATACAGGTGGCCAGGATTCCCAGAAGAGAGCCCAGGGACGCTGTTACTGTTCTTTTGTCCACACCGTATACAAAAAATATGATCATAAGGGTAAGGAATACGGTAATCCCAATTCCCACCCAGATGGGAGAATATCCCTTTAGATAAGCTGGGACCAGAATTTTCCATATGGTCAGAATGGTAATGGCAAAAGAAAAGATTGCCTGAAATCCGTTCTTTCCTGCAACTGCGATCAGAAAGACGGCAAAGACTGCCAGCAGGATCAATTCTTTATCCAGGCGGAAGTGGTCTGTGATCACCGCAGAAGAAATTTCATCTCCATTGAGACTGATGGTTAGAAAGGCCTTGTCCCCCTCTTTAAAAATCTTATCCTTTTCCAGAGAACCGCTCAGAAAATTCACTCCTGTGATTTCCTGGCCCTGAAAGGGACCGTTTTGGATTTCCATTACACAAGTCTGCTCTCCGGACTGGATCAGTCCGGAACTTTTAATCGCCGAATTATCCACTTCTGTTACAATTCCCACTGCACGTTCCGACCCCTGATAAATCAAAGCATCCTCATAGCCAGTTGGAATGGCTATGAGGACAGCAATCATAAGTATTCCTATGATGATCGTCAGGAGCATATTTTTCTGTTTATTGAAAAAAATACGCTTCATTCGTTTACTCTACTCCTGTCAAAGATGCTACTTTTTTATAGATATCTGTATTATCGTAATATCCGTCAAATTCTTCCTGTCCCACACCCTGTGCGAAAACTTCTACCGGAAGACCTGTATGAGCGTAGGAACCAAAGTTTACACCGCTCTTGTTATTCAGGATATGTGTGATGGTAACGGTAAGAGGCTCATAGCTTCCGTATTTCACATATTCATCCTGGCCGAATTCTTCCTCTTCTCCGGTTCTGCTCATGGTGGTGTCATATGCTTCTTTCAGCTTATCATACTCATACTGGGTCATAACAAGACTTCCGTCATTGGTGGATTCCGGATGCATATCTGCACTGTCTTTCTGCTGGGTAGCAGTATCGTCAGAAACAGGAGCCTGAAGACCGAACAGTTCTGTTACATCTTTCATAACTGTATCAAAATCGGTTTTGTTTTCTTTATATCCTGCCACATAGTCAGAATCAAATTTAGCATAGGAAATCTTCTGGTTATTAAAATTCTGAAGGAAGGTATCATAGTCAGTTCCGGCATAACCAATGGTAAGACCACCTGTTTCATGGTCACCTGTTACCAGGATCAGAGTTTCGTCCGGATGCTCATTGTAGAAGTCCACAGCCTCTGCAACTGCATCATCCAGAGCAATGGTATCGCTGATAGTTGCTGCTGCGTCGTTTGCATGACATGCCCAGTCAATCTTTCCGCCTTCTACCATCATGAAAAATCCATTTTCGTTATCCAGCATTTCGATTCCCTTGTCTACATAGTCTGCCAGGGCCCACTGTCCATCCTGGAGATCCATATCATAAGGCATAGCATCACTGTCAGCCAGGTGTTCTTCAACGACAATGGTTTTTCCGTCATCTGGAGTCAGCGCTTCAGCCTCGGCCTGAGTTCTGACAACTTTGTATCCGGCTTCTTCTGCTGCTGTGTAAAGATCTTTCTGATCTTCATTTTCCCCTGTAGGCTGTAGAAGAGCTCCGCCGGCAAAATAATCAAATCCGCTTTCTACAAGTTCCAGACCGATATCATAGTAATCGTTTCTGGAAGCCTGATGCGCATAGAAGGCTGCCGGAGTGGCATGATTGAGGTTTACGCTGGAAATTACGCCGATCTTGTAATCTTTCTGGGCTTTCAGTTTTTCTGCGATGGTTTCATATTCCTGTGAGAAATCTTCACTTACGTTGATGCTTCCGCTCCAGGTCTTGTATCCAGTTGCAATAGAAGTTGCTGTTGATGCAGAGTCCGGAGCAAAAGAGGTGCTGTCATAAGTCTGAGCAGAGCCTGCAACCGGGAAGTTCATCATATTCAGGTTGTTCTGGCTGCTCAGTACAGTCTGCTCTTCCCCTTCTACCGTAACTGTCTCTGCATTTTCTGCTGAAGCATTTGCACTCTTAAAATAATTTGTCAGCTGAATCTGCGGATAGCTCATACCGTCTCCGATAAACAAGAAGACATATTTAGGCGTTTTTCCTTCTGTCTGAGCAGCCGCACTGGTTTCTTCTGCTGCAGCTGTCTCCTGAGTTTCTGCATTCACTTCTTCTGTTGCTGTGTTTCCGCAGCCGGCTAAAAGACCTGTTGCCAGCATCATAGAAGCCATAGTCAGACAAATAATTTTTCTCTTCATAAATTTCCTCCTGAGTTGTTTTGTGTTTGCGCGATTTAATATATCATAAAGAGCTAAATACCAACTATCGCTGTTATAATAATTTTAAGTAAAATCTTTGTGAACTATAACAGGGTATAAATACAGGCTTTGAATTGAGTTTTTAAGGGTTTCAAGGTATAATCGGTGATATAGACAAACTTGAGAGAGGAGAGAAAGATGATCGAATGTATCGTAGTAGGCGCCGGAGGCTTTATCGGGGCAGTCTGCCGTTATCTCATAGGACTGATACCGGTAAATGAAAACCTGGATTTCCCTGTTAAGACATTTGCCATAAACATACTGGGCTCTTTTATCATAGGCATGATCGCCGGGCTGGCTTTGAAGAATAATGGCCTGAATCCCAGAGCAGTGCTGTTTTTGAAGGTTGGAATATGCGGAGGGTTTACCACATTTTCTTCCTTTGCTCTGGAAACAGGAGATTTGCTCAAGGGTGGCAATACAGTAACGGCGCTGCTGTATGTGAGCTTAAGTGTAGTGTTAGGTATATTGACAGTGTTTGGTGGGCAGGCTGTGGTACGGTGAAAATGAGGAAGGAGTGAAGCTTCATTATGATTTTGTATCATGCCAGTAAAGAAGTTGTAGAATTTCCAGAAATTCGTAAGACAAGATACACAAAAGATTTTTCTTGGGGATTTTATTGTACAAATAATTTAGAGCAGGCAATTAGGTGGGCAAACAGAGGAGAGGGGACTCCGATTGTTAATTATTATAATTATACTTTAGACGAATCTCTTTCTATTCTAAAATTTGAAAAGATGTGCGATGAGTGGCTGGATTTTATAGCAGAATGTAGAAGTGGGAAAATACATTCTTATGATATTGTAGAGGGACCAATGGCTAATGACACTGTTTGGAACTATGTAAATGACTTTTTGGCAGGAAGGATTACAAGAAAGCAATTTTGGGTTTTGGCAGAGTTTAAATATCCCACACATCAGATCAGTTTTCATACTTTATCGGCTTTAAATTGTTTGTCTTTTGAGAGGAGTGAAATAATCTATGACAGAAAAAGAAAAAAATGACTTTTTTTACGTGTGTGCTCTCATAGAATTTACGGCAAGAAAGACCAGAAATAAAAGAGGAGTCATCGTCCGTGCTATGGGCGAAGAAGGTGTGAAGAAAGAACTGTATGATGCAGAAGTAAACCACTGTCTTTCTTTTGAACAGGTCAGTGATGAAATTATAGACCGTTATAAAATTCCGACAGGAAATTTTGACACGATATCGGATAGTCAATATTCGATTCCAAGTTTTCTGGATATAGGACGTTTATATAGTATTATGATAGAAGACTGTGCAAAACCGGGAGAAGAAGTTCAGGAATTGATAAAAATTTTTACTTCTTTTATCAGTGATGAAATTTCTGATTTCAGTACGGATTTGTATTATCAAAATCCCAGCTATTTGGAATGGTCTTATCGGGAGGGAAGGCTTTTAGAATAAATTGCCTTGCTGAAGTTAATTTACGAGATATAAGAAAGAAAATGATACAGGAGGGGCATATATGGATTATCAAGATTATGTGAAAATGGGACTAGAAGGAGAAGGAAGACTGAAACTGATCTTATGTGGCAGCGTAGAAGAGGAAAAAGATGGAAAAACAGGAGTAGTATCTGTGGTCTTTGCCACAGAAGAGAAGGAGCTTGCAAGAGAGAAACTTCAGGAGTTATTGGAGGAAAGTCCTGAGAATTATTATATGGTTTACAGTGTACCTTTAGATACTGATTTGACGGAACTGGCTCACTATCCGTCTATAGAAATTACCAGAGAGGATTTGCAATAAGGAGAAAAAGAGTGAAAAAGTTACAGGAATATTTTTTATACTTTATGTTTTATTCTATTATCGGCTGGTGCTATGAGGTGTTTTTGGAGGTAGTAGTTTACAGATGGGGATTTTCTAACAGAGGTGTACTTTTCGGCCCATACTGTGTTATTTATGGTTTCGGGGCGCTGATCCTGATTTTTTCTCTGAGCTGGCTCATGAAGAAAAAAATCAGAGTATGGAAACTGAATATTACCCCAATCCTGGTTTTTCTGGGAATTGTGGTGATTACTACAGTAGTAGAGTTGGCGGCCAGCTACATCATGGAAGCTACAAGAGGGGAATGGATGTGGGATTACACCAGATTTGCTTTTAACTTCCAGGGAAGAGTGGCCCTTAACCCCAGCATACGCTTTGGGATCGGAGGAATGATTTTTCTCTATATCCTTCAGCCTCTTTTTGAAAAAGGAGTCAGAAAAATGCCGGAGAAAGTCATTCAGGCGGCGTCTGCTATTCTGGCGATTCTGCTGTGCGCAGATGTGATTTATCTGTTTCTGAAGTAAGGATTTACAAAAGGCTTGAAACAGATAGAAAAATCCGGTATAATGTTTTTCGTCTGAGATACAGACATAAGTTACTTCCAGATATGGAATTGACAGTTCGAGACCATCCTGTCATTAAACAAAACTAGGGACAACAAGAAAGAATTATGAAGTTGTTGACGCAGGACTGTCACATATGAAATCCAGATATAGAAAAATATCCTGGATTCTGTTGTGTGGCGGTTCTGCTTTTTCTGTTTGGAGGTGAACGAATATGGATAATCCTGCAAAAATGAGCCGGGTGCAGAAAATGACTTTTTCTGCAATGGTCATGGCAATGTATATTGTCATTCTCTATTTTACCCAAAGTTTCTCTTTTGGCGCATATCAGATCCGCATCGCTACGGCTCTGTATGCTCTTGCATATCTGTTTCCGTTCCTGGTTTTACCCCTTGGTCTCGCCAATTTTATATCGAACATGTTATTCGGCGGATTCGGCATTATTGATATGCTGGGCGGCTGCATCGTAGGAATGATCGCTGCAGCCTGCATTGTATTGATCCGCAGGAAAAACTGGAACCAGGTACTGATCACAGTTCCCATTGTACTGGTGCCTGGGCTGGGAGTGGCTACCTATCTGTCTTATTTTCTTTCCATGCCATATCCTCTTATGGCGGTGAATCTCTGCATAGGGCAGCTGATCCCCTCTATCGTGGGAGTGGTCATGGTTAAAGCTCTGGAGAAAGTGCTATATCCGGGAAGAACAGCCGGTATAACAGGAAAGCAGAGGACAGAACACTGAAAAATCCAGCCGGGAAGCATGGCTTCTGCGGCTGGAAAGTTTATAAGATTCTTTATAAAGGAGTAAATGAGAAATGAGCGGAAGAACAGAGAAAGAACTGGAAGGAGTTTCTCTTCTGGGAAATCAGAAAGTCTCTTATCCATCGGACTATGCCCCGGAGGTGCTGGAAACATTTCCAAACAAGCATCCGGAAAATGATTACTTTGTGAAATTTAACTGTCCGGAGTTTACCAGCCTGTGTCCTATGACAGGACAGCCGGACTTTGCCACTATTTATATATCTTATGTGCCTGGAGAGAAAATGGTGGAAAGCAAGTCTCTGAAGCTGTATCTTTTCAGCTTCAGGAACCATGGAGATTTTCATGAGGACTGCGTAAATATCATTATGAAAGACCTGATAAGGCTGATGGATCCAAAATATATTGAAGTATGGGGGAAATTTACCCCCAGAGGGGGAATCTCCATTGACCCCTATTGTAATTATGGGAAATCAGGCACAGTCTGGGAGAAAGTGGCCTTTGAACGGCTGACTCATCATGACCTGTACCCGGAAAAAGTGGATAACCGATAGGAGGAGCAGACATGGGAGATAAAGCAATGGTTTTATTCAGCGGCGGTATTGACAGCACTACCTGCCTGGGCCTGGCTATAGAAAAATACGGAAAAGAAAATGTGATTCCTCTTTCTGTTTTTTATGGACAGAAACATGAAAAAGAAGTGGAGGCAGCCAGAAAAATTCTGGAATATTATGAAATCAAGGGCATGGAAATGGACCTGTCTTCAATTTTTGCCTACAGCAGCTGCTCCCTTCTTGCCCATTCCCAGGAAGAGATACCAGAGTCTTCTTACGGAGAGCAGCTGGCACAGACAGGCGGAGCGCCGGTATCTACCTATGTACCTTTTCGAAACGGGCTTTTCTTGTCCTGTGCCGCCAGTCTGGCTCTTTCCCTGGACTGCAGCGTGGTCTATTATGGCGCTCATCGGGATGACGCTGCAGGAAATGCCTATCCGGACTGCAGCCGGGCTTTTTACGACAGTATGAATCAGGCGGTTTATGAAGGCAGCGGAAAAGCTCTTTACATAGAGGCGCCCTTTATTGATAAAAATAAAGCTGAAATCGTGGCGGAAGGTCTGAGATTGAAGGTCCCATATGAGTTTACATGGAGCTGTTATGAGGGAAAGGAATTTCCCTGCGGAGTGTGCGGTACCTGCATTGACCGGCAGAAAGCTTTTGAGGCAAATGGAATAAAAGACCCGGCTTTGGGGGAATAATCTTAAATGCAGAATGTTTTCAGAAAGTTTACAAAATCATGATTTTTTTCTTTACAGTAAAGCATTAGAATGGTAGATATGAGATAAGAGCCGGAATATGGAGCAGATTGGGAGACAGGCAATAGATAGAACGGCTAAGGATCTAATCATAATTGTGAAATACTATGAAAGGATAGGAGAGGAAAGCCGTGGTTTACTGTATTGAGCCTAAGGGAGAATTCCGAAAATCTCTGATGCATATACTGGAATCTTGTGGTTATGCGTCAGAAGCAGTCCCCTCAGGAAAGGAACTGCTGGAAGTTTTAAAACAGCATCGTCCGGAACTGATTCTTCTGGACTATGATCTGCCCGGGGAAAAAGGGCTGGAGATTCTGGATGTGCTAAGAGATTCTTTTGAATATGTCCAGATTCCCGTTATCATGGTTTCAGATACAAATGAGGGATTCAGAAAAGCCCAGTGCTTCGACCATGGGGCAGATGACTATCTGTCTGGAACTATGGGAAGAGTGGAAATGATGGCCAGGATTCGGGCAGTGCTCCGCCGGGCGGAGAGATATAAATATGGGGACGAGTGTGTCCGGATACAATAATAGAAAAGGTTCAGCAGGAATAGAACTCCAGAAAGGTGGAAGTCAGATTTAAACCGTAGAAATTCAGTAAGAAGTACGGATATAAACTTAGAATGTTGATTTATAACCGTACCAAAGGCAGTCAAAAGCGGGGCAGCCCCACGAGAATTTTATTTCTCGTGGGGCTGCCCCTTTAAGATTGGATTAATCCATGTATTTTTTCAGTGTAGCTCTTACGGCGCCAGGTCCGGCAATCTCTTCTTTGAACATTTCCTCGATCTTATCGCCGATACCTGCCTGATACAGGTCGATTCCAAAGATGTTGGCGTTGGAAAGAATAGACTTTAACTGTCCGGTGTAAGTTTCCGGTTTGCCTACCTCAATGCCTTCCAGTACTTTAGACAGTTCAGGAAGCATTGGGTCAGCGGAAAGCTCGAATTTCTCGCCTTCGTCATTTACGCCCAGGAGATATCTGCACCATCCTGCAATAGCCAGAGGAATTGCAGTGAGCTTTTTGGCATCGCCGTATTTTTCCACATAGGATTTAATGGTTTCGCCGTAGCGGATGCCTACCTTCTGTGAAGTATCTGTTGCGATACGCTGTGGGGTATCCGGCATAAACGGATTCGGGATTCTCACGTTGATAACTTCATCAACGAAATCAGCAGGAGAAAGAATACCAGGATCTGTAACAACAGGCATGCCTTCTACGGGACCGATCTCATGAACCAGCTTGTTCAGCTGAGAATCTTTCATCTCATCAGCAATCAGTGTGTAACCCAGTACACAGCCGTATACAGCCAGTGCTGTGTGGAGAGGATTCAGGCAGGTGGTAACCTTCATTCTCTCTACTTTATTAACCGTGTCTCTGTCCGTCATATATACGCCGGCTTTTTCGAGAGCAGGTCTTCCGTTGGGGAACTTGTCCTCGATAACCAGATACTGAGGTCCTTCTGCATTTACAAAAGGAGCGATATAGGTTCTCTTGGAGGTGATAACAGGAGCAATGTCTTCCACTCCGGCTTTCTCCAGATCTGCACATACGGAATCTGCAGGTCTTGGTGTGATTTTGTCGATCATAGACCATGGGAAGGAAACCTGTTTCTCATCAGAAATATAGTCCACGAATCCCTGATCTACGAATCCTTTTGCCAGCCATTCTTTTGCCATGGTGGTGATAGAGTTCTGGAGTTTCTCGCCATTGTGAGAGCAGTTATCCATGGAAACTACTGCCAGAGGATATTTTCCGGCTTTGTAACGCTCAAAGAGAAGAGCACATACAACTGCCATAGCAGCGCCCGGTTTCTCCGGACCGTTGTCGATGTCGGCCTGAATAAATGGGAAATAATTTCCGTCAGCGCCTTTTAAAGCATAGCCTTTTTCTGTGATGGTGAAAGAGATCATCTGAAGACCCGGATCAACAAAGATTTCTTTCAGGCGGTTCCAGTATTCCGGAACATTGGACTGAGCTTTGATGGCCTCTGTAAGAGATCCCAGAACCTTCTTGTCTGTGGAACCGTCAGCCTTTAAAGTAACAGCTAATACCAGATTGTCGTAAGGCACGTAGATTTTATCTACTACGTCGAAGTCGAAAGTTTCCACACAGGTGATACCTTTGTCAGCTGCACCATTGGAAATCAGTGTGTCAGCCAGACCGCCGATGAAGATACGGAAGATATTTCCTGCTCCGAAGTGTACCCATACAGGAGCTTTCTTTGTGTTTTCAGCTACTTTTGCAACATCATAAGATGGAAGAGCGATACCGGCTGCTTCCCAGTCCTTTGTGTTTTTCAGACCTTCTAAAGTCAGTTTCATAATCTACACACGATCCTTTCTTTTTATTATTTTGCTTCTTTTGCCTGTTTCTCTACAGATTCCCAAAGTCCGCAGATATAAGCGGCGCCAAGGGCACGGTCATAAAGTCCATATCCTGGCATTGCCTTTTCGCCCCAGATCATACGTCCGTGGTCAGGACGGATAGGTCCTTCAAATCCTGATTCATACAGAGCTTTTACTACTGCGTACATATCGAAAGTTCCGTCGGAGCTTAAGTGAGCGCTTTCCTCGAAATCTCTCATGCCGTCGTTGAAACGAAGGTTTCTTACATGAGCAAAGTGGATTCTGCCTTTCAGCATTTTAATAGTGGCGATCAGGTCGTTGTTTAAGTTGGTTCCATAGGAGCCCATGCAGAAGGTTACACCGTTGTGTTTATTTGGAACAGCGTCCATCATTCTTTTCAGTTTTTCCTGAGAAGAAATGATACGGGGCAGTCCGAATACGCTCCAGGAAGGATCGTCTGGATGAATAGCCATGTTGATGTCGTATTTGTCACATACCGGCATAATGGCTTTCAGGAAGTATACCAGATTGTCAAAAAGTTTTTCTTCATCAATGTCTTTATACAGAGCGAAGAGTTCTTTTACTTTCTCCATACGTTCCGGCTCCCAGCCTGGCATTACAGTACCGTTCATGTCATTTTTGATGCTGTCGAACATCTTTTCCGGATCCATGCTGTCAATGGTATCCTGGCTGTAAGCGAGAACTGTAGAACCATCGTCTCTCTTACGCTCCAGCTCTGTTCTTGTCCAGTCGAAAACAGGCATGAAGTTGTAGCATACCATATGAACATCAGCTTTTCCCAGGTTTTCCAGGGTTTCAATGTAAGCTTCGATATCTTTATCACGTTCCGGAGCTCCTGTTTTAATAGCGTCGCTTACGTTTACGCTTTCGATACCTGCAAGATGAAGACCGGCGTCTTCTACTTCTTTCTTCATTGCCATGATCTCGTCCAGAGTCCATACTTCACCGGGCATTTTGTCATACAGAGTGGTGATGATTCCCTTTACATAGCAGCTCTGACGAATCTGTTCCAGAGTTACAGTGTCGTGGTCTTTGCCGTACCAGCGCATTGTCATTTCCATAATAAATACCTCACTTTCGATTTATGATTTTATTATAATGGACGAGGGAAAAAAAAGCCAATTGATAAGTTTGTTGTATACATTGCAAAACTTGCGGTTTTGTACTAAAATAGATACAGAAATCTATATAAATTCATAGGGAGAAAAAGAAAATTATGAAAAAAAACCTGAAAACCCAGTTTTTGACTCGACAGTATATGCTTTCAAGGGATTATGAACTATACTATTACAGTGACAGCCACATGGCAAACGTAGACAGTCATGCCCATGATTACTATGAATTTTATTTTTTTCTGGAGGGAACTGTTTCCTACCTTATTGAAGAACAGCTTTACAGTCTAAAGGCAGGGGATGTAGTGGTAATCCCTCCGGGTATTTATCATAAAGCAGTTATTCATGACTCAGAGAAGCCCTATAGCCGTTTTGTCTTTTGGATCAGCATGGACTATTATGAGAGAATCCGTCAGATGTCCGAAGAATATTTCTATATTATCCGTCTTGCCAGGGAGAAACCGCAATATGTTTTTCATAATGATGCAGTGGACTTCAGCAGTATCCAGTCCAGAATCTTTCATCTGATTGAGGAGATACACTGGGACCGGTTTGGAAAAGAAGAAAAAATTTTTATCGGTATCTGCGATCTTTTTCTCCACCTCAGCCGAATGGCCTATGAGAGAACGCATCCAAGACGACTGAAGGAGGATCAGAACTTGTATGAAAATATCATCCAGTATATAGATACCCAGTTGGACCAGGATTTATCCCTGGAGTATCTGGCTGGAAAATTTTATGCCAGCAAGTATCATATTGCCCATATTTTCAAGGAAAATACAGGAATATCCATACATCAGTATATTATGAAAAAGAGACTGGCTGCCTGTCAGGACGCCATACTCAGTAACATCAGTATAACCAAGGCTTATCTTATGTTTGGCTTTAAAGATTATTCCAGTTTTTACCGGGCATTTAAAAAGGAATATGGGATTTCTCCAAAAGAATACCGGGATATGAAGATACAGCTTCAGCAGCGAAGTCCCCAGAAAAAGGAAAACGTTCCCTGAAAGCCTGTTAGAATTTTCTAGAAAAAAGAGAACCGCTGTGTTTGTGGAATTTCCTCAATGCAGCGGTTCTTTTAGGACAGGTCAATAAATAATTTAGTTATCTTCCTGGGTCATGGTGTATACAGTACGTTTCCTTGCCATTTCATCATTGGCCAGGTATTCATCATAAGTGGTGATCTTGTCGATCATAGTGCCGGTTGGCAGGATCTCCATGATACGGTTGGCAGTAGTCTGGACAATCTGGTGGTCATGAGAAGCGAAAAGGATCACGCCGGGGAATTTGATCATACCGTTGTTCAGCGCTGTGATAGACTCCATATCCAGGTGGTTGGTAGGTTCATCAAAAATCAGCACATTAGCACCGGAGATCATCATCTTAGAGAGAAGACATCTTACCTTTTCTCCTCCTGAAAGTACCCGTACTTTTTTCACACCGTCTTCTCCAGGGAAAAGCATACGTCCCAGGAATCCACGGACATAGGTGGCGTCTTTAATCTCAGAATAGCCTGTAAGCCAGTCTGCAATAGTCAGATCATTGTCAAATTCCTTGGTGCTATCCTTGGGGAAGTAAGACTGGGATGTGGTAACGCCCCATTTGTAAGTTCCTTCGTCTGGTTCCATTTCTCCCATGAGGATCTGGAAGAGTACAGTTTTGGCTCTTTCATTGCCGCCTACAAAAGCTACTTTGTCTTCTCTTCCGAGAGTAAAGGAGATATTGTCCAGAATCTTAACGCCGTCAATGGTTTTGGAAAGTCCCTCTACCATCAGTACCTCATTTCCGATTTCACGATTAGGGCGGAAATCGATGTAAGGATATTTTCTGCTGGAAGGACGGATCTCGTCTAACTGGATCTTTTCCAGAGCGCGTTTTCTGGAAGTAGCCTGCTTGGACTTGGAAGCATTAGCAGAGAACCGGGAGATAAATTCCTGGAGTTCTTTGATCTTTTCCTCTTTTTTGCGGTTGGCTTCCTTCATCTGTTTGATCAGAAGCTGGCTGGACTCATACCAGAAATCATAGTTTCCGGCATAAAGCTGGATTTTTCCATAGTCAATATCTGCGATATGGGTACATACCTTATTCAGGAAATAACGGTCATGGGATACCACGATCACGGTGTTATCAAAATTGATGAGGAATTCTTCCAGCCATTCAATGGCGTCCAGATCCAGGTGGTTGGTAGGCTCGTCCAAAAGCAGGATATCCGGATTTCCGAAAAGGGCCTGGGCAAGGAGTACTTTGACCTTCTGGCTTCCGTTTAAATCTGCCATCTGGGAATAGTGAAGATCTGTTTCGATGCCCAGCCCGTTTAGAAGCATAGCTGCATCAGATTCTGCCTCCCAGCCGTTCATCTCAGCAAATTCACCTTCCAGTTCGCTGGCACGGATACCATCTTCATCGGTAAAGTCTTCTTTGGCGTAGATGGCCTCTTTTTCTTTCATGATATCATAGAGGCGCTGATTTCCCATGATCACGGTATCCAGTACCGGATAAGCGTCATATTTAAAATGGTCCTGCTGCAGGAATGAGAGACGCTGACCAGGAGTGATGGAGATATCTCCTTTGGTGGTCTCTAGCTGCCCGGAGAGGATTTTCAGGAAAGTAGACTTTCCTGCTCCGTTAGCTCCAATCAGGCCGTAGCAGTTTCCTTCTGTAAATTTAATATTGACATCCTCAAACAGTGCTTTCTTACCAATACGTAATGTAACATTATTTGCTGCAATCATTTCTTTAATTTCCCTCACTTTTCTCTTGTTAAAGAATTGTTAGTGCGTAATCTCTTCTATTTTACCGTAAAAACGGGATTTTGCAAGCCTTTATTGCAGAAACTTAGAACAAAAATATCTTGATAATTACGGTACAGATTGGTATAATATTTTACAAAAGTCCCGGATGCCAGTTCGGGAAGTCTTGAATGAAAACCACAGGGAAGGAAAGTATTCATGTTAATTACAAGAGAGTGCGACTATGCAGTGCGGATCGTCCGGGCTCTGGCAGGTGGAGAAAAGCTCTGTGTGAACCAGATCTGTGAAAAGGAAGATCTGACACCGGCATTTGTCTATAAAATATTGAAAAAACTGGAGAAAAAAGATATTGTGAAAAGTTTCAGGGGCAGCAATGGAGGATATGCCCTGAAAAAGTCTCTGGAAGAACTTACGCTTCTGGACGTATATCTGGCTGTGGAGCCGGATTTTTATATGATCGAGTGCATGAACCCGGATAAGGCCTGCATTCATAATCAGTCAGACTGCGGCTGCAAAGTACACAGCGAATTGTGCAGGATACAAAACACATTGGTGAATGAACTGCGGGCTCATACCATAGCAGAAATAATGGAATAGATACAGGATGACAACAGATAACGTCTTTTTGAAATATTCAGATGTCATGGATATTGCAGAGAAAAAGGGTACCCTAAAAATCATTTATGGCTTTTAGGGTACCTTCTTTATTATAGAAATACCGGTACCGGCACCTCGGCAAAATGTCCATAGCCCAGGTGCCGGTATTTGTTTTTTTGTAAAAACATTGGATTTTCTCTGATTTTATAAATAGACATGCCTGTTAAATCGTGCTATAATTCTCATAGACTTCAGGTTAGAAGTGGAATATTGTTCAAAACAATTTTCAAGGAGGAAAAAATCAAATGGCTAGAAAGATGAAAACCATGGATGGTAATCATGCAGCAGCTCATGCTTCCTACGCATATTCAGATGTTGCAGCTATCTATCCAATTACCCCGTCATCTGTAATGGCTGAAGCCACAGACGAATGGGCAACACAGGGAAGAAAGAACATTTTCGGACAGGAAGTTCAGGTTACTGAAATGCAGTCTGAAGCCGGTGCAGCCGGTGCAGTTCACGGTTCTCTGGCAGCTGGTGCCCTGACTACAACATATACTGCATCTCAGGGCCTTCTGCTGATGATCCCAAATCTTTACAAAATCGCCGGTGAGCAGCTTCCGGGCGTATTTAACGTATCCGCTCGTGCTCTGGCAAGCCATGCATTATCTATCTTCGGTGATCACTCCGATGTTTATGCATGTCGTCAGACAGGCTGCGCTATGCTGTGTGAATCTTCCGTACAGGAAGTTATGGACCTGACACCAGTTGCACACTGTGCAGCTATCAAAGGAAAAGTTCCATTCATTAACTTCTTCGACGGATTCCGTACATCTCACGAGATCCAGAAGATCGAGACATGGGATTATGAAGACTTAAAGGATTTAGTAGATATGGATGCTGTTGATGCATTCCGTAAACATGCATTAAATCCAAATCATCCATGCCAGAGAGGTTCTGCTCAGAACCCTGATATCTTCTTCCAGGCAAGAGAAGCATGTAATCCATACTACGATGCTCTGCCGGCAATCGTACAGGAATACATGGACAAAGTAAATGCTAAGATCGGAACAAACTACAAACTGTTCAACTACTACGGAGCAGAAGACGCAGAGCATGTGATCATCGCTATGGGTTCTGCATGTGAGACAATCGAGGAAACCATCGATTACTTAATGGCTCAGGGCAAAAAGGTTGGTCTTGTTACTGTTCGCCTGTACAGACCATTCAGCGCTGAAGCACTGGTAAATGCGATTCCTGATTCTGTAAAACAGATTTCCGTATTAGACAGAACAAAAGAGCCAGGTTCTCTTGGCGAGCCTCTGTACTTAGACGTTGTAGCAGCCCTGAAGGGAACAAAATTCAATGATGTACCTGTATTCACAGGCCGTTACGGATTAGGTTCCAAAGATACAACACCTGCTCAGATCGTTGCTGTATACGAAAACACAACAAAACAGAAATTTACAATCGGTATCGTAGATGACGTTACAAACTTATCTCTGGAAGTTGGCGCTCCTCTGGTTACTACACCGGAAGGAACCATCAACTGCAAGTTCTGGGGATTAGGAGCTGACGGTACTGTTGGAGCAAACAAGAACTCCATCAAGATCATCGGTGACAACACAGATATGTACGCTCAGGCATATTTTGATTACGACTCTAAGAAATCCGGCGGTGTTACAATGTCTCACCTGCGTTTCGGTAAGAGCCCGATCAAATCCACATACCTGATCAAACAGGCAAACTTTGTAGCATGCCACAATCCTTCCTATATCAACAAATACAACATGGTACAGGAACTGGTTGACGGCGGTACATTCCTGCTGAACTGCCCATGGGATATGGAAGGCCTTGAAAAACATCTGCCAGGACAGGTGAAATCCTTCATCGCTAACCACAACATCAAGTTCTATGTGATCGACGGTATCAAGATCGGTAAAGAGATCGGACTTGGCGGACGTATCAATACAGTTCTTCAGTCTGCATTCTTCAAACTGGCTAACATCATTCCGGAAGAGCATGCTATTGAATTAATGAAAGCTGCTGCAAAAGCAACATACGGAAGAAAAGGTGACGCTATCGTTCAGATGAACTATGACGCCATCGATGCAGGTGCAAAACAGGTTGTTGAAGTACAGGTTCCGGAAAGCTGGAAGAGCTGTGCAGATGAAGGCCTTGTAATGGCACATGCTGAAAGCGGACGTGAGGACGTTGTTGAATTCGTTAATACAATTCAGGCAAAAGTAAATGCTCAGGAAGGAAACTCTCTGCCAGTATCTGCTTTCAAAGATTATGTAGACGGTACAACTCCATCCGGATCTTCTGCATATGAAAAACGTGGTATCGCTGTGGATATCCCTGTATGGAATCCAGACAACTGTATCCAGTGTAACCGCTGTGCATATGTCTGCCCACATGCAGTTATCCGTCCAGTAGCCCTGACAGAAGAAGAAGCTGCTGCAGCTCCAGAAGGAATGCAGACACTGCCTCTGACAGGTATGAAAGAATACAAATTCACTATGACTGTATCTGCTTACGACTGTACAGGATGCGGTTCCTGTGCAAATGTCTGCCCAGGTAAGAAAGGTGCAAAAGCCCTTACTATGGAAAACATGGAAGCAAATGCAGGGGTACAGAAATACTTTGACTACGGCGTAACATTACCTGAAAAAGAAGACGTTATCGCTAAATTCAAAGAGAATACAGTAAAAGGTTCTCAGTTCAAACAGCCTCTCCTTGAGTTCTCAGGAGCTTGTGCAGGATGTGGTGAGACACCTTACGCAAAACTGATCACACAGTTGTTCGGTGACAGAATGTACATCGCAAATGCTACAGGATGCTCCTCTATCTGGGGTAACTCTTCACCATCCACACCATACACAGTAAATGCAAAAGGACAGGGTCCTGCATGGTCCAACTCTCTGTTCGAAGATAATGCTGAGTTTGGTTATGGTATGCTGCTGGCTCAGAAAGCAATCCGTGGCGGATTAAAGGAAAAAGTTGAGTCTGTAATGGCTAATGAAAATGCTTCTGAAGGAGTAAAAGCTGCATGCAAAGAGTGGCTGGATACATTCAACAGCGGAATCACTAACGGAGCTGCTACAGATAAATTAGTAGCTGCACTGGAAGGTGTTGACTGTGACGTATGCAAAGACATTGTTAAGAACAAAGACTTCCTGGCTAAGAAATCTCAGTGGGTATTCGGCGGTGACGGCTGGGCATACGACATCGGCTTCGGCGGTGTTGACCATGTACTGGCTTCCGGACAGGATATCAACGTAATGGTATTCGATACAGAAGTTTACTCCAACACAGGCGGACAGTCTTCTAAATCTACACCTACAGGTGCTGTTGCACAGTTCGCTGCAGGCGGTAAAGAGGTTAAGAAGAAAGATATGGCTTCCATCGCTATGAGCTATGGTTATGTATACGTAGCACAGATTGCTATGGGTGCTGACTTCAACCAGACTGTTAAAGCAATTGCAGAAGCAGAAGCATATCCGGGACCATCTCTGATCATCGCTTATGCTCCATGTATCAACCATGGTATCAAGAAAGGTATGAGCAAAGCTCAGACTGAGGAAGAACTGGCAGTTAAGTGCGGATACTGGCACAACTTCCGCTTCAATCCTGCTGCTGAGAATAAGTTCACACTGGATTCCAAAGCTCCAACAGCTGATGATTACCAGGCATTCCTTGACGGAGAGGTTCGTTACAATTCTCTGAAACGCTCCAATCCTGAAAAGGCAGCAAGACTGTTTGCTAAGAACGAGGAAGAAGCAAAAGAGAGATATGCATATCTCCAGAAGCTGGTTACTCTGTACAGCAAAACAGAAGAGTAAGCTTTATCATAGAATAATAGAATTATAAATGTGTCCAAACAGAAGAGAAGGCGTCTGTACCGGTTTTCCGGGACAGACGCCTTCTTTGTGCATAGAGAACTCTGTTTCCTATACGCGAAAAGAAAGACACAGCAGTATAATGGACTTTATTCGTCTTCTTCCTCTGGTTTTATCTTTTTGATCACAGTGCTGTCTCCGATACGGTGGTTTACCACACTATGTACCTGAATGCTGAGATCTTCCGTTTCACAGGAGAAGGTCTCTCCGTTTGCAGGAACACGTCCGATTACATCGCAGACATAACCATTATAAGTATCGAAATCTTCCGTAGGAAGCTCAATGTCCAGAGCCTCGGCTACGTCTTCCAGATCTGCGGAACCCTGGATCTCCCAGGTGTTTTCTCCGATCTGCAGGATATCCGGAGACTGTACGGCGTCCTCTAATTCATACAGATCGCCTACCAGAGCCTCGATCAGGTCATGAAGTGTGATCAGACCGGACATACCGCCGTATTCATCAATCAATACGGCAATGTATTTTCTGGAAGTTTTCATATTCTGGAAGAGAACATTTGCTTTCATGTTTTCTGGTACAAACCAGGGTTTATCAATAGCATTCTTTACAATTTCCTCTTTCGACTTGTTTTCCATGCGGAAGTAATCCTTCGTATTCAGGATTCCTACGATATTATCTGTGTTTTCCTTGTATACAGGATAGAATGTGTGCCGGCTTTCAAAAATAATTCCCTGCCAGGTTTCCAGACTATCGTTGATATCCAGAGAAGTTACATCAATACGATGAGTACAGATCTGCTCCACAGATATATCGTTAAAATCAAATACATTCTGGATCATTTCCGTTTCACTCTGATCAATGGTGCCCTGCTGGCTTCCTTCCGAAAGCATCATACGGATTTCTTCTTCTGTAACCTGTTCTTCACTTTCATTTGGATCGATGCCGAGAAGCCTCAGCACACCGTTGGTAGATACTGTAAGAAGAAATACCAGGGGAGTGAAGATCTTGGAAATCGTGTATAAAGGACCAGCCAGTGCCAGGGAAAGGGATTCTGTCTTTTTCATGGCAATACGTTTGGGAACCAGCTCACCGAAGACCAGATTAAAATAGGAAAGGATCACGGTGATAATAATAACCGAAACCGAACTTAAAACACTTCTGGGAATGGGTACGCCCAGACCTGCAAACAGATCTACAAGAGGATCTGCAAAATAGTCTGCAGCAAAAGCACTGTTCAGAAATCCGGCTAAGGTAATTACAACCTGTATGGTAGCCAGAAATCTTGCAGGCTGTTCGGTCAGCTTTGTCAGTTTAATAGCCTTTTTGTTTCCCTCTTCTGTGAGCTTTTTCAGTTTTGCATCGTTCATGGAAATTACAGCAATTTCCGCACTGGCAAAAATAGCATTTAAAAAAATCAATACAATTAATAGAATAATCGAGCCAATCATAATTTATTATTTTCCTCCAATGTTATATTATTAAGAAACGCAAAAAGGGACGGTCACACAAAAAAGAACAGAAAAACCTTCTGTTTACTCCCTGTGTAACTGCCCCGTTATGTATTCATAATAATAAACATGGATTGGCAGAATTTCGATATTTGCAACTACAAGTGTCAGGATCTCCGTCCATGTAAATATTCACATCCTTTCTGATTTGCTAATAAAATTATCATATATGGCGGAAGTTGTCAAGAAAAACCTCTTTTTCAGCAGGGAGAAGTACAAGGTTTTTCTTTCTTTTATGGGAAAAGAGTGCTATAATAATTATCAGAAAATTGTTCGTGAGTCTAAAGACCCTTGCGGCAGTCGCCAAATGGACATGCAAGCATGCCCCCTTGGCTCGTTGCTCGCAGGAATAAAGAGATTAACAGAAAATCTCGAGAGGAGGCATGGTTATGGAATTAGAAGCAAGGATGTTTAAAGTCTATGCAAAAGGAGATGAAAGGATTCAGTTAAAGATTATTCCGGGGCACTTTGTTACTTCCCAGTCTCATATCAGTCACTATCTGGATATGACAACTATGAAGACGAGATGTGCAGAGGCTGCCAGGATTGCAAAACTTCTTTCCAGCAGATATGAAACCACAACGCCGGTAGATTCTATTATCTGCATGGACGGTCTGGAAGTGATCGGAGCCTTTCTGGCAGAGGAACTGGCAAAAGCAGGGGTATTATCCATGAATGCCCATAAGACTATCTATATTGTAACTCCGGAGTTTAATTCCAATGGCCAGATGATCTTCCGTGACAATATCCAGCACATGGTACGGAACCGGAATGTGGTAATTCTTATGGGTTCTATCACCACGGGTGCCACTCTCCGTCAGTGTATGGAAAGCGTATTATACTATGGCGGCGTTATTCAGGGGGTTTCTGCAATATTCAGCGCAGTGACCAAAGTAGCAGGTCTGGACATCAATTCTGTATTTTATAAGCAGGACATACCAAACTATGAGTCTTATCCTGCTGAGCAGTGCCCTATGTGCAAAAAGAAAGAAAAAATCGACGCCATCGTTAATGGATACGGGTATTCAAAACTCTAAACATTTGAAATGCCCCTATCATCTTAAGGGAAAATGTGCTATATTAATAGCCTGGACAGATTTGTCTGTCCGGGCTATTATTGTATAAAAAGAGGCCCTGAGAGAGGGGCCGGATATAAAATACATCAGGAGGAATGATTATGAAATTGGAAGCAGTACCTGGATACCAGCTGATAATGCAGCAGGAAATCCCCGATATTCATTCTCAGGGATATCTGCTGAAGCATAAAAAAAGCGGGGCCAGAGTCATGGTGCTGGAAAATGATGATAACAACAAAGTCTTTAATATTGCCTTCCGGACTCCTCCGGCGGACAGCACAGGAGTGGCTCATATTCTGGAACACAGCGTATTATGCGGCTCAGAACATTTCCCTTTGAAGGATCCTTTTGTAGAGCTGGTGAAAGGCTCTCTGAATACCTTTTTAAACGCAATGACTTATCCGGATAAGACTATGTATCCTGTTGCAAGCTGTAATGACCAGGATTTTAAAAATTTAATGCATGTATATCTGGATGCGGTATTTTTCCCGAATATTTACAAGAGGGAAGAGATTTTCCGCCAGGAAGGCTGGCACTATGAAATGAAGGACATGGACAGTCCTGTTACTATAAACGGCGTAGTATACAATGAAATGAAAGGGGCTTTTTCTTCTCCGGAAGATGTGCTGGACAGGGAAATTTTCAATTCTCTGTTCCCGGATACCCCCTACGGCGTAGAATCAGGGGGAGATCCTCAGTATATTCCGGATTTGAAATATTCCCAGTTCCTTTCCTTCCACAGCCGGTATTACCATCCGGCCAACAGCTATATCTATCTCTATGGAGATATGGATATGGAAGAAAGGCTGAACTGGATGGACAAGGAATATCTTTCAAAATATGATGCTATACCGGTAGACTCCGCCATACCCAGACAGAAGTCCTTTGACAAGGTAAAAGAAATCGAGATGGAGTACCCTATATCAGAAAGTGAGCCTGTGGAAGAAAACTCCTATCTGTCTTATAATCTGGTGGTCGGAGACAGCCTGGACGTAGAGAGATGCACTGCCTTTGAGGTGCTGGACTATGTGCTTTTAAGCGCTCCGGGAGCCCCCCTGAAGCAGGTGCTTCTGGATGAAGGCATCGGTAAAGATATCCTGGGCTCTTATGAGGATGGGATTTATCAGCCGTTCTTTTCCGTTGTGGCCAAAAATGCCAGACCAGAGGATAAGGAGAAATTTATTTCCCTGATCCGTGAGACGCTGGAAAAGATTGTGAAAGAAGGAATCGATCAGAAGGCCGTGGCTGCCGGTATCAATTATATGGAGTTTCGGTTCCGGGAAGCAGACTATTCTTCCTTCCCTAAAGGACTGATGTATGGAATTGATGTATTTGACAGCTGGCTTTATGATGACAGTAAGCCCTTTGACCATTTAAAACGTCTGGGTATTTATGAAAAATTAAAGGAAAAGGCTGAGACTGGATATTTTGAAAAATTAATTCAGGAATTTCTTCTGGACAATACCCATGCTTCTGTGGTAGTGGTAAATCCAAAGAGAGGACTGGCTGCCCAGAGAGAGGGAGAGCTGGAGAAAAAGCTGGCAGACTACAAGGCATCTCTTTCCCAGGAGGAACTGGAAAAACTGGTAAAAGATACGGCTCATTTAAAAGAGTACCAGGATGCTCCGGAAACAGAAGAGGCCCTTAAGACCATTCCTCTTCTGAAGCGGGAAGATATTGGAAGAACCAGCGGCAAGATTTATAATACAGAAAAGCATTCCGGAGAAACACTGATCCTTCATCATGATCTGTATACAAATGGCATCGGCTATCTGAACCTGCTGTTCGATACTAAGAAAGTACCTTCCAGACTGGTTCCTTATCTGGGAATCCTGAAGTCTGTGCTGGGCTATGTAGGTACAGAGAACTATACCTACGGAGAGCTGTTTAATGAGATTAATGCTAAGACTGGCGGGATTTTCTTTGGCATTCAGGTGTTTGGCAATGCCAAAGACAACCGGATCACTACCCACATGATGGGGATAAAGGCTAAGGCCCTGTATAAAGACCTGCCTTTTGTCTTCCGGATGACAAGGGAAATTCTCTGCACTTCAAAACTGGATGATGAAAAGCGGCTGTATGAGATCATCGCCAAGATGAAATCCAGAATGCAGATGAGTATGGTTTCTGCAGGCCATTCTACGGCAGTTAACCGAGCTCTGTCTTATTTCTCTGAAAATTCTTATTTCCAGGAAAAGATTGCAGGAATTGATTTTTATAATCTTATTGATAAACTGGAGAAAAACTTCCAGGAGCGGAAAGCAGAGATCATAGACAATCTGAAAGAACTTATGGAGCTGGTATTCCGCAGAGAAAATCTTGTTGTCAGCTATACAGCGGACCAGGAAGGATACGGCTATCTGGAAAAAGAAGTGGAAGGGCTGAAGGAAGTTCTCTGGAAAGGAGAACTGGAAGATGCCCGGCTAACTCCAGTGTTTGAAAATAAAAACGAAGGCTTCCAGACCTCAGGACAGGTTCAGTATGTGGCCGTGGCAGGAAACTTTGCCGAAGGAGGATATGAGTATACGGGAGCTCTCCGGATTTTAAAAGTAATGCTCAGCTATGAGTATCTGTGGACCAATATCCGGGTAAAAGGAGGAGCTTACGGCTGTATGAGCGGATTCCGGAGGACCGGAGACGGATTTCTGGTATCTTACCGGGATCCTCACCTGAAGAATACCCTGGAGGTGTTCCAAAAGACAGGAGACTTTATCCGTTCCTTTGACGCAGACGAACGGGAGATGACAAAATATATTATCGGAACCATCAGTGAGATAGACGCGCCCCTGACTCCTTCAGCCAAAGGTTCTATGTCTTTGAATGCCTGGTTTTCAGGGATCACCAGAGAGGATATGGAAAAAGAACGACAGGAAATCTTAGACGCTCAGCCTGAGGATATCCGGAATCTGGCGGGAATCGTAGACACTATTGTAGGCCAGAACAGGATCTGCGTGATCGGAAGTGAAGAGAAACTCCAGCAGGATAAAGAAGTATTTAAGGAAATCAAACATCTGCTGTAGAGAAAAGAGGAGAATATATGAAGGAAGATTTTAAATCAGGATTTGCGGCTATTATCGGCAGGCCTAATGTAGGAAAATCCACGCTGATGAACCATCTGATCGGGCAGAAGATTGCCATAACATCTCGAAAGCCTCAGACCACCAGAAACAGGATCCAGACGGTATATACCAGTGAAAGAGGACAGATTGTGTTTCTGGATACCCCTGGAATACACAAGGCAAAGAATAAGCTGGGAGAATATATGGTAAATGTGGCCCAGAGGACCTTCCAGGATGCGGATGTGATCCTCTGGCTGGTGGAAGCCTCTGATTATATCGGAGCAGGAGAGAAGCATATTGCCCAGCAGCTTCAGAAAACAAAGCTGCCGGTGATCCTGGTCATGAATAAAGTGGACAAAGTGGAGAAAAAACAGGTGGCAGGGTTTATAGAGGCCTACAGAAAGCTTTATGACTTTGCGGAGATCGTGCCGGTGTCTGCCCTGCGTTCCGTAAATCTGGATACCCTTTTAGAGTGTATATTTAAATATCTTCCTTACGGCCCTCAGTTTTATGACGAGGATACGGTAACCGACCAGCCCCAGAGACAGATCGTGGCAGAAATGATACGGGAGAAAGCTCTTCGCTGCCTGGAAGAGGAAATCCCCCACGGTATTGCAGTAACTATCGAGAGAATGAAAGAACGTCCCCAGGGGGATATGGTAGATATTGACGCCACCATTATCTGTGAAAGAGATTCCCACAAAGGAATTATCATAGGCAAACAGGGCGCTATGCTGAAGAAGATCGGCAGTCAGGCCAGAACAGAAATTGAAAATATGTTGGAAACAAAGGTAAATCTGAAGCTTTGGGTAAAAGTGAAGAAAGACTGGAGAGACAGTGATTTTCTTATAAAAAACTTCGGATATGACAAGAAGGAAATCTGATGAGCGATTTGATAACAGTCACTGGCATGGTGTTGTCTGCCACGCCGGTGGGAGATTATGACAAAAGGCTTGTGCTCCTTACCAGAGAGAGAGGGAAGATCACAGC
Organism: Blautia sp. An46; assembly: GCF_002161645.1. NCBI lineage: Bacteria > Bacillati > Bacillota > Clostridia > Lachnospirales > Lachnospiraceae > Blautia > Blautia sp. An46. The sequence goes on along the minus strand of NZ_NFIF01000003.1, from coordinate 179,379 downwards.
TTTTGCAAAAGGCGCCAGACGGCAGAACAGTTCTCTTCTGGCAGCGGCCAATCCTTTTGTTTTTGGCTCTTTCTTTTTATATGAGGGAAGGACTGCCTATCAGATGCGCTCTGCCTCAGTTATCCATTATTTTTCTGAACTGGCAGGAATCCAGCCGGGAGTGTATTATGGATTTTACTTTCTGGAGCTGGCAGACTATTATGCAAGGGAAAATGCAGATGGAAAGGAAATGCTGAACCTGCTGTATGTGACCTTAAAGGCACTGATCAAAGGACAGGTGGACAATGTGCTGATCCGGTATATTTTTGAGCTGAAGCTCATGACTATTAATGGAGAATATCCTTCGGTATTTACCTGTGCAGGCTGCGGCACAACTGAAAACATAGAATGGTTTTCTGTGGAAGAATCCTGCGTCTACTGCTCTTCCTGTGGAAATGTGCAGAAAGGCCTGATCCATGTAAGTCCCGCTGCTCTGTATACCCTTCAGTTTATTATTGCCGCAAAGCTGGAGAAGCTTTACTCCTTTACTGTGACCAGAGAAGTCCGGGAGGAAGTGGGAAGGGTGATGCGGGCTTATATGAAAAGGTACATAGACCGGGAATTTAAGAGCCTGGAAATCCTGAAAATCATGGATTAACAGGGAAAAACAGCCTTTTAGTAGTTGAAAAGAATGTTTGCAGCAGTTATAATATGGCTTATCGGTGAGACAATCCCAGGAATCCCACGGAGTTTCTGAGGAAATATTGTAACAGAGGAGATCATACAATGGAAAAGACAATGGAAAAAATCGTAGCCCTGGCAAAATCCAGAGGTTTTGTGTATCCAGGTTCTGAAATTTACGGCGGCCTGGCAAATACATGGGATTATGGAAACCTGGGTGTGGAATTAAAGAATAATGTAAAGAAGGCCTGGTGGCAGAAGTTTGTTATGGAAAGCCCTTATAATGTAGGGGTTGACTGTGCCATCCTCATGAATCCTCAGACCTGGGTAGCATCTGGTCATCTGGGAGGATTTTCTGATCCTCTTATGGACTGTAGAGAATGTCATGAAAGATTCCGTGCAGACAAGATCATTGAAGATTACTGTGCAGAAAACCACATCAAGCTGGAAGGCAGTGTAGACGCCTGGAGCCAGGAAGAAATGAAGAACTTTATTGAAGAGCACAATATCCCCTGCCCAAGCTGCGGAAAGCATAACTTTACAGATATCCGCCAGTTTAACCTGATGTTCAAAACTTTCCAGGGCGTTACAGAAGATGCGAAAAATACTGTATATTTAAGACCTGAGACTGCTCAGGGAATTTTCGTAAACTTTAAAAATGTGCAGAGAACTTCCAGAAAGAAACTTCCATTTGGTATTGCCCAGATCGGAAAATCTTTCAGAAATGAGATCACTCCCGGAAACTTTACTTTCCGTACCCGTGAATTCGAACAGATGGAACTGGAGTTCTTCTGTAAACCGGACACAGACCTGGAGTGGTTTGCCTACTGGAAACAGTTCTGTCTGGACTGGTTATACAGCCTGGGATTGAAGAAAGAAGAAGTCCGCTATCGTGACCATGATAAAGAGGAGCTGAGTTTTTACAGCAAGGCCACCACTGACGTAGAATTCCTCTTCCCCTTTGGCTGGGGCGAGCTGTGGGGAATCGCTGACAGGACTGACTATGACCTGTCCCGTCACCAGGAAGTATCCGGACAGGACCTGACTTACTTTGATGATGAGACAAAAGAAAAATATGTTCCTTATGTAATCGAGCCTTCACTGGGAGCTGACCGTATGGTTCTGGCTTTCCTTTGCAGCGCTTATGATGAAGAGGTTCTGGATGCTGAGAAAAATGACGTCCGGACAGTTCTTCATTTCCACCCGGCTCTGGCGCCAGTGAAAATCGGTGTGCTTCCTCTTTCTAAAAAGCTGGCTGAAGGTGCTCAGAAAGTTTATCAGCAGCTTTCCAAGAAATATAACTGCGAGTATGATGACAGAGGAAACATTGGAAAACGTTATCGCCGCCAGGACGAAATCGGTACTCCTTTCTGCATCACCTATGACTTTGACTCTGAAAATGACGGGGCAGTTACAGTAAGAGACCGTGATACTATGGAACAGGAAAGAGTAAAGATTGAAGATCTGAAAGCTTATTTCGAAGAGAAATTTGATTTTTAATTCCAGGGGCAGATATAAGGCCCAGGGGAATATCTGACTCCGGCAGCAGAGCCTGGAAGGGCAGATCAGCTGCCAGAGCCACAGGCTGACAGAACAGAAAAAGACAGCAGAACCAGAGCGTGTGAAGCTCTGGTTCTTTTTATGAGGAGAATGGAAATGGACGAAAGAGAAGAGCTCTTAAAGAGAGACCGGGAAAAAGAGAAGAGACGGGAGCAGCGGAGGCTGGAGAGGGAACAAGAGCTGAGAAAACAGATGGTGATGGGTGCAGGCGTTCTGGCGGCTCTGGTGGTGGTCCTGATCATCAGCATTACTGTGGGAATAAACATTTCAAAGAGGGCAAAGGCGGAGGCTGCAAAAGAAAAAGCAGAACAGGAAAGACTGGCCCTTGAAAAAGAACAGGACGAAAATACGATAGAACTGCTAGCAGTAGGGGATAATATTGCCCACCAGACCATACGTGAGGTGGGAATGAGTGAAGACGGCCCATGGAATTATGATTCTGTTTATCAGTATGTAAAAGAAGATGTAGAGGCGGCAGACCTGGCTCTGGTAACCCAGGAAACGATTTTTGTGGAGGATCGTGAGGATGTTTCCGGCTATCCTTCCTTCGGCACCCCGCCGGAGTTTGGAGATGCCCTGGTAAATACAGGGTTTGATGTGATCGCCAGTGCTACCAACCATGCTTTGGATAAAGGCACGGATTCTATAGAATATACTCTGAACTGGTGGGAGGAAAACCATCCGGATATTCCTGTGCTGGGGCTTTATGACAGTGAGGAGGCAGCAGAAGAAATCCCGATTATTTCTTGTAAAGACCTGAAGCTTGCCATGCTGGATTATACATATAGCCTGAATGGCCTGGAACTCCCCTCAGATCAGGAATATATGGTGGACGTTTTTGATGAGGAGCAGGCGAGAGAAGACATCCGTCAGGCAAAAGAGCTGGCAGACGTGGTAATTGTAGTCATGCATGTGGGAAACGAATATGAGCAGGATGTAGACCAGGAGACCCAGGAATGGACTGATATTTTCCTGGAAGAGGGTGTGGACATTGTGATCGGATCTCATCCCCATGTGGTCCGGACTATGGAAACTCTTACGGGAGAGGACGGACATAAAATGCTGGTGTATTATTCTCTGGGGAATTTCACTTCCACGCAGACAGATCTTCCCAGCCTTATGGGAGCCATGGCAAAGATTACCGTGAGAAAAAACATTGAGACTGGAGAGATTGAAATACCTGAACATGAATTTATACCTTTACTCATGTATTATAATAAGGAGATTCCTCAGGCAGCTATTTACAAACTGGAAGATTATCCTCAGGAACTTATACAGCAGCATTTTGTCTATGAGGAAAATCCAGAAGAGTTTTCACTGGAATATTATCAGCAGCTTTTTGAGGAGACAAAAGCAAAAGGAAACCATGAAGATATCTGAATTTTCTTAATTGTATAAAATGCACAAACAAATGTAAAATTTAAAAGAAACTATATGCAAAAAATCCATGTCGCTATTGCTGGCATGGATTTTATTTGTTATAATATTCACCATAAGACCGCAGCCAGCGGTATGCTGAGTCAAAAGGAGGAGAAGACATCATGGCAAAAAAGAGAAATATTATCGTAGGACAGTCCGGCGGACCAACCGCCGTAATCAATTCAAGCCTTGCAGGAGTATATAAAAACGCCATAGAGCGTGGATTTGATAAAGTATACGGTATGCTTCATGGGATCCAGGGGCTTTTAGATGAGCAGTATGTAGACCTTTCCACCCAGATTCATTCAGAATTGGATATCGAGCTTTTGAAAAGGACTCCCTCTGCATTCCTGGGCTCCTGCCGTTTTAAACTGCCGGAAATCCATGCAGATAAGGATATTTATGAGAAAATCTTTGGAATTTTAAATAAACTGGACATTGACACCTTTATTTATATCGGCGGCAATGATTCTATGGATACGATTAAAAAGCTGTCAGATTATGCGATCCTCACCGGACAGCCCCAGAAATTCCTGGGAGTGCCAAAGACCATAGATAATGACCTGGCTCTTACAGACCATACCCCGGGATTTGGAAGCGCTGCAAAATATATCGGAGCATCTACTAAGGAAGTTATCCGTGACGCTCAGGGCCTGACCTATAAAAAGAATATGATCACCATTATGGAGGTCATGGGAAGAAATGCAGGATGGCTTACAGGAGCAACAGCTCTGGCAAAATCAGAGGACTGTGACGGACCGGATCTGATCTACCTGCCGGAAGTTCCTTTTGATATCGATAAATTCCTGAAGAAAGTGAAAGAACTGCTGAACAAAAAGTCCTCTATTGTCATCGCAGTTTCCGAAGGAATCAAACTGGCAGACGGAAGATACGTGTGTGAACTGGGCAATGTGGGAGACTATGTAGATGCCTTTGGCCATAAACAGCTTCAGGGAACTGCCACCTATCTGGCAAATTTCCTGGCAGCAGAGTGCGGCTGCAAAACAAGAGCCGTAGAACTTTCTACTCTTCAGCGCAGTGCCTCTCATATGGCTTCCAGAGTGGACATTGACGAGGCATTCATGGTAGGAGGGGCAGCGGTAAAGGCTGCTGATGAAGGAGACACAGGAAAAATGGTGGTTATTGACCGTATTTCTGATGATCCTTATATGAGTGCTACAGGCATCTATGACGTGCACAGAATTGCCAATGAGGAAAAGCTGGTTCCCCGTTCCTGGATGAACAAAGAAGCTAACAATGTGACAAAAGATTTTGTGGATTATATCAAGCCTCTGATCCAGGGAGATTACCCACCTATCATGGTTAACGGCCTGCCAAGACATTTGGTGCTGAAAATGAAGAGAAAATAAGGAAAACTTCAAAAAACTTGCTTGACTATCAGAGGTCTTATGTTAAAATAATACTGTGCAGGCAAACTCTGCCTGCACCGGGGAAAATATATTATGAACAGTATATTTTCTAGTATCTACTTTTAGGAGGAATGTTCAAATGGCAAAATGGGTTTACTTATTTAGTGAAGGAAACGCCAACATGAGAGAACTCCTGGGTGGAAAGGGAGCCAACCTGGCAGAAATGACCAACTTAGGCATGCCCATTCCTCAGGGATTCACAGTAACAACAGAAGCTTGCACAGACTACTACAATAACGGCAAGAAGATTTCTGAAGAGATTCAGGGACAGATTTTCGATGCATTAGCAGAGCTGGAAAAAATCCAGGGCAAAAAATTCGGTGACACAGAGGATCCGTTGCTGGTTTCTGTTCGTTCCGGAGCAAGAGCTTCCATGCCTGGTATGATGGATACTATCCTGAACCTGGGTCTGAACGATGTGGCAGTTGAAGGCTTTGCTAAAAAGACAGGCAATCCAAGATTCGCATATGATTCTTACAGACGTTTTATCCAGATGTACTCTGACGTAGTAATGGAAGTTCCTAAATCTTTCTTCGAGAAGATCATCGACGAAGTAAAAGAAGCTAAGGGCGTTCACTACGATACAGAATTAACTGTAGATGATTTAAAAGAGTTAGTTAAGAGATTCAAAGCTGTTTACTCTGAAGAGATGAACGGTGAAGAATTCCCACAGGATCCTAAGGAGCAGTTAATGGGAGCAGTAAAAGCTGTATTCCGTTCCTGGGACAACCCACGTGCTATCGTATACCGTCGTATGAACGATATTCCAGGCGACTGGGGTACCGCTGTAAACGTACAGGCTATGGTATTCGGTAACATGGGCGAAACATCAGGTACAGGTGTTGCATTTACACGTAACCCATCTACCGGTGAAAAAGGTATCTACGGTGAATACCTGATCAACGCTCAGGGTGAAGACGTAGTTGCCGGTGTTCGTACACCTCAGCCAATCAGCAAATTAGCTGAAGACCTTCCAAAATGCTACAAACAGTTCATGGAACTGGCTATGAAGCTGGAGAACCACTACCGTGATATGCAGGATATGGAGTTCACCATCCAGGAAGGTAAATTATACTTCTTACAGACACGTAACGGAAAGAGAACAGCTCCGGCTGCTATCCAGATCGCCTGCGACCTGGTAGACGAAGGTATGATCACACCGGAAGAAGCTGTTTGCCGTATCGAAGCAAAATCTCTGGATCAGTTACTGCATCCAACCTTTGACGCTGAGTCTCTGAAAGCAGGAGAAGTGATCGGTTCTGCTCTTCCAGCATCTCCAGGTGCTGCTGCAGGTAAAGTTTACTTTACAGCTGAAGAAGCAAAAGCTGCTCACGAAGCAGGAGAAAGAGTTGTTCTGGTTCGTCTTGAGACATCTCCGGAAGATATCGAAGGTATGCATGCTTCCGAAGGTATCCTGACAGTCCGCGGCGGTATGACATCTCACGCAGCTGTTGTTGCCCGTGGTATGGGAACCTGCTGTGTATCCGGATGCGGCGAGATCAAGATCAACGAAGAAGAGAAATGGTTTACATTAGGCGGATATACTTTCCATGAAGGAGATTACATTTCCTTAGATGGTACAACAGGTAAGATCTACAAAGGCGATATCAAGACTGTAGAAGCTTCTGTAGGCGGAAACTTTGGCCGTATCATGAGATGGGCTGACCAGTTCCGTAAATTACAGGTTCGTACAAATGCCGATACACCTGCTGACACAGAGAACGCTGTTAAATTAGGCGCTGAAGGTATCGGACTTTGCCGTACAGAGCATATGTTCTTCAACGAAGACCGTATTCCGAAGATCCGTAAAATGATCCTTTCTGATACAGTAGAGCAGAGAGAAGAAGCTCTTAACGAGCTGATCCCATTCCAGAAAGAAGACTTCAAAGCTATGTACAAAGCTCTGAAGGGTCGTCCAATGACCGTTCGTTATCTGGATCCGCCTCTGCATGAGTTCGTTCCTACAGATCCTGATGATATTGCAGCTCTGGCAAAAGATATGGGTCTTACAGCAGAAGAAGTACAGGCTCGCTGCGACGAACTCCATGAGTTCAACCCAATGATGGGACATCGTGGATGCCGTCTGGCCGTAACATATCCAGAAATCGCTAAGATGCAGACAAGAGCTGTCATCGAAGCTGCTATCGAAGTAAAAGATGAAATGGGCTATGACATCGTTCCTGAGATCATGATCCCATTAGTAGGCGAGAAGAAAGAGCTGAAATATGTAAAAGATGTTGTAGTTGCTACAGCAGAAGAAGTTATGAAGGAAAAAGGCGAGTACATCAACTATCATGTTGGTACTATGATCGAGATTCCTCGTGCAGCTCTGACAGCAGATGAAATTGCTGAAGAAGCAGAATTCTTCTCCTTCGGTACAAACGACTTAACACAGATGACCTTCGGTTTCTCCCGTGACGACGCTGGTAAATTCTTAGGTTCTTACTATGAGAACAAGATTTACGAGTCTGACCCATTTGCAAAACTGGATCAGAAGGGTGTTGGCCAGCTGGTTAAGATGGCAGCAGAAAAAGGACGTTCTACAAACCCAACTCTGAAGATGGGTATCTGTGGAGAGCACGGCGGAGATCCTTCTTCCGTAGAGTTCTGCCACAAAGTAGGTCTGAATTATGTTTCCTGCTCACCATTCCGTGTGCCAATCGCAAGACTGGCAGCCGCACAGGCAGCACTGAACAACAAATAATTATTTATTGAATATTGTCCCGAAATAAAATCTGCCCTATCTCTGGCACATGTTGGAGATAGGGCATTTTTGAGTTGTCATATTATCTAAAAAACGTAAAAGATTTTTGAAAAAAAAGGCAAAATGTAAAAAATATATAATCGTGAAAAAAACAGATGAAAAATGTGGAAAAGGGGTGTATTATATAAAAAGAGTATGAACAAAATATTAAAGTTGTAATAAGGAGCCCTCTCCCGAATATATGTTCGGGGGGGGGGGGCAAATTTAGTTTTATGGAAAAGAATATTTTGATCTTAGCAACAACAGGCGGTTTTGTATATAAGTTTGAACTGGAAAATGTGAAAATCCTTCAAAGGCTGGGATATACCGTACATTACGCCGGGAACACTTATGACCAGCACTATTTTTTTGAAGATTCTGTTATCAAAAATACTGATATCCAGGTCCACCATATTGACATTGCAAGATCACCCTACATGCTGAAGAACAACCGGAAAGCATTCTGTCAATTAGTGGAGATTGTAAAGAAATATAAAATACAGGCAATTCATTGCCATACTCCTATGGGCGGCGTTCTGGGCAGACTTATTGGACGGTACTTCAGAGGGGACAAGCTCAGAGTTATTTATACAGCGCACGGGTTTCATTTTTATAAAGGAGCCCCGTTGATAAATAACTCTATTTATTTTGGGGTAGAAAAACTGCTGGCTCCTTATACAGATACTTTAATTGTGATTAATGAAGAAGATTATAGAAATGCCCGACGGTTCCGGCTGAAAAAGGGTGGAAAATGCTATAAAATCCCCGGGGTGGGGCTGGATATGGAACAGTTTTGCCCGATGGAGGAAAAGACCTGCATAGAACAGAGAAGGAAACTGGGGATAGACGAAAAGGATTTCTTCTTTGTTTCTGTAGGTGAACTGAATGAAAATAAGAATCAGGAAATTGTCCTAAAGACACTGCTGCAGATGAAAAAAGAAAACAAAGATATTTCTCATATGAAATACGGAATCTGTGGGGAAGGTTTTTATTTTGAAAGGATACAAAAAGAAATCCGGGAGTGGGGACTTGAAAAAAATGTAATGATGTACGGATATTGCACAGAAGTATGGAAAATCCTGGGATGTGCAGACGCTTCCGTATTTCCTTCCCGGAGGGAAGGACTGGGGATGGCAGGCCTGGAATCCTTGGCTATGGGGGTTCCGGTTATCGCCGCGGATAACAGAGGTACCAGAGAGTATATGGTACATGGGCAAAACGGTTACATATGCAGATGGGACAGCGCAGACGACTTTGCCCTGGCCATAGAAAAAATGAAAAATCTGACCCCGGAAGCAAAACAGAAGATGAAAACTTTCAGCAGAGATTCGGTAGAAAAATTTGAAAAATCGCATACCGGAGAAATTATGGAAAAGATATACAGAGACCTGGATAAACAGTTGGAGTGTGAAGGCGTATATGAAAAAACAAGATTATACAAGACATACGAAAAGGGAAATAAAGATCACTGTTATTATGGGAGTTTATAATCCGAAACAACCGGAATATCTCCTGCAGGCTGTGCAATCCATCATTGGGCAGACCTTTCAGGACTGGGAAATGTTGATCTATGATGATGGATCTGATAAAGAATACATACCGGTGATCCGGAAAGCAGCAGAGCTTGACCCCAGGATACGTTTGATCCGCTGCGAAAAGAATCATGGGCTTGCTTATGCTTTAAATCAGTGTATCAAGCAGGCAAAAGGTCAGTACATTGCCAGAATGGATGATGATGATATTTCAAAGCCGGAGCGCCTGGAAAAAATCTATGATTTTCTGGAGACCCACAGAGAGTATCAGTGGGCGGGGTCTAATTCCGACCTGATCGATGAAAAGGGCGTCTGGGGAAAGGGAAATATGCAGGAAATCCCCGGAAAAGAGGACTATCTTCCTTACTCCCCGTACATACATCCCAGCGTTGTGTTCCGAAAAAAAATCCTGGACAGATTAAAAGGATATAAAGTGGCTTCTGATACAATGCGTTGCGAAGATTATGAATTATTTATGCGGTTATACGAAAATGGCTATCGGGGTTATAATCTCCAGGAGCCTCTTTTTCAGTACCGGGAAGATGATAATGCTTATAAAAAAAGGAAATACTGTTACCGTATCAGGGAGATGAAGATTCGGTATCAGGGCTTTAAAAAGTTAGGAATTTTAAGTATCCGTACACTGCCCTATGTAGTCAAACCAGTGGTCACCGGATTGATTCCCCACAAGACTATAAAATATTTGAGAAAATATGGGAAAAGGGAAGCATATGTCCAAAGATCATGAAACTGTCAGACAAAGAAAATACACAGAAATCGTAGAAATGAGAGATACGGTATTCGGAGGGGTTGAGAACAGAGGGGGAAATATGCTGGAAAAAACAGTGGAAAATGTACTGGGACCGTCGATAAACAGCTTTATTATCTGGGTATTGCAGGAAAGCAGAAAAAACGGGATTCAAAGGCTATATTTCCTGGCCAGGGACGGATACTTGATGTATCAGTGTGCAAGGATATACTGCGAAAAGCAGCAGCTGCCCATAGAATGCAGATATTTAAGCTGCTCCAGGTACTCGGTGCGGATTCCCCTTTTTCATCTGGATATGGAAGAGGCGTTGGAATATGTCTGCAGAGGAGGGATAGATGTGACCCTGGATAAAATTCTGGACCGGGCAGGCCTGACTTGTCAGGAAAAAGCAATGGTGCTGGAATTGCTTCCTGCACCAAAAAAAAACAGGGGGATCATTCCCTATTCGGAGCTGTCCCAGGTAAGGGAAGTTCTGAAGAATTGTCAGTATTTTATGGATTGTATGTATCAACACTCGGTAGAGGCCTATCCGCTTTTAGAGGAATATTTAAAACAGGAGGGGCTGTTGGAAACGAAGAAATCAGCGTTGGTGGACAGTGGATGGGTAGGTTCGATGCAGAAAACATTGAACACCATCCTGGGAAGACTGGGGAGAAAGGAAAAACTTACCGGTTATTACTGGGGACTTTATGAACTTCCCCGGGGAGTAAAAAGAGAAGACTATTTTTGTTACTATTTCAGTCCGGAGAAAGGGCTGAAAGAAAAAGTCTATTTCAGCAACTGCCTTTTTGAGAGCATATTCAGCGCACCCCATGGCATGACCATCGGTTATGAGAAACTCAGGGGGAGGATTTTTCCTCGATACGGAGAGATTGATGAACAAAGACAGGAATTTATGATCTGGCTTAGTGAATACATCAGAGAATATACGAAAAAAGCGGTACGGGCCGTAACAGATCTATACCAGATCGATACGGTCAGATACAAGAAGATAGTAAAAGAACTGCTGCGGCTGTTTATGGGGTATCCTACAGCTTCGGAGGCGGAATTATTTGGAAGCCTGGAATTTTCAGATGACGTTCTGGATAATTCCAGACAGCAGGTGGCGGTAAAGATGACGGAACAGGAAATTAGGGGCAACCATGTCTGGAATAAAGCACTGACTATGCTGGGTATCAGGAAGGGATATATTAAAGAGAGCGCCTGGCTGGAGGGGAGCATAGCCCGGTTGGGGAAAAGAGAAAACTATCATTGGTTTATGTACCGAATGTATAAGTACCTACTTTATATAAGAAAGAAATACTATTATTTGAAAATGAGGGAAAAAGAATGACTAAGGCGGAAAGAAGAGAGCAAAGAAAACAATATCTGTTTGTGATTCATGAACTTGTGACAAGAGAAACAAAAAGAAAATATGCCCGTTCTAAATTGGGAATTTTGTGGAGTGTGTTGAACCCGCTGCTGTCTATGGCGGTGCTGTCCATGATTTTTTCCACGATTTTCAAAAGAAGTATTGAGAACTATCCGATTTATTATTTGACAGGTTTTATCATCTGGAATATGTTTACACTATCTACAACTACAGCTATGACAGCACTGGTAGATAATAAACAGCTTTTGATCAAAGTGAAACTTCCCATGCTGATTTTTCCGATTTCCAGGGTTCTGACAGCACTAGTGAATTTGGGATATTCTCTGATTGCTTATGGGGTGATGCTGGTAGTATTTCAGGTACGCCCTTCTGTCACTATGCTGTTTTTGCCTGTGGTAGTAATCTTTTTACTGTTTTTTGCTTTAGGGATTTCTTATATTCTGTCCGTAGCATATGTTTTTTTTGGCGATATTAAACACTTGTACTCTGTGATTGTAACACTTTGGATGTATTGTTCGGCTATTTTTTATCCGGTAGACGCTATTGACCCTTTGCTAAAAACAATCGTGGAACACAATCCGGTCTACAATTTTATTGCCTGTGCAAGAGATTGTATGATGTATCAGCGGCTTCCAAATTTTCTTGAAGGAACCCAGTTGGTTTTATGGGGAATCGGTATGTATATCGTAGGCTATATGATCTTTAAGAAATTTAGAAATAAAATCATGCAGGTGATATAAAATGAGAAAAATAACAGAAAATAGAAGATACAGAATAATTATATTGCTGCTTTTGGCCTTGATTTTTATTCCGGGCTTTCCAAGCCAGGTCTATGGAGCAGCGCAGGCTTCCTTCGGTTCAGAAAGCTACAGTCCACAGATTGGCCAGGATTTTCCTATGGGAATTTACATTATCGCAGATGAAACGTTTACATCTGGAGAAACAGAGGTCAGATATGATCCGGAAATTCTAGAATATATTTCCGGAGGAGAATTGACTGAAGAAGGGCTGGTGCATCTGTCCTATGTAAATATACAAGGTGGTAAGGGAAGACAGGACATACAGTTCAGACCTAAGACCGGAGGAAAAACAGAAGTTTATATTGAAAGCGCCCAAGCTCTTGGAACAGAGGGAAACCTTCTTGAAATGACAGATATGCAAAGGGTATCGGTGAATATTCCAATTCCGGAATCCTGCAGGCTTTCCGGGGCAAAGCTGAACGGAGAAGATATGAATTTCACAGATGATTCCCAGACTGAACTGTATGGAGAAGTATCGGGAAATATAGAGGAGGCGGAGATACAGGCTATCCCTGTCCAGGAAGAAGCCACAGTTACAGTTGAAAGTAAAAAGCTAGAAAAAGGGGAAAATCTTATAAAGATTTCTGTGACTGATACAGTCGGAAACCAGGCAATTTATAATGCAAGGATACTGCGTCAGGCACTGCCGGAATCATTGCCTAATGAAGAAGAAGAAACGAGAGCGGATATGACAGCAGAAGATCAAACGGATACAGAGGTTATTCATGAGATATCATTTCCGATAGAAAGGCTTTTTATTGTCGGAGGAATTTTTCTGCTTTTGGAGATTATAATCTGTGTGAGTCTTATCATACGGATTCGTAACAGGAGAAAGAAAAGAAGAAGACGCAGACAGAGAGAAGAACAAAGGAGACAGGAAGAGCGGAGAAAAAGCAAAGAAGAATCGATTAAAGAGGAAAAAAGAAAAGCAGAAGAGAAGGAAATGGCGGCGGCTGTTCAGAAAATCATAGAAGAAAAACAACAAGAGGAATCTGGAGAAGAAGAAAACTATGAAATCCAGGTAATAGATGTTACCATGACTTTCCGGATTATTCAGAATGCACCGTCCAGCGTAAAAGAGTATGTAATTAAGAAGATAAAAAAGGAAACCAAATACCGGGAATTTTCCGCATTGAAACATATAAGTTTTAATGTAAAAAAGGGTGAGGTTGTAGGTATTATCGGTACCAATGGTTCCGGAAAGAGTACGATTTTGAAGATTATTTCAGGTGCACTGGCGCCTACTTCCGGTGAAGTGAAAGTAGACAGACGAAAAATCCAGCTTCTGACTTTGGGAACCGGATTTGACTTTGAACTTACGGGAAGAGAAAATGTTTATTTAAACGGGGCAATCATTGGCTATACAAAAGAATATATAGATGAAAAATACGAAGATATCGTTAAATTTGCAGAACTAGAAGGATTTATGGATGAAAAGGTGAAGAACTATTCCTCCGGTATGGTGTCCAGACTGGGATTTGCTATTGCGACTATGCGGGATACACCGGAAATATTGATCTTAGATGAGGTGCTAAGTGTAGGAGATATGTTTTTCAGAAAGAAAAGCGAGGCAAGGATAAAAGAAATGATACATGGCGGTTCCACAGTGCTGATTGTTTCTCATTCTATGGACGTTATCCGCAAGAATTGCGACAAGGTAGTCTGGATTGAAAAGGGCGACCTGAAAATGATTGGAAAACCTGAAGAAGTATGTCCGGCATATGCAAAATTGAACGGATAAAAACAGAGGAAAGATTTGTTATGAAGCTTGGTGATAATATTTATAGTGTACTGGTCAATCAGGTACCGGGGATCAGGCGCAGATACCATAAATACAGAGATGGATTGACGGGGAAAGACAGAGCCCGTGCATGGGGATATTTACTGAAATTAAATCTGGAATATTATCTCCTTCAGAATAAGGAACTGAAAGAACCGACAGAAATGTACCCCGACAAAGGGAAGAAACTGTATACACAGGGAAGCGAGTCATCCCTGTCCAGGCGGGAAAAGCCGGCTGCATTGGCTGAAAAACTGGCTGCATATGATGTGATTTCTTTTGATGTATTTGATACATTACTGCTTCGCCCTTTTTCAAAACCTTCGGATCTGTTTTTTCTGGTAGGAGAAGAGCTGAATTATTTAGATTTTGAACGGATCCGTCGAGAGATGGAGTGGAAAACCAGAGAAAAAATCTGTCAAAAATATAAAACCAGAGAAGTTACTTTTCAGGAAATCTGGGAGGTAATGGAGAAAGAAACAGGAATCCCTGCTACATTCGGAAGCAATTTGGAATGGGAAACAGAAAGAAAATATTGTTTTGCTAATCCATATTTTACAGAAGTCTTTCGGGAACTGCAGAAATATAGAACAAAAATAGTGATCACTTCGGATATGTATCTGAGAAAAGAACAGATTCGGGAATTGTTGGACAAAAATGGATTTAAAGGAATTGAAGAAATCTTTGTATCTTGTGAATACAGAGCGTCTAAAGGAGCGGGTACACTCTATAGGTTCGTTAAAGAGAGAATGGGAAAAAATCTTTCTTATGTCCATGTGGGAGATAACCCATACTCTGATCAGAAAAAGGCGCAGGAAGCAGGATTTTTCGTGATACCCTATCAAAATGTTAATGAATTTGGAGAACGGTATCGTGCCGAAGAAATGTCGCCGGTTACAGGATCTCTGTACAGAGGGCTTGTAAATGCGCATCTGCATAATGGTTTAAAAGAATATTCTATAGAATATGAATTTGGGTTTCTATACGGAGGTCTGTTTGTTCTGGGATACTGTCAGTTTATCCATGAGTATGTGAAGATACATGGAATAGAAAAGATTTTATTTCTGGCGAGAGATGGGGATATCTTAAATCAGATGTATCAGAAGTTGTACCCGGAGGAAAGAGATAAATGCCGCTATGTATACTGGTCCAGACTGGCTGCTGCGAAAATGACGGCAGGATATTTTAAATATGACTATTTTCGCAGGTTCCTCTACCATAAAGTAAACCAATCATACAGTTTGGAGAATATTTTTAGGACTATGGAGTTGGAAGATATGTTCCCGGATTTTCTGCAAGGGCAGGAAAGTATGGACAGAGAAACAGAACTGACAGATAAAAATGTATCAATTATCAAAACTTATTTAATGAAAAACTGGAAGTGGGTTTTGGAACATTACAAAAGGCAGACAGAGGCCGGAGGCATTTATTATAAAGAAGTCCTTGGAGATAGTAGAAAGGCTGTGGCTGTAGACGTAGGCTGGGCAGGAAGCGGAGCTGTAGCATTGGATTATCTGGTAAACAAAGTGTGGAAGCTGGGATGCGATATTGTCGGCATTGTGGCCGGAACCAATACGGTACACAATGGTGCAGAGAGTAACGCCAGCGAATCTTTTCTTTATTCGGGAAAGATAGTCAGCTACTTGTTTTCTCAGAATAAAAATCGAGAGATGTGGAGAAATCATGACTTAAATAAAGGCCATAACATTATTGTAGAAATGTTGCTATGCTCGGAAAAGCCACCTTTTAAGGGATTCAAATTCGGAGAAAAATCTTTTGGAAAACCGGACATAGATAAGCAAGTGGTTTCTGATATTCAGGAAGGGATAAAGGCATTTATTGATTTATCAAAAAACTTAGGCTGGCAGATAGAGGGGGAAGATGTTAATGCGCTGTTTCGATTGATTTATGGAAATAAGAAGTATACAGAGCTGATAAAAGGAAAATCTGAATTTAATCCGAACATTTGATATGGAACTAGAGGAAAATCTGAATGTCTAAGAAGAAAAAGAAAGAAAAAATTTTACTTGTTTCCCATGAAATGTCTTATACCGGAGCCCCCAGGAGCCTGCTTAATATTGCAAAAGTTTTGCGAAACTCAGAAATTGAAGTTACTGTTTGGAGTCTTAAAGGGGGAGATTTTCAAAAAGAATTTGAAAAAGAAAAAATTCCTGTACAGATCATCGGGAACATCGAAGACTATGTATGTGAAATCACAAAATACGATTTAGCGATTTTGAATACTATTTTTACAGCAAAACTAGTGAAATATTTTCAGGAACGGGTCCGTACTATTCTATATATAAGGGAGGCCGAAAATATATCTCTATTGGTCAGAGACTGTAAAATAAGTATGGAAGATATCCGTAGTGCGAAAGAGGCTCTTTGTGTCAGCGAGTATGCCGAAAAATATATCATAGCTCATTGTAATCCTAGAAGTCTGACGGTCATCCGTAATTATGTGAAGGACGAATATGACGGAAGTTTGAATATAGTGCGAAACGGAAGGATCCACTATTTGCTTTCTGGAACATATGAATGGAGAAAAGGTTATGACAGAGCTATTGCGGCTTTTCTCAGTATGCCGGAGAAACTAAAAAAGATTACATATTTGCATATTGTGGGGAGGAAACCTGAGTGGGCGAGAAGATATTGGGAAACTTTAGAGAAATCATATGATGACCGGATTATTGACCATGGAGAAATAGCAGATGAAGAGAAAAGGATAGCGCTTTATCGCAAGATGAATGTGTTTGTAATTGCATCCCTGGATGAATCCTGCTCTCTGGTAGCTCTTGAGGGGGCTATGCTGGGCAAGGCATTGATCATGTCCGAAAATGTAGGAGCACAATATTTAGATGTTAAGAAAAAAGGAATATATCCTACAGATGATGTTGCTATGTTGTGCAGAAAAATGTGTGAACTGACCAGCAGAAGAGAATTGCTGATCCGGGGAATAGAGATGAGAAGAATGTACAAAAAAACTTCAACGGAAAAAATATATGTGGAAAAGCTATGGAAGATCATTAACGGAGGAGCTGTCAAATGAATCCCAAAGTATCTGTAATTATGCCGATATATAATGTGGAAAAATATCTCCAGCAAAGTTTATTAAGTGTTATACATCAGACTATGCGGGATATAGAGATTATTTGCATCAATGACGGTTCGACAGATTCCAGCGGAAAGATATTATCCTATTATTCGGAAAAGGATGACAGGATTAAAATTATTACCACTCCGAATAAGGGGTATGGACATGCCATGAATATAGGGCTGAGAGAGGCCAAAGGCGAATACATCGGGATTGTAGAACCGGACGATTATGTAGATACAAGAATGTTTGAGTATTTGTATGATACGGCAAAATTGCAGGGGACGGATATTGTAAAGGCGGATTTTTACAGGTTTAGCAGAGGGATACATGGGACTCAAAAATTTTTACAGCCAGTGGCAAACGATATAAGATTTTACCATAGGATTGTAATTCCTCAAAAAGAAAACGATTGTTTCCGGAATATAATGAATATCTGGTGCGGTATTTATAAAAGAGAATTTCTTGATTGCAATAATATATATTTTCATGAAACACCGGGAGCTTCTTTTCAGGACAACGGATTTTGGTTTAAGACTTTATGTTATTGTAAAAGACTTTACTATTTGGATATTCCGTTATATATGAATCGCAGAGATAATCCAGATTCGTCAGTTCACAATCCCGGGAATATTTACTGTTGTAATCAAGAGTATAAATTAATAAGGGAATTTCTAAGAAAGAATAAGAGATTAGAGGAAAAATTTTTAGAAGGCTATATGATAAAAAAATATGAAACCTATATGTTTAATATAGGAAGAATACGTGGAGAGCCTTTAAAAAAATATTTAAAAGATTTAAGCGAAGAGTGGAAAACAGACTATGAAAATGGTGACTTAACAGAGGAAGGGTTCACCCCATTTGAATGGAATGTCATAACCCAGATTATGAGAGAACCCGATAAGGCATATGACATATTTAGTGAAAAGAAGGACAAAGAAGAAGTAAATGTAAAGATACAAGATTTACAGTACCAAATAGATGAGATCAGAAAATCTCGTTCTTATAAGATTGGTATGCTGATAACATTTATTCCAAGAAAAATAAGAGAGATACGAAGTAAAGGAGAAAAGTAAAATGAAAGAGATGCGTCAGAAACAAGTTGAGGAGACAAGAAATAAAGTAAAAATTCATCAGTTAATTAATTTTGATAAAGATCCGGAACGA
The DNA here is from genome assembly GCF_002161645.1 of Blautia sp. An46. Lineage (NCBI taxonomy): Bacteria > Bacillati > Bacillota > Clostridia > Lachnospirales > Lachnospiraceae > Blautia > Blautia sp. An46. The sequence continues at coordinate 161,053 of NZ_NFIF01000003.1, read as the reverse complement.
GAGGTAAAAGTATCGATCATTGTTCCTGTTTGTAACGTAGAGCAGTATCTTAGAGAATGTTTGGATAGTGCGATTAATCAGACACTTCAAGAAATAGAAATCATATGTGTCAATGATGGTTCAAAGGATAATTCATTACAGATTTTAGAGGAATATGCGGAAAAAGATACGAGGGTAAAAATTATTGATAAAGATAACGCAGGATATGGTCATGCTATGAATATCGGTATGGATATGGCCAGAGGGGAATATATCGGTATCTTAGAGAGTGATGATTATATTAAATTAGATATGTATGAAACTTTATATAATATTGCACATCAGGACTGTATAGATATGGTAAAAGCAGATTTTTATCGTTTTACTGTAGATGGAGAATATAGACATTTATATTATAATTTTTTGACTCCTAAACAAGAGTATTATAATCATATTTTAACTGGCGATAGGACAATTGATTTATTTAAATTTACTAATACATGGACAGGCATTTATAATGCTGATTTCTTGAGAGAGAATAACATTCGTCATCAAGAAACACCGGGAGCATCTTATCAGGACAATGGTTTTTGGTTTCAAACTACTATATGTGCAAAATCATTGTATTATCTTGACAGGCCATTCTATATGAACCGTAGAGATAATCCAAACTCTTCTATATATCAAAGAGAAAAAATGTTTATGGCCAATACGGAATACAAGTTTATTTATAATTTTATCGAAGAGCGCCCTGAACTAAAAGAAAAATATGCAAGATTTTATGCAATGAAAAAATTTGATAATTATTACTATAACTACCGCCAGATCTCTAAGGAATTAAAATTTGAGTACCTTACAAAATTTTCAGAGGAATTTAAAGAATTAGACCGAAAAAAGGAAATAGATAGAACGCTTTTTAGTAATGCAAGATATAAGACCTTAAGGAAAATTATAGATGCTCCGGAGGAATATTATGAGGAGACTAAAGATGAAACAGGTGTAGACTTTATGAGTACTTCAAATGATGTAGTACCTATTGTGTTTATCTGTGATAAAGGGTATGCAATTCCTACATCTACTGCGATTGCATCTATAGTAAAGGCAAAGCGCCGCAATACAAGATATAAAATAACAATCATAGCTGTTGGGCTTTCAGATTCAGATATCAGAAGATTTGCTGTGTATGAGAAATCAGATATTTCTTTTACTTTTATATCTGTTCAACCAGATGAGTTTGAAAAATTACATAAAACTGAAATTACAAATTACGGTGTTCCAACGACTGCATTGATAAAATTTTTACTGCCGGATTTGATGAAAGAATACTCAAAAGTAATTTATTTAGACGGTGATATTGTAGTAAAGAGAGATTTAAGCGCTTTATTTGCAGAAAATATCGAGGGGTATTATGCAGGTGTTGTGAGAGATATTCCTCAGGTCTTATATGAAAGACAGATATTTGGCGTTGAATATGGAAGAGATTATTTTAACTCTGGAATGATGCTTTTGAATATCCATTTAATGAGAGAAGATAATCTCACAGAAGTGTTAATAAGGACAAAACAAGAATTAGACAGCAGATTAATGGATCAGGATGTGTTTAATGAAGTATTTAAAGACAAGATGAGGCAGCTTCCAATTAAATATAATACTTTGTATGTTAACTTATATAGATCCAGAACCAGATATAATATAAGCCAAATTAATAACTTATATAAAACAAAATATACAAACCTAGAAAGTATCAGACGGGATAGTGCCATTATACATTATTGTTCAAAAGATAAGCCGTGGAAATATTATGATGTTCCTATGGCTGATATATGGCTGGAACATTTTTTAAGATCTTCGTATGGCGAAAAAACTCTGGTACGCCATTCTATACTGGATCAAAACGAAGAGATTGAATGTAATGGAAATATTTTATTTGAAGATGTAGAGAATCATGTTCCAGTGGTATTTTATTATACTTCAAGAAACACAAAAGAAATTTTAGCTAATATTAGTGAAATAAAGAAATTTGGTCGAAATAACGGAGTATTTTGCGATTTCTATATCTTAAAGAACGGTGACAATGGGTTGCCAATGTGTTTGTTTGAAAAATATATAGATACGGAGACTTCGATTAAAACTGTTGAGCTAAAGAATATGCTGGATAGGGATAGGGAATATAGTAGAAGCAGAAGGCTGCATGACAATTATTATCGTATGCTTATTCCTGAAATCTTGTGTCAGTATCCCAAAATAATATTTGTTGGTGATACGGTTGTTAAAGATGATATAGTAAATTATTTCTTAAATTACGAAATGAAAGCGGAAATTGGCTATATTAAAATGGAAGATAAGTCATTTTGGGATTCTCCGGTGGTATTTTATGATACCAGAAAATTTGTTTGCAATATTATCAAAATGAAATTTTTTGATGAATATAACGGCAATAAGAAGACTAGCGGGAAATTTGCATTGTCACTTTATAACATCATACCGAGAAGTGCTGCAGATACAATTGATACATACTACTTTGATATAGCTGAAACAAATAATAAGGCGGTTGAAGAACCAAATCAAAATGGTAATCTGCAATTGATGAAAAAAATAGTTAGTAGTATAGAAGAAAAAGACAACGAGTATATACGATTATTGGAAGAAAAAAATGAAAATTGTATGCGAGAAATTTATGACAAAGATCAATATATTCATCAATTAGAGTACGAATTAAAAGCAACCAGAACATCGTTCTCTTGTAGGCTAGGACTAGCGTTAACTGCAATACCAAGAAAAATTTTAGGAAAAAAATAATGTTTTGAAATCTAGTACACAGTTAAAATTTGATACTATAAACTTTTTATGTGAATAGGGAATTTCAATTCATATAAAAAGCCTAAAATACTTAAGTGTTATACGGAAAGGATATAATAATGATATGTACAATAGATATTCACGGAAGCTGTGTATCCCGAGATGTATTTCGAGATCAAGATGATATAAAGGTGAAAACTTATATTGCTAGAAATTCAATTATGTCAACACAATATCCACTAGTCAGAGAAAAATTTACAGATACTTCATCAAATAATTCACCATGGGAAAAACGAATGTTAGATATTGATTTTTCAAAATCTTTATTTAAGCATTTAGCAGATAATCACGGAGATTATTTGATGATTGATTTAATAGATGAAATTTTTGAATTAATAAAGGTGAGAACATTTGATGGAAAAGAGAGTGCAGTTACTAATTCACAAGTTCTTAAAAGATCAGACTATATGAAAATACTGGGTATAAAAAATATAGAAATTATTAATACTAGAAATTTTCATTTTTCAAAAATAATTGATGCAATTAAAAATTATTGCAAAAATATCATTGATATATATGGAGAAGAACATATTATAATTAATGAAGCATACCCTGTTGAGAAAATGATTGATAAAGATAGCAATGTCAAGTTTTTTGATGAGGAGAGAAGAAACAATGTAAAAAGAAATAGATATAAGTTAGAATTATACTACGCATTACTTGAATATGAAATGCCAAAGGCATTTGTAATTAAAATGCCAAAGGATATTTATGCAGACGAAAATCATAGGTGGGGTAAAGCGACAACACATTTTGAAGAAAGGTTTTATAGTGATGTCTATGAACAGACATTAAAGTTTATAAATCATAATAAGAATCATGCAGAAAAACATATAATTGATCCGGTAAAGTCTAAAAATTATGAAGATGACAAGCAATTGTTTGATGCAAGAGATATTAAGAATAAAAATATAATAATTTGGGGTGCACAAATATATTTTAAAGAAAATATTGAGAGGTTTAAAAAGAAATATAATAAAATTAAGTATATATTTCCTGATGGGCCTGTGGAGGCAGAGATTGGTAATCAGTATACAATTATTGAATCATTAGAGGATATAAAAAAGATAAATAATTGTGTTGTGATTATCGCAAAGGGTAAAACAGAAAATATTTCTAAAATTGCAGAAACCCTAATGCAATATGAAATACCGTATGATCATATGGATTTTTATATTCACAGTAATTTGAATATTAGATATTTAAAAGCATTGAAACATTATAATTATATTGATGAAAATAACAATAAATTTATTATACACCCTGATATTTCAGATAAATTGGTGTTGAATAGAATTTGCTGTAGCAATGCTAATTGTGCTATTGGGAATAATAAAATTCATAAACAGCTTTTTATACAATTAATGGGAGAAAGACCAGATATAAACATAGGAAAGGATAGTAGCTTTCTAGATGTGATTATTAATGTTTGCTCAAATGGTAAAGTAATAATTGGTGATGATAATATGTTTTCTCATGGTATAACTTTAGCGCAAAGTGATATGCATCATATATTTGACTTGCAAACTGGGAATAGAATTAATTATCCGAAAGACATTATTATCGGCAATCATGTTTGGGTAGGTCGTGAAGTGGAATTTTTAGGCGGAGCCAATATTGGGGATAACTGCGTAGTTGGAGCCAGAACAGTTACAAGCAGTAAATTCCCTAATAATGTAGTACTTGCGGGGTGTCCGGGAAAAATAATTCGTGAAGATATAATTTGGGCAAGAGATGATCTGAAAATTTATAATCATGATAATTACAAAGAAGCCGTTGATAAATTAGGTGAAAAATATATACATAAGGAGTTACCAGAATGAAAATTACAGTTGCAGGCACCGGATATGTAGGACTTTCTATAGCTACTTTACTTTCACAGAATAATGAAGTTTGTGCTATAGATATTATTCCGGAAAAAGTAGAGATGATCAATAATAAGAAGTCGCCTATAAAAGATGCAGAGATTGAGGAGTATCTACAGAATGAGCCATTAAATTTAATGGCTACATTAGATCCTGAGAAGGCTTATACAAATGCTGATTTTGTAGTGGTGGCGGCACCCACAAACTATGACAGCAAGCATAACTCTTTTGATACATCAGCGGTAGAAGCGGTGATTGATCTATCAATGAAATATAATCCTAACGCAACTATTGTCATAAAATCCACGGTTCCGGTAGGGTATACAAAAAAGATAAGAAAAAAATTCAATAATATAAAACTAATGTTCAGCCCAGAGTTTTTGCGAGAGGGTAAGGCTTTATATGATAATTTATACCCGTCACGTATTATCGTAGGAACTGATCTTCAGAATCAGTATTTGGCGGAGCGGGCTAGGTGTTTTGCAAATCTATTAGCAGAAGGTGCCAAAAAGGAGAATATTGATATTTTATACATGGGTTTTACAGAAGCTGAGGCTGTAAAACTATTTGCAAATACTTATCTGGCTTTGCGAGTAAGCTATTTTAACGAATTGGATACGTATGCTGAATTAAAAGGCTTAAATACACAGCAAATTATTCAAGGGGTATGTCTTGATCCACGGATTGGGAACTTTTATAATAATCCTTCCTTTGGATACGGTGGATACTGTTTGCCAAAGGATACGAAACAGCTTCGGGCAAACTATGCAGATGTTCCGGAAAATCTTATATCTGCTATTGTTGAATCAAACACGACTCGTAAAGATCACATCGCTCAAATGATCATTGAAAGAAAACCAACAATAGTAGGAATATTCCGATTAACAATGAAAGCAAATTCGGATAATTTCAGACAATCAGCCATTCAGGGAATCATGAAACGAATAAAAGCAAAAGGTATCAAAGTGGTTGTATATGAACCGGCTATGAGAGAAGACAGCTTTTTTAATTCAGTAGTAATCAGAGATTTAAATACATTTAAAGAAATTTCAGATGTTATTATAGCCAATCGTATGTCTGCAGACTTGGATGACGTCAAAGAAAAAATATATACAAGAGATTTGTTCTATAGAGACTAATTAAAAAAGAAAGAGAAAAACATATGAAATACGATTATCTAATAGTAGGAGCCGGACTCTTCGGTTCTGTATTTGCCTACGAGGCACATAAAAGAGGAAAGAGTTGTCTGGTCATTGACAAGCGTGACCATATTGCAGGAAATGTGTATTGTGAAGAGATTGAAGGGATCAATGTCCATAAATATGGAGCTCATATATTCCATACTTCCAATAAGAAAATATGGGAGTACATCAATCAATTTGCGGAATTTAATAATTATATAAATTCTCCTATTGCAGTGTACAAAGATGAGTTATATAATCTGCCTTTTAACATGAATACATTCAGTAAAATGTGGGGGATTAAGACTCCTCAGGAGGCGAAAGCAATCATTGCAAAACAGATTGAAGAGTTGCATATTACAGAGCCTAGAAATCTGGAAGAGCAGGCTTTGTCTCTGGCCGGAACGGATGTATATGAAAAGCTGATCAAGGGATACACAGAAAAGCAGTGGGGCCGCCCTTGCTCGGAGCTGCCTTCATTTATTATAAAGCGTCTTCCATTCCGCTTTACATATAATAATAATTATTTTAATGACCGCTATCAGGGAATCCCTATTGGCGGATATACAAAAATTGTGGGAAAAATGCTGGATGGTATCGAAGTGAAAACCGGAACGGATTATTTCCAGTTTAAGAAGGACAAACCAGATATTGCCCGCAAGATTGTGTTTACTGGTATGATTGATGAATATTTTGGCTATAGACTGGGAGCTCTGGAGTATCGTTCTGTACGATTTGAGACTGAAGTTTTAGATACGGATAACTATCAGGGAAACGCAGTGGTAAATTATACGGACAGAGAAATACCTTATACGAGGATTATAGAACATAAACACTTTGAGTTTGGAACCCAGGAAAAAACCGTCATTTCCAGGGAATATTCTTCAGAGTGGAAGGTGGGAATGGAGCCTTATTATCCAGTAAATAATGAACAGAACAACCAGCTTTTCGAAAAGTACAGAGAATTGGCTGAAAAAGAAAATAATGTTATTTTTGGTGGACGCTTGGGAAATTATAAATACTATGATATGGATAAAGTGATTGAATCAGCATTGGAGACAGTTGACAGAGAATTTCGATAAAAGAATTTAGGAGGAGCCACAAATGATAAATCCCATGACAGTGATGAAAATGCTCAATGAACGAAAACGGTTCATATCTAATCATCCGCACTTCTTTAATTTTTTTGTCAGTACCTTTGGCACGGGAATCAATGAGGATACGGAAATTGAATTGAGCATTAAGAGGCCAGGAGAAGAGAAAACATCTTCCAGGATTAAGATTAAAAAATCAGACTTAAAGTTGTTTGAAGAACTTCAGGAATTGATTAACTGAAAATACTCTTTTATAAAACTGGAAGCTATCCGCAGTTGGACCGTAAAGTCAGAGATTGTAGATGGGTTCCGGTTTTTATTATTGGATTTAGCCAGTTGAGGATATCTCTGGGGAAGAGGCAGGCTCTCTAGACATTATCCTGTTCCAGCAGGCGGCTGGTCAGCCGTTCAAGACCTTGAGACCTGCTGATGTACCTTATATATAAATATCTGCTGTATTTAAGAAAAAAATATTCCCCTTCCAGGAAGAACATCAAAGAGAAAGTTCAGGATGTTCTCCCGGAAAGGGAAAGTCTTTAAGAGAATTTATTTATCCTGGGCGCCTTTATGGGAAGCCTGGGATTTTTCTCCCTTGGGAAGAATGACATTTAAAAGAATAGCCACAATAGTAGCCAGAACAACCGGTGATGAACCGAAAATAGTAGTCACCCATCCAGGAAAAGCACTGAGGGATCCGGAAGCCTGTGTAACGCCCATTCCAAGAGCTACGGACAGACCTACAATAGAAGTATTTCGATAATTCATTTCCTGCTGCATGATCAGCTTGATCCCTGTCATAGCGATAGAAGCAAATACGGAAATCGTGGCGCCTCCAAGAACGCACTGAGGAATGGTGGTAAGGAGTGCAGAAAATTTCGGTACCAGTCCGGCAATGATCAGGACAAGAGCGGCAAGTCCCAGAACACAGCGGTTAATAACTTTGGTGGTAGTAACGATACCTACGTTCTGACTGTAGGTAGCTGTGGGAAGGCCGCCGAATACAGCGCCGATAATATTTTCAATACCATACATGACGATGCCCCCCTGGAGCTCTTTAGTAGTGGGCTCGCGATCCATACTGCCTACTGTAGTAGCAGATAAGTCTCCAATAGCCTGTATGGAATTAATAGCGAACAAAACGCCTATGGCGATACAGGCTGAAGGCTCAAAGCTGACGCCGAAATGGAATGGCTGAGGCAGCTGAAAAAATCCTGAAGAAGAAATTCCGGAGAAATCGATCATTCCGAAACATGCCGCCAGAGCATAGCCTGCGATAATACCGATAAGGATAGAGGCCAGCTTTAAAAAGCCTTTGGCAAAATGGTTCAGCCCTGTTACTACTGCCAGAGTAAAGAAGGCAACCAGCCAGTTCTGCCAGGAACCATAGTTTTCGCTGGAAGTTCCGCCGGCCATATAATTTACAGCTGTGGGATACAGAGAAAGGCCGATGGTGAAAACTACAGTACCGGTGATGATAGGCGGAAAGAGGACACGGATTTTCTTTACGGTAATGCCTACGATAATGGCTATGACACCGCCGACTATCTGAGCCCCCAGAATTGTGCCTACGTCAAATTCTCCGGCAATGGCCTGCATACTGGGAACATAGGCAAAACTGATTCCCATGATCACAGGAAGTTTTGCCCCTAACTGAAAATTTTTTCCCTTAATAATAGGAAAAAGCTGAAGCAGGGTACTAATGGCAGAGACAAACAGGGCAGCCTGAATAAGGATGACCCGGTCCTGGTCATTAAGACCGGCCACACCGGAAACGATGATGGCGGGAGTTACACACCCTACAATCATGGCAACTACGTGCTGAAGAGCCAGAGGAAGGGCCTGGGAAAAGCCAGGAACGCCGTCCAGCTCAAAGATAGAAGCTTTGGTTGACATAAGTGAATCCTCCTGGGTAATATGTAATTTTTAATACTTATACTACTTTACACAATTAGAACCGGCGTGTAAAGAGGAACCTGTCAAAAAGAGGGTTTGCTGTTTTTTCTTTACACCTGACGCCGTTTTCGTTATGATATAGGAAAGAAAATAAAGCTGAAAGGCGGTTAAAGAAATGGAAAATACAGAGATTCTGGCAATATACGGGAAAGATTATAAAGATATGACAAAGAAACTTCTGGAAGAGGCTTGTCTGGCCTCCAGGATACCAGATAAAGAATGCCGTATCGGCATAAAGCCCAATCTGGTGTCTCCTTCAGACCCTTCCCGGGGGGCTACCACTCATCCGGAAATCGTAGAGGGGATCATTGAATATCTTCAGGAACGTGGCTTCCATGATCTTGTTATGTTAGAAGGCTCCTGGGTGGGAGACAAGACAGAGGACACAGCCAGACTATGCGGATATTATGACCTCTCAGAGAAATACGGTGTAGACTTCCTGGATATGCAGAAAGACAGCTATGAAACCTATGACTGTGAAGGGATGGAACTGAAAATCTGCGATGAAGCAAAAAAGCTGGATTTTTTGATCAATGTGCCGGTAATGAAGGGACACTGCCAGACAAAGATTACCTGTGCGCTGAAAAATATGAAAGGATTGATCCCAAACTCCGAGAAACGCCGTTTCCATTCTATGGGACTGCACAAACCTATTGCCCATCTGGCTGTGGGAATACATCAGGACTTTATTGTAGTGGACAATATCTGCGGAGACTGGGATTTTGAAGATGGAGGAAATCCGGTAGTGATGAACCGGATTATGGCCGCTGCAGATCCGGTATTGTGTGACGCTTACGTGGCTCATCTTATGGGATATGATCTGGAAGAGATTCCCTATATCCAGATGGCAGCAGATCTGGGTGCAGGACTGGAGGACTGGGAACTGGCTGAGTTTCGGGAATTAAATCTTCCGAAGGAAAAGGCTGTGGTTCCCAAGGACAGAAAAATCGTGGAACTTCAGGATACTGTAGAAGAGGTAGAATCCTGCAGCGCCTGTTACGGATATCTGATACCGGCTCTTCAGCGTCTGAAGGAAGAGGGGCTGCTGAAAAATCTGAATGAGAAAATCTGCATCGGCCAGGGCTTCCGGGGAAAGACTGGAGAGCTGGGCATTGGACAGTGTACCAGAAAGTTCCGACACTTCCTGAAAGGCTGTCCGCCTACAGAAGAGGAAATCTATCAGTTCCTGAAAGAGTATATCCAATAGAAAAGAATTGGTTTGTATGACCAAAGTGTTACTAAAAAATGACAGATTTTGTCGGAAATGGTTGTTTTTTGCAGAAAATAGGATATAATTATATAAAAGTATGCTGTCAAGCCACCTGCAGTCCTGCAGATGGCTTGATGTTTGTAAAAAGGAAGGAGAAAAATTTGATATTTAACTCGCTGACATTTATTTTTCTTTGTTTTATTCCATGTATTCTATGTATACTGGTGGCGGAAAAGGCAGGGGGGCGTTTCCGTATACGGATCCAGAATGTGATACTTCTCCTCTTTTCTCTGCTGTTCTTTGCCTGGAGCGGAACTCAATACATAAAAGCTTTGATTTTCCTTATTGTCTTGAATTATGTTCTGGGACTTCTGGGAAAACGGTCCAGAGCCTTGCTGATCATAGGCGTGGTTTTGATTCTGGGCGTCTTATTCTATTATAAATATTTAAATCTGATCATCACTACCTATAATGATATTTTGCACAGAGATTTCTTTCTCTGGGAGATCATAGCACCTTTAGGAATTTCTTTCATTATCTTCCAGTGTATTTCTTATCTTATGGATTTATATCAGGGCAAGGCGCAGACCTGCAGAAATTTTCTGGATTTCGCCCTTTACATTTCCTTTTTTCCAAAACTTTCTCAGGGACCTATTGTGAAATATAAGGATATGGAGGCACAGCTGAAATACCGTACTATAACTTATGACAAGTTTCTCAGAGGACTGGAAAGATTTATTATGGGCCTTTCCAAAAAAGTATTGATCGCAGATATTTTAGGCCAGACATCCAGCAGCATCTTTTATAGTATGGGGATGGGGATGGATGCAGGAACTGCCTGGATTGCCCTTATCAGCTATTCTTTCGGCCTTTATATGGACTTCTCCGGATACTCAGATATGGCCATCGGCATGGCTGCTATGATGGGATTTGAATTTAAGGAGAATTTTAATTTCCCCTATCTCAGCACTTCAATAACCGAATTCTGGAGGAGATGGCATATGTCTCTGGGGGCATGGTTCCGGGAGTACCTTTATTTCCCTTTGGGCGGCAGCAGAAAAGGAAATGTATACCTGAATCTGTTTGTGGTATTTCTGGCAACTGGAATCTGGCACGGTGCAGCCTGGGTCTATCTTTTTTGGGGAGCCATGCACGGTGTCTGTGTAGTTGTGGAACGATACATTATGAAAAAAAGCTGGTATGAAAAAATACCGGTGTTCCTCCGATGGGCTGCAACCTTCTTTATTGTGAATATTGGCTGGATAACCTTTAATGTGACAAAATTTGATGAGTTCACAGAGTTTTTAGGATACCTGTTCGGTATGGGAACGCCCATTTCCTTTACAGGGCCGTTTTACCTGACACCTAGATTAGTGACTTTATGGGCAGTTGTAATACTGGGGACTCTGATTTTCAGCAGGAAAAAGGTCCAGGTACAGCTGATAAAGTGGAATGAAGAATCCCAGGTGTTTAATGGGATTAAATATGTATTCCTTCTGGGATGCCTGCTCCTTTGCTTTGTTACTTCCGTCTCTGAGGGCTATCAACCCTTTTTATACTTTCAGTTTTAGGAGGCCGGTGAATGAAAAAAATAAAAATATTGTTTTTGGGGATTTTATGCGTGGATCTGGTGCTGCCTCTTATATTTTTCAATTTTGAGAAGAATTATGCATCACCCATTGATAACCGAATGCTTACAGAGTGGGACCCTGCTGGTGGAGATGTAACTGAAATGGTGGAGTCCTATATCAATGATCGGATTGGATTCCGGACAGAGGCTATTGACGCATATACAGAACTGAATGATAAGGTGTTTGGCATGATGGTCCACCCTACTTACACTTATGGAAAAGACGGATATGTATTTTTTCAGATGTCTTACGAAAATCCAGACCCTGTATTTGTAGACCTTTTCTGCGCATTTCTGAGACAGGTTCAGGACTATTGCGAAGAGCGGGGTGTTCCTTTCATCTATTGTCTGAACCCTTCCAAGATCACCATATATCAGCAATATCTTCCCGATGGATATATTTATCAGGACAAGCTGAACCAGATGATTTATGAAAAGCTGGAAGAGTATGGGGTAAACTATATTACAAATGAATACCTGCTTAAGGAAAAAAGTGAAACAGAACAGGTATATAATGTCAAATACGATGCAGGTCATTGGAATGATTTAGGCGCCTTTTATGGCACCAACCATATTCTGGAAAAGGTTTCTGAATATTTTCCAAATGTACAGCCCAGAGATCTGTCAGAATTTGAAATAGGAACAGTCCATGAAGACAGTCTTTCAGTTTCTCATTTTGCCATTGATGAAGACGTGCCGGCCTTCTGGGATAAAAATCAGGGAAATATCCAGGACCTTACAGAAAATTACAGAAGTATGAAACTGGACCAGAATTATAATGCATTGTTCTGTCTTGCCAATCACAAAGAAGGGGCAGAGGAACTTCCCAGAGTCCTTGTTTTCCAGGGCAGCTATTATAACGAGAGAACCCAGTACATGCAGTCTGCTTTCCAGGAATATGACGCAGTGCATAACTATGAGAACTTTTTAGACTTTGACTATTATTTTAATATTTTCCAGCCGGATTGTGTAATTCTGGAGACAGCAGAGTATGCGACCAATGGAGCTTACTTTTCTTATGAAACTCTGGAGAATAAGGAACTGAATCCAAAACTTTTTGAAGATGAGTTTATCTCTCTTCAGGATGCAGACTATACAGTGACAGAAGAAGGCAGTCTGGTGACAGTTTCCCTGAATCTGGACGAGGCAGCAGAGAGAGGATACCTGATCATAGGAGACCGTCAGTTTGACTTTTCCATAGATCAGGAAGGCAATACTGCAGAATGTACCCTTGACGTCAGATATTTCCAGGAAGACCTGGCCCAGATATTTTTTCAATAACCTTGCTTTTACAGGAAAACAAGGTATAATGTATTTAAGTATGCGAAAAATTTCAGGAGATATTGAATCATGAAGATACCATTTTCACCACCGGATATCACGGAAGAAGAAATAAATGAGGTTATAGATACATTAAGAAGCGGCTGGATCACTACAGGACCAAAAACAAAAAAGTTTGAAGAAGAGATAGCCGGATTCTGCCATACAGAAAGAGCCGTATGTCTGAATTCCGCTACAGCCTCTCTGGAACTGTGCCTACGGATTCTGGGAATCGGTCCGGGAGATGAGGTGATCACAACTGCATATACCTATACTGCAAGCTGCAGCGTGATCTGCCATGTAGGCGCAACGCCGGTTCTGGTAGACACGATCCCAGGTTCCTATGATATGGACCCGGAGAAAGTCCGGGAAGCAGTTACAGAAAGGACTAAAGGGGTAATCTGCGTAGATCTTGGCGGAATCGTATATCCTTATTATGAAGAAATCTACAGGATCGCAGAGGAAAAGAAGAGTCTTTTTACGCCTTCCGGAGAAATACAGGAGGCTTTGGGCAGAATGGCTGTCTTGGCAGACGGGGCCCATGCCTTTGGGGCCAGCTATGATGGAAAAATGTGCGGAGAGATTGCAGATTTTACCAGTTTTTCCTTCCATGCAGTAAAGAATCTCACAACGGCTGAGGGAGGAGCTGCAGTATGGAAGAAAATTCCGGGAATCTCCAGTGATGATCTTTATAAAAGATTTATGGACTACTCTCTTCACGGACAGACCAAAGACGCCCTGGCAAAGACAAAGCCGGGAAGCTGGGAGTACGACATTGTAGCCCCCTATTATAAATACAATATGACGGATATCATGGCTTCTCTGGGGCTGGCTCAGTTTCGGAGATATCCGGCTCTGCTGAAGAGACGCAGGGAGATCATAGGAAGGTACAATGCAGGATTTAAAGATCTGGATATCCAGGTACTTGAGCACTATGGAGAAAAACATACTTCCAGCGGACATCTGTACTTGACCAGACTGCCTGGAAAGAGCAGAGAGCAGTGTAATATGGTCATTGAAAAAATGGCTGATGCAGGCATTGCCACCAATGTACACTATAAACCGCTGCCAATGATGACTGCTTATAAAAATCTGGGCTTTGATATAAAAGACTATCCAAATGCCTACCATATGTTTGAAAATGAGATTACTCTGCCCCTTCATACTTGCCTGACCGACGAACAGGTAGAGTATATCATAGAAAACTACAGAAAAATTGTCGAGGAGCTGTAAGCCATGTTGAAGGATTGGAACAGCCTTCCTGAATCAATGAAGAAGGAAGAGGTAAAAAAATATTATAGAGAACTTTCCAGGAAACGCCCGGCACTTGCTGCCAAGCGTTTTCTGGACGTGGTTATGGCACTTATCTTAACGGTTCTTTTGTCGCCCGTAATGCTTATACTTGCAATATGTATCAAGCTGGACAGCAAGGGGCCGGTTTTTTATCGCCAGGAGAGGATTACCCAGTATGGCAGGCCCTATCGGATCTTTAAGTTCCGTACAATGGTGGCTGACGCAGATAAAAAAGGTCCTTTGGTCACCAGAGGGGGAGACTCCCGGATCACCAGAATGGGAAGAAAACTGCGGAGCTGCCGTCTGGATGAGATTCCTCAGCTTTTCAATGTGCTGAAAGGGGAAATGAGTTTTGTGGGAACCAGGCCTGAGGTCCAGAAATATGTGGACAGCTATACGCCGGAAATGATGGCCACTCTTCTCCTTCCAGCAGGGATTACTTCCAGGACCAGCATTGCCTATAAAGATGAAGAGGCAGAAATTGACCGTTATAAAAAAGAAACGGGGAAAGAAACAGAAGAAATCTATATTCATTATATTCTGCCGGAAAAAATGAAGTATAATCTGGAGTATATCCGTTCTTTCAGTGTGCTGGGAGATCTGAAGATCATGATAGACACAGCCCTGGCAGTAATAAGATAGACAGGAGACAGTTATGAAGAAAAAAATAGCAGTAATTTCCATGGGAGTAAAGCTAAACGGTGAGAAAGGATACAGCCGTTTCCGCTATATCGGAGATTTTCTTTCAGATGCAGGATATCAGGTAGATCTGATCACCACCACATTTCAGCACTGGGAGAAAGCTCAGCGGGATATAGATGCCATTAAGAAAGAAGACTACAAATTTCAGCTGAAATTTATCTATGAACCGGGATATAGGAAAAACATAGATTTAAGGAGAATACGCAGTCACAGCATTGCGGCAAAAAATCTTACAAAACTTCTGGAAAAAGAAGGAGACTATGACCTGATCTATTGTGAGATACCGCCTAATGATGTTGCCCTGGCAGCGGCAGAATATGCAAAAAAGAAGGGAATACCCTTTGTACCTGATGTAAACGATCTGTGGCCGGAAGCCATGAGGATGGTCCTGGATATTCCTGTGGTCAGCGATATCCTGTTTTATCCTCTCCAGAGAGATGCAGAAAAGGTATATTCTCTGGTGTCCGGCATTATTGGAACTTCCGACGAATACAGGGACAGACCTTTAAAAAATCAGAAGCTGGATGTTCCCAGAAAAACTGTTTATGTGGGAAATGAAATTGCAGAGTTTGACAGAGGCGTGGAAAAATACGGACCGGAAATCCAGAAACCAGAAGGAGAGTTCTGGGTCTCCTATGCAGGAACCATCGGTACCAGCTATGATATCCGCACTATGGTGCTGGCAGGCAAGGAGCTTCTGGACCGGGGAATGTCTCAGATCAAATTCAAGATTCTGGGAGGGGGCCCCTTGAAAGATGAACTGGAAAATCTGGCAAAAGAACAGGGCTGTGTCAATGTAGAGTTTGTGGGATACGCTCCGTATCCTAAAATGGCAGCCTATCTTGCCAAGTCCGACATTCTGGTGAACTCCTTTGTAAAAAAGGCGCCTCAGAGTATTGTAACAAAAATCGGCGACTATCTGGCAGCAGGAAAGCCAATGATCAATACCTGTATGAGTCCGGAATTCCGCCAAAAGGTGGAAAATGACGGGTTCGGCATCAATATTCTGCCGGAGGATGTGAAAATCCTGGCAGATGCCATTGCAGAACTCTATGAAGACAGAGACGGCTGCAGGATTATGGGAGAGAAGGCCAGAAAGATTGCAGAAGAACAGTTTGACAGACCGGAATCCTATAAGAAGATAATTGAGTTGATCGAGGAGCTGACTTGATATGGACAGACCATTTTTTACAGTTGTTATGCCGGCCTATGGAGTGGAAAAATATCTGAAAAAAGCAGTGGACAGCATCCGGAGCCAGACTTTTGGAGACTGGGAGCTGATCATTGTGGAAGATGGATCTCCAGACCGGACAGGGGAGCTGGCAGACCGTCTGGCAGGGAAGGATTCCCGGATACGAGTAGTTCATCATGAGAAGAACAAAGGTCTCAGTGAAGCCAGAAATACCGGAATCCGTCAGGCAAAAGGAAAATACATCTGGTTTATGGATCCGGATGATTCTGTAGAAGAAAGCCTTCTTCAGGAGGTCCAGGGGGCTCTGGAGGAAAATCCGGCCCGTTTGACAGTGTTTGGACATGTGGAAGAGTATTATGAGAAAGATGGCAGCTTTTCCTATGCCCATCCGGTAAAGCCCAGGAGACGGCTCTGCAGAAATCAGGGGGAAGTCCGGAAAGAAATCCTTCCTCTGGAGCAGGAGACCCTTTATGGATATGCCTGGAATAAAATTTACGATTTAGACTATATCCGTGAAAAAAAGCTGAGCTATGAAACTGTTCGGCTGATCGAGGATATTGTATTTAATATTCAATACTGTATGGATATTGACACTATGAATCTGTTGGACATTACCCCCTATCACTATGCAAAAAGGATGGAGGGAAGTCTGACTACGAAATTTGTGTCTGATTATTATCCCCTTCACAGGAGAAGAATCGCCATGCTCTATGAGCAGCAGAAATACTGGGGACTGGATAACCGGGAAAGCTGCTCTGTGCTGGGCAGTCTGTATGGGAGATATATCCTTTCCGCTTTGGAGAGGAACTGTGATAAACGGGCAGAAATGAATCATGGAGACAGGAAAAAGTTTTGCCGGGAGATCTTTGCAGATCCTCTTTTTAAAAGGCTGATACCGGCAGCGGAGGCCAGAGACAGCAGAGCCTTAAAACTGGCACTCACCTGTATGAAGGCAAAATCTGTATTTTTGTGTCTTGCCTTTGGAAGGGCAGTCCATCTGGTAAGAGGAAGCCTTCCGATGTTGTATTCAAAAGTAAAGTCTCAGAGATGATAAGATTCTTATGCCGGCAGAAAAAACCGGCAGGACAATAGAAAAATCAAGCAAGAAAGAGCAGGTAAACGAGATGAAAAAATATGATTATGTATTAGTGGGAAGCGGTCTGTTTTCAGGGGTCTTTGCCTATCATGCGGTAAAGGCAGGAAAAAAATGTCTGGTAATCGAAAAAAGAGATACTGTAGGCGGAAACCTGTACTGCGAAGATATGGAAGGCATTCATGTGCATAAATATGGAGCTCATATTTTTCACACCAGCAACCGTAAAGTATGGCAGTTTGTGAACTCTCTGGTGGAATTTAACCGTTATACCAACTCTCCAGTGGCAAATTTCCATGGAGAAATGTACAATATGCCTTTTAATATGAATACTTTCAGCAAAATGTGGAATATCAGCACTCCGGCAGAAGCAAAGGCTATTATAGAGAAACAGAAAGCCAGCATACAGGGGGAACCTAAAAACCTGGAAGAGCAGGCCATCAGTCTGGTAGGAGAAGATATTTACAAAAAACTGGTGAAAGGCTATACAGAAAAACAGTGGGGAAGAGACTGTAAAGATCTGCCGGCATTCATTATCAAAAGACTGCCTGTGAGATTCACCTATGACAACAATTACTTTAACGACCTGTATCAGGGAATCCCTATCGGAGGCTATAATGTGCTTATCGAGAAACTTTTTGAAGGCTGCGATATAGAGACTGGCGTGGATTTCAACGAAAACAGGGAAAAATATAAGGAACTGGGAGAAAAAATCCTTTATACAGGAACCATTGATTCTTTCTACGATTACTGTTTTGGCAAACTGGAATACAGAAGCCTGAAATTCGAGACAGAAGTGCTGGATGAGGAAAATTATCAGGGTGTAGCAGTAGTAAACTACACAGACAGAGAAACTCCTTATACAAGAATCATTGAGCACAAACATTTTGAATTTGGAACTCAGCCGAAAACGGTCATCACCAGAGAATATCCGGCAGACTGGCAGGAGGGTATGGAGCCTTACTATCCAATCAATGACGAAAGAAATCAGAACCTGTACCAGCAGTATAAGGAACTGGCAGATAAAGAGGAGAATGTCCTCTTCGGCGGAAGGCTGGCAGAGTATAAATATTATGACATGGATAAAGTAATTGAATCCGCCTTTAAGCTGGTAGAAAAGGAATTATAAGGAGATGCTGATCCATGAAAATAATAAAAAAGGAATATGTAAAGGTCCTGGAATGGGCATTTAAAATTGCATACCTTCTTTTAGGCGTGGCTACCTTTAATGCATTTCTATATGACTCCCCAGTACAGCCTTTTCTGGTAGATGCATGTCTGGTGCTGGGAGGGCTTACCCTCCTGGGAAGACTGGCATTTTTTAAGGACTATTGGAAGACGCCATATTGGATCATTCTTGGACTATTTTGCGTGGCTTTTCTGCTTTCAATGATCATGAACAGAGAATACGGTGCTTTTTTTGCAGACTTTAAATGGCTGATATGGACGGGGATGCTGTTTTTTCTGCTGTATGTCTGCGATACAAAACGTGAGAAGGAATCTTATAAAAAGGAATTTACAGTACTGTCCCATATATTGATCATTTACAGCGCCATAGCATCCGTGGCGGGAATCTGGCTGATGGCAAACCTTTATCACGGAAGCTGGTGGTCCTCTAATGATGAACTGATGCAGGCGGGATTTCATTGGGGACGATTGTGGGGCGTTTATACAGATCCCAATTATGGAGGAGTATTTACTGTAGTAGCCGTTCTGATGTGTGTGTACTTTGTAAAGAACAGAAAAAAATGGCTGAAGATCCCATATATTCTGATTATTGCAGCAGACTATTTATATATAGTATTCTGTGATTCCAGAACAGCAGAAGTAGGTATGGTCCTGGCAGCAGGATTCTGGCTTATTTATACAGGCGTGCAGAAAAAAGCGGGAAAGAAAACCATAGCATATATTTTGATCGCGTGTGTCTTTGCGGGAGTTTTTGTAGGCGGAACTTCTGTCATAAAATCTCAATATAATGACAGGATACAGCAGGAGATCCAGAAACAAGACGCTCAGAACAAAGCAAATACAAATACAAATGCCAATTCCAACTCCAGCTCTAACAAGCAAAAGTCCAAGACTTCTATGGAAGAGCAGAAAGTGGGAAGACAGGCGGAACTAGAAAAAGATGTGACCAATGGAAGACTTGCATTATGGGCCAGCGGAATAGAAGTCTGGAAGACAAAACCGATTTTCGGAACAGGATACAATTCTTTTCTGCCATATGCTAATCAGGAACTGCCAGAGACTTATGCAGTCAATAACCCTCAGGGAGACTATGTAAGCCTTCATAATGAATATCTGGATATCCTGGTGTACCACGGTGTATTAGGAGCCGCTGTATTTCTGGCATTTATGGCAGCTGTAATCTGGCGCTGGCTAAAAACTTTCCGGAGCATTGCCGAAGAGGACAGAGATTATATTGGAGTGCTTTCTGCATGCTGTATAGTGATCGCCACAGCGATGCTGTTTTTGCTGGAAGGACTACATACAAACTCACCGGGAACATTTATTTTATGGACTTTCCTGGGATATCTGATGCATTACAGCTATAAAAGCAGAGAAACGAAAGCATAAGAAGAAAGGCAGGGAGCAGGGATGAAAAAGATACTTGCAGGATTTATCATGGATGGACACGGAGGAGGTGTGGACAACTACCTCTTGAACTTTCTTGAAAATACAGCCTCTGAAGATGTGACCATAGATTTTCTCACAAATGAAATTGACAAAGATTTGGAAAAGTTTCTTGGCGAGTATCATTCCCGGCTCTTTGCTATTGCAAATTTAAAGCATCCTGTAAAACAATTCCGGCAGGTCTGCCGGATCATAGAGGAAGGGCAGTACGATATGGTGTATCTAAATGTATCAACTGCCATTGACTGTGTGGCTGCCTGGGCAGCAAAAAAGAAAAAAGTAAGAAGGATACTGGTTCACAGCCATTCCAGCGGAAATGACTGTGAAAATACAGTGAAACGAATCGTTTTTAATTTGATACATTATATCTGCCGCCTTTTTTTCTACAGGGCGGTTACAGAATATTACGGCTGTTCCAAGAAAGCGGGACTTTGGCTTTTTCCTAAGAAGATTGTAGAGTCCCAGCGCTTTCAGACAATTTTTAATGCTGTGAATCTGGATGAATATACCTTTGATTCTCAGATCAGAGACGAGGTAAGAAAAGAACTTAAGTTAGAAAATAAATTTGTAGTGGGACATGTGGGAAGTTTTTCCTATGCAAAAAATCACTACTTTTTGATTCATATATTTGAAGAAATACGGAAGAGAAATCCTGATGCTGTTTTGCTTTTAGCAGGTGATGGAGTACGCTTTGAGAGCGTCAAGAAACTGGTAAAGGAAAAAGGCCTTGAAGAATCTGTAAGAATCTTAGGGTTCCGGAAAGACGTAAGCAGACTGTTTCAGGGAATAGACTTTTTCCTTCTGCCTTCATGTTTTGAGGGGCTTCCAACGGTAAGCATAGAAGCACAGTGCACCGGACTGCCCTGCCTGATGAGCGAAAACATTACGGATGAAGCAAAGATAACCAGTGACTGCTGGTTTTTACCACTGAAAAAGTCTCCGGAAGAATGGGCAGAGTTTGTGCTGGCTCATAGAAAAGAAAACAGGACACAGATACAGTGGATAGGAAGAAAAGAAAACTACAGTCTAAAAGAACTGAAAAAACAACAGCGGGATTTGATCATGAGATAGGAGCGGAGAAATGAAACTGGCAAGTATAGTAGTACCGGTGTATAATATAGAAAGCTATATAGAGAAATGTATAGAAAGCCTGATCAGCCAAACCTATGAAAATATAGAGATCATACTGGTGGATGACGGCGCAACAGATAACAGTGGAAAAATATGCGATTTTTACGCCCAAAAGGATTCCAGGATCCGAGTGCTCCATAAGGAAAACGGAGGCCTCAGTGACGCCAGAAATAAAGGGGCTCAGGAATCCAGAGGGGAATACCTTTTTTTTGTAGACGGAGATGATACAGTTTCGCCGGTTCTCGTGGAGAAAGCAGTGGAAAAGTGTGAAGAAATCCATGGAGATATGGTAATCTTTGACTTTGAATCTGTGGAAGAAGACACAGGAAGAAGAGACAGGTATAATTTTCAGCTGCCGGAGGACAAAGCCTTTACACTTTCAGAACTTCCGGAACTGCTTTTGAAAACTCCCGCTGCCTGGTGCCGGATGTATAAAAAGAGTTTCTGGGAACAGTCCCAAATCCGCTATCCGGAAAAAATCCACTATGAAGATCTGGCGACTACGCCTCGAATGATTTATCAGGCGGAGAGCATTGGATATGTGGGAGAGGAGCCTCTCTATTATTATATGATCCGGCAGGGCTCAATTATGAGAAGTAATGATTTTGAAAGAAGCTATAAAGACAGGACTTATGTCCTGGACTTTATTAAAAGCTATTATCAGGAGCACCAGGCTGACAGAAAATTCTGCAAAGAACTGGAGTTCATTTTCTTTGAACATGGCTACTTTGTTCCATCTAAAGAAATTATTCTGGAAAATCCCAAAAGTCCCTGGCTGAAAAACTTTGAGGACTATGTTAAGAAAAATTATCCGGGATTTCTGAAAAATCCTTATATTAGAAATTTATCGACAAAAGACAAAATCCTACTAACACTTATGAAAAGAAGAATGTATTCTGCAATGAATATGCTTTCCGGGGCACGGAAGAAAAAAGACTTACTGAAGCAAAAGGACAGGAGATAGATTATGGAAAAAATACTTACCGTTACGATACCTTCCTATAACGTGGAAAAATATCTGAAACAGACACTGGATTCTTTTCTGGCAGAGGAAATCCTGGAAGAAATAGAGGTGCTGATCGTAGACGACGGCTCCAAAGATGGCACTGCGGCCATTGGAAAAGAATATGAAAGAAAATATCCGGGAACTTTTCGGGTTATTTCTAAGGAAAACGGAGGACACGGCTCGACCATTAACAGAGGAATCCAGGAGGCAAAAGGCCGATATTTCAAAGTAGTAGACGGAGATGACTGGGTAAATACTGCAGATTTTATAAAACTGGTTAAAGCCTTAAAGACATGCACCGCAGAATATGTAGTGACCAACTATTATGAAGTCAATGATAAGACCGGGGAGAAAACACCAAGAGAATATAAAGAACTGGGAAAGAAAAAAATCTGGAAATTTGAAGAAGCCGCTTCAGTGACACAGATTGGCATGCATCCCCTGGTCATTAAGACAGAAATATTAAAAAAGAACCAGATTCGACTGGACGAGCACTGTTTTTATGTAGATGTGGAATATATTTTATATCCGGTTCCCTATGTCAATACAGTAGAATTTTTGGATCTGTATGTATACATGTACCGCCTGGCTGTAACCACCCAGAGTGTCAGTATCCAGGGATATCAGAAACATATAGATAATCACATAACGGTTATTTTCCATCTTACAGAGTTTTTTAACCAATACGCCAAGACCGGAACTCCGGAAAAAGTAGAGTATATTGGAAAACGTATCGCCCAGATGGTAGGAGATCAGATTACGATCTTTGTAAGTTTCCCTGAGACAGATATATCTATTAAAAAGAAATTTATAGACTTTGACAGAAAATTAAAAGAGCTAAGCCCGGAAATATATCGCCGCTCCGGAGAGGAGAGCGGTTCTCTGCGGCTGTTCCGGAAAACCGGATTCCGGGGATATAAATGGATCGTAAAAATGTGCAGGAAAAGAAACCATATAGGAGAGGAGTAGAAGATGAAGACACATTCAATTAAATTTAACTTTGTTATGAATGCGCTGCTGACGATTTCTTCTGTGATCTTTCCGATTATCACATTTCCATATATATCGCGAGTATTAGGGGTAAGTGGAAGCGGAAACGTAGCAGCGGCGATATCAACGATATCCTATTTTACCATGTTTGCTTCTCTTGGAGTACCTACTTATGGAATCCGCGCCTGTGCAAAAGTTCGCGATGATAAAGAAAAGCTGTCGCAGACAGTACAGGAACTTGTAATTATCAATGCGGTCACTACAGCTATCATATATTTAGTGTTCTTTATCAGTTTGGCCGTAGTACCTAAATTTAATGCTCAAAAAGAATTGCTGATTGTTGTCAGCATTTCTATTTTATTGAATACTATGGGAATACAGTGGTTATATAACGCCCTGGAACAATACAGTTATATAACTATCTGCTCTCTGACGTTTAAGTTTTTAGGAATGGTACTGATGTTTGCAATGATACATTCCCCCGATGATTATTTGAAATATGGTGTGATCAGTGCCCTTTCCAGTTACGGTTCAGGTATTCTAAACTTTATTAATATGAGAAAATATGTGTCTTTGAAGAAGACAGGAATGTATGATTTTAAAAGACACTTTAAACCGCTATTTACTTTTTTCTTTATGTCTGCGGCTACCAGTATTTATTTAAACCTGGATATGGTAATGCTCTGGCTGATGAAAACAGACTGGGATACGGGGATTTATAATGCTGCAATAAAGATTAAAACAGTACTGGTAAATTTGGTTACATCCTTGGGTACCGTATTGCTGCCAAGAATGTCCTTCTATATAGAAAAGGGAGAAAAAGAGGCTTTCCGTCATACAGTGACAAAAGCTTTTCGGTTTGTTCTGGTGGCTGCAAGCGGACTGATGGTCTACTTTATGATTTTTGCCAAGGAGTCTATTTTGATTCTGTCAGGAAAAGACTTCCTTCCCGCAGTAGTACCCATGCAGCTGTTAATGACTACATTGCTGCTGATCGGATTGTCTAATACTACAGGAATGCAGATATTGACGCCAATGGGGCAGGAAGATAAAGTGCTTAAATCTATCATTGCAGGAGCAATCGTAGATTTTGTTTTGAATCTTTTCCTGATTCCAAGGTATGCATCTTCTGGAGCAGCTTTTGCAACTGTAATGGCAGAATTGATTGTGGTTGTTGTACAGTTTGTTTACTTGAAAGATATTTTGCGTGGTTTGATAAAAGATATAAATTTTGGAAAGATAACCGTAGCTCTAGCATGTGCAGCATGTGCAGCACTGGTATTCCAGCATATGACCAGTTTCCCAGCACTTGTAACTATGATAATAGCAGTTGTTATTTTCTTTGGAATCTATGGGGGACTGCTTCTGCTCATGAGGGAGCCGCTGGCAATAGAAATATTAAATATGGGGTTGAATATCCTTCGAAGGAAAAAATAACAGGAGGTTCATGATTATGTACCAGACAGGAAAAAACAGCTGGTGGAAGCACTGGGATTTTATGCTGCTGGACTTATTGTGCTTTCAGATAGCCTATATTGTTGCTTTTATGCTGAGACATGGAATTATCCTGCCTTATAGATGGGAAGAATATCGGGACATGGGTGTCATGATTGTATTAGTAGAATTCTGTGTCGGTTTTTTCCTGGAAAATTATAGAGATGTTTTGAAAAGAGGCTATTTTGAAGAAGCTAAAAAAACAATGCTGCAAGTCACAGTTACAATAATTGTAGTATTTACCTGTCTTTTTTTTGCTAAGTCGTCAGAAATATTTTCTAGGGCAGTCTTTATCCAGACCTGGATACTTGCGGCTATTTTTACCTGGGGAGTAAGATGTCTGTGGAAATTACATATCCGAAAGAAAATGGTTGAAGGCATTGGTCTTCAAAAACTGGTTATTGTATCCACAGCTGAGAGAGCAGAAAAAATAATCAGCAAAATGGAAAAAAATGAATATAAAGATTATTCTGTGGCGGGTGTCATTTTACTGGAATCTTCTAACAGAAAAAATATTTCAGGAATTCCCGTAATTGCCTGTGAGGAAAATGCAGTGGAAGTCCTCCAAAAAGATGTGGTGGATCAGGTGTTTATCGATGGAGAAGAGAGAGACCCGCTGATCAGTCAGATACTTCATGCATGCGCAGAAATGGGAATTACGACACATTATAATCTGGGGATAGACTTCAGACCTTCAGGAAAAGCTATTGTAGAAAATTTTTCAGGCTATATTGTTATGACTTCCAGCATAAAATTTGCCGATACAAGACAATTATTTGTTAAAAGATTCATGGATATACTGGGAGGAATCGTAGGAATCCTATTAACAGGAGTACTGACTGTTATTTTTGGACCGATTATTTATATTCAAAGTCCTGGTCCTATTTTCTTTTCTCAGGAGCGAGTGGGAAAGAACGGCAGAACCTTCCGGATTTATAAATTCCGTTCTATGTATCCTGATGCAGAAGAACGAAAAAAAGAATTGATGAAAAAAAATAAGATGCAGGGATTCATGTTTAAGATGGACAATGATCCCAGAATCATTCCTATCGGAAGATTTATGCGAAAAACATCACTGGATGAGTTCCCTCAGTTTTTTAATATTTTAAAAGGAGATATGAGCCTTGTAGGAACCAGGCCTCCTACTTTGGATGAATATAAACAGTATGAGATACACCATAAGGTTCGTCTGGCTGCAAAACCAGGGCTTACTGGCTTGTGGCAGGTGAGCGGACGAAGCGATATTGTAGATTTTGAAGAAGTGGTGGCTTTGGACAAAAAATATATTGAAGAATGGAATATCGGGATGGATCTGAGAATACTGTGCCAGACCATTAAAGTGGTTATCACAGGAAAAGGTTCTGTATAATAACGGGAATGGAGAAAAAGATGAAGAAAAAAAGAAGTGTATTTATTATAGGCTCAAAAGGAATACCGGCTAAATATGGAGGCTTTGAGTCTTTCGTGGAAAATCTTACAAAATATAGAAAAGATGAGAATATCCAATATTTTGTTTCCTGTATTCCAACAAAGGAAGAATTTGAAAAAGGACCAAAAAAATATAAACATAACCAGGCCAACTGTTTTTATGTGACACCAAGAAATATCGGCCCGGCGAGAGCCGTTGTCCATGACCTGGAGGCACTCAGCTTTTGTATAAAATACATTCAAAAAAAGGGCATTGAACAGCCAATCGTATATATTTTGGCCTGCCGAATAGGACCATTTATCCATTATTATAAGAAAAAACTGGAAGCGCTTGGAGGAACTTTGTATGTGAATCCTGACGGACATGAATGGAAAAGGGCAAAATGGAGTCTGCCAGTGAGAAAATACTGGAAAATCTCAGAACGGTATATGGTAAAGCATGCGGACCTTCTTGTGTGTGACAGCAAGAATATTGAGAAGTACATCCAGCAGGACTATGCTAAATATTCTCCTAATACTACCTTTATCGCATATGGCTCAGAAACAAAAAAATCTATTTTGTCAGATACTGATGAGAAATGGCTTTCCTGGTGCCAAGAGAAGGGAGTTCGGCCAAAGGAGTACTACCTTGTAGTAGGCAGATTTGTTCCAGAAAATAATTATGAGACAATGGTAAAAGAATTTATGAAATCTGCTTCAAAAAAAGACTTTGTGATTATTACAGGTGTGGATAATAATAAGTTTTATGAGAATCTTATGCAGGAGACACAGTTTCAAAATGATAAACGGATCAAATTCGTGGGAACCGTTTATGACAGTGAACTCTTGAAAAAAATTCGTGAAAATGCCTATGGATATTTTCATGGACATGAAGTCGGGGGAACGAATCCCAGTCTGCTGGAGGCTCTGGGCAGTACGGATTTGAATCTGCTTCTGAATGTGGGATTTAACAGAGAAGTGGGAGAAGACGCAGCCCTTTATTGGGATAAAACTCCAGGCAGTCTTTCTGGATTGATAGATCAGGCAGATAAATTGGATAAATCAGAAATAGATGTACTGGGAGAAAAAGCGAAACGCCGTATTGAGCAGGAATACAGTTGGGATATTATTGTGGAAAAATATGAATATATATTTAAGAGGCAGTGGGAAAATTGAAAGTTTTAGTTGTGCATAACCTCCATCGGAGCGGATCAGCCAGTGGCGATGACCAGGTTTTTAAAAATGAGACCAGATTACTGGAAGATAATGGCATATCTGTAGTAAGGTATACGGTTATAAACGATAAATTTGACCAGGCAGGGATTCTTGGAAAAATATCCATGACAGGCGGAATGCTGTGGTCTTTTAAAAACTATAAAAAAATAGCAGAGATTATAAAAAAAGAGAAGCCAGATATTATGCATGTCCATACTTTTTTTCCTCTGCTTTCTCCATCCATTCTTTATGCGGCTAAAAAGAATGGGGTTAAAGTCGTGGCAACGCTTCATGACACTAGATTCATATGCCCCTGCGCCACATCATTGCGCGACAATAAAATCTGTAATCTCTGCGGTGACGGAAAATATTTTCGCATGGCCCGGTATGGGTGTTTTAAAGGATCCAGGCTTATGTCAGTCATTGTAGCCTTTATTTTTAAGTATCACCGTTTCCGCCGCTCTTTTTATAAGAATATTGATAAATATATCTGTCTCAATGACCAGCAGATAAAGCTTTTGAAAAAGACTGGTTATTCTGAAGGAAAGATTGTAAAAAAGTATAATTTTGTGGCTGACGGGGCGGCTCAAAGCAGCCGTGATCTGAAGGAATATTCACTTCCTCCCAGATTTGCGGTCTTTTATGGGAGAATCGGCGAAGAAAAAGGTATCCGAGTTCTTCAGGAGGCTTGGGAAAATCTTCCAGACATTCCATTAGTTGTCATGGGAGGCGGACCCCTGGAAAAAGAATTCTCAGATTGGGCAAAAAATAGAAAAAATATTTATTATCTGGGCTATGTTCCCCATGAAAAATGTATGGCAATAGCCCAAAAAGCAGAGTTTGCTTTAATGCCTTCAATCTGGTATGAAGGCTGTTCTATGGTGGCTATTGAGACAGAAAGTCTGGGAATCCCTCTTATTGCTACAGATATTGGTTTTTTAAGAGAGGCAGTCAGGGAGGGATATAATGGACTTAAGTTTCCATTAGGAGATGCGGAGAAACTTCAGGAGGCAGCCAAAAAACTTTGGCAGAACCAGGACGCAGCGAGACTTATGGGAAAACATGCGAGAGAAGACTATGAAGAAAAATACAGACCGGAAGATAATCTAAGACAGCTTCTCGAAATATATCAGGAAGTCATAAATTGAGGTATTAACAAATGGAATTGATCAGTGTGATCGTCCCGGTGTTTAACGGGGCGCCTTACTTATCCAGATGTATCGACAGCGTTTTGAAACAGACCTATGAAAACCTGCAGATACTGATTATAGACGATGGCTCGGAGGATGACTCTCTTAACATTGCCAGGGAGTATGAAAGAAAAGACAAAAGGATCCGGGTATTCCATCAGGCAAACCAGGGTGTATCTTCTGCTAGAAATAAGGGGATTCAAAATGCAGATGGAGATTATCTTGTATTCATTGACGGAGATGACTATATTGCTGATAATATGATTGAGACATTATATTTGGATATAACCAAAACTCCGACAGCTCAGGTAGCAATCTGCAATTATGAGAGTGACAGGACCGACAGTAGTACGGATACAAACCGGACGGAAGTCTTGGATCAGGAAGAAGCTGCATCCAGATTGTTTTTCAGGAGTTCCTATCAGGGATTTCTGTGCAACAAAATGTTTAAGACGGAAATTATCAGGAAACATCATCTGAGTCTCAATCCTAAAATTACCATATGTGAAGATCTGCTCTTTTGCTTTCAATATTTTATGTATATAGAAAAGGCAGTATACAACAGTCAGGTACTGTATTTTTATACAGATACAGGTACAGGTGCCACCAGAACAGATCGATTTAATGCAAAAAGATATACAATGCTGGATTCCTTTAGCGAAATTGAAGAGTTCTGGGAAAAGCATCCAGTCTCTGAAAAAGTAAAGAGGCACGCTTATAACTACCTGGCGACTGTTTGTATGCTGCTTTTTAAAATGACAGTTAAATATTCTGAAGAGGCTGGGAAGGCACCTATGAAAAGAATTTTTCAATCATTGAAAAAAACCAGCTGGAAATATCTTTTTTCAGAATGGCAGCTAAAATTTAAAGTGGCTTATGTACCTTTAAAGATAATAAGTAGTTTCCGAAAGTGATCATGAAATATGAAAGAAAAAACATTAGTATTGATTCTGGACAGAAATGAGTACAGAGAAAAAGAAGATGAAATCAGGAGACAGCTTGGAGAGATTTATAGAAACATAGAATTTTTTTACACCACTTATGAAACCAAGCTGATCCGCCGTGTAAGGAAGTGGAAATTTGTTGGAAAGGCTCTGCAGCATATTTTATATTGGGGACTTTCCTATAAGTTTGCCAGGGAAATTTACAAAAGTGCAGCAAACAAAGATGTTTTGAGTATTAATCCTATTGTTGCTATCTTTCTGGGCATAAAGAATAAACAGAGAAAATTTGGCTTGACAATGTGTGGCTTTCTGTTTGAACCAAAGAACAATAAAATTTACTACAATTTAAGAAAAAAATTTACGCAGAAAGCTATGGAAGGCATGGACAGAATAGTTGTATACGGATCCAAAGAAGTGGAGTATTACAGCAGACTGTTTAATAGAAGCAGTAAGTTTGTCTTTGTCCCTTTTGGAATGGATTACTTTGAAAATAAGGAATACAAGGGAAAGCTGCCAGAAAAGTATCTGTTTTCAGGAGGAGGGAGCAACAGGGACTACCATACACTCTTGGAAGCGTATAAGAGAATAGAAAGACAAAATAAGCAGCCTTTGTATATCGCAACAAATCCTTTATTAATTCCAGAGAGCACCCCAAAAGGTGTAACCGTATTATCTGATGTAGTTGTAGAAAATTTTGGCACAGTCCTTGGAAAAGCAGACTGCCTTATCCTTTCTCTTAAAGATACGATTTTATCTGCAGGGCACATGGTAATGCTTCAGGCTTTGGCACAAGATGTACCAGTGATCGTTAACCGGATACATGCAGTGGAAGACTATGTAACAGATAAAGAAGTGCTGTTTTTCAAAAGCGGGGATCCCGAAGACCTGGCAGAAAAAATAGAGCTGTTTTTGTCAAAACAATGGGTGCCGGAGAAGACCAGAGAACTATATGAGAAGGAATACACATTTTCAGCAATGCTGAAAAGAATCATCAGCCTTAAATAAAGAGGAAAATTTATGATAAAGCTATTGATATTGACAAGCTCCTTTGCTATGGGAGGAACAGAAGCTGCACTGAATTCTTTACTGAATAAGCTAGATAAAGAGAAGTATGAGGTTATAGTTCTTTCAATTACAGAGGAAGGACCTATGTTAGATGGCGTACCAGACTGGGTAACCCTTAGACAACTGAATTTTTCTGATCCTAAGTACAGGATTTTTGTCAGCGGGAGAAAAGAAAAGACAGATAATATGAAAGTCCTTTTGGCAAAAGTACAAAAAAAATTCTGGTATCAGATATATAAAGAAAGTGCGGAACATAATCTGTTTTACGAAAAGATAATGGAATTTACAGAGGAGGACCCTGAGGAATATGATTTAATGCTGGATTTTCATGGATACGGATATTTTCTTACAGCCTATGGAGCAAAAAAAGTGAGAGCTAAGAAAAAAGCTATGTGGATCCATGATGAAAATGTATGGTGGCTCTATAAAATAGCCAGCTTTCTGCCGGAATATGATCAGATTTTTTGTGTGTCAAAGGCTGTTCGGGACAGTTTCATTAACAAGTATCCACAATATCAGGCTAATACACAGGTGTTCTACAATTTAACTGATACAGAGCGCATCCGAAGGAAGGCAGAAGAACCTTTTCATGATGAAAGATATACCGGGGATCTGAAGCTTTTAACCATTGGAAGAATGGAGAATCAAAAAGGCTATGATATCGGACTGGCGGCAGCAGAAATCCTTAAAAAAAGAGGACTTAGGTTTCAATGGTTTTTTATGGGAGATGGAAATCTACGGGAATGGATACAGAAAGAAATCAGGGATAAAAATCTGGAAGACTGTGTCATATTACTGGGAAAATGTAAAAATCCATATCCTTATATAAGGAACTGTGACTACTATATCCAGCCATCCAGACATGAGGGATATGCTACTACGATCTTAGAAGCCAGAGTTTTGAAAAAGATCATAGTTGCTTCAGACATACCCAGCAACAGAGAACAGATCATAAACGGCGTTAATGGATATCTGGAACAACTTGATGGACAGGCTTTTGCAGACAGGATCCAACGGCTTATCCAAGACCCTGAGGAAAACAAAAAGATAGTAGAGAATCTAGAGAATGAAAAAATAGATTTTACAGGGGAAATTGCTAAATTAGAAAATTTATTAGGGTAAGAAAATGAGAAAAATACTATTACACTTGGCTATTGGGGAGGATTATCATGCAGGCTCTAAGGCTATGAAAGACTGCGAAGAAATCCTCCAGAAAAAAGGATATCAGCTTCTGGACATAAGACATCGTGATGGAAAACAGGGAATTACGGGAAAAATAAAAAATGAAACTCAGTTTCTAAAATTCTTTTCTCTTAAGAAAGATGATATCTTCGTTATACAGCATCCACAGTATATTGGAAGCAGATACATGAAGTGGGTAGAGCTGGCAAAGAAAATAAAGAAATTCAAACTTATTTATATTATTCATGATCTGGAATCCCTTCGGAAAATGTTCCAGGACTGGGCGGAAATATTTGAAAAAATAGATGGCGGTATGATCAGGACTGCAGACAGTATGATCGTCCATAATCCCAAAATGATGGAATATCTGGCAGATGAGAGAGGGGTTTCTCCAGAAAAAATGGTTAATCTGGGCATCTTTGATTATTTGACCAAGGAGCCTTTACTTCCCTTAAGAGAAAATCAGACCGATGTTGTTGTGGCAGGAAATCTGAAGCCAGAAAAATCAGGTTATATTTATAATCTCATAAGAGAAAATCCACAATTAAAGATAAATCTTTATGGAGTGGGGTTTGTAAAGCCCGAAGGAAAGGCCTATGATACCTCTTATAAAGGAGCTTTTCCAGCAGATGTTCTTCCCGGAAAATTGGAAGGAAAATACGGACTTGTCTGGGATGGAGCAGATACAGAAAGCTGTACAGGGACAACAGGAGAATATTTAAAATATAACAATCCCCATAAGGTTTCATTGTATATTGCCTCTGGTCTTCCAGTTATTATTTGGCGCAAAGCAGCTCTTGCTGATTTTGTTATGGAGAATAAAATTGGAATTGCTGTGGACAGTTTACAGAATTTAAAAGATGTGCTAAGTAAAATAACGGAACAGGACTATGCTGTTATGAAAAAAAATGCAGAGGAAATGTCAGAGCTTGTGAGAAAGGGCGCTTATATGGCAGCAGCAATAGAAAAAGCGGAAGGAATCATAAGAAATCATTGATGAGGGGATGAATATGTTTGATATGATGAAAAGGAAGAACGCAGAAGATATATTAGAAATATTGTATTTACTGGCATTTGCTGTCTATATAGGATTTTTTTTCCTGGGAACAACAATGTTTCAAATTGAGTGGCCGAATTTTTTCTATACGGACCTGAGAACTGTGATAGCAGCACTTATTCTGGTCAGGGCTGCATACAGCAAACAATATAAAATCTGGGAAGTTGCAGTAATCCTGGGACTTTATATTTTATTTTCAATGGCGTCTTCCAGAAATGGATATGAAGAATATATGTATCTTCTGATACTCATTATAGGAGCCAGAGGAATCTCTTTTAAAAAGCTGATAAAAGTTTATGCTGCTGTTACAGCAGTGCTGCTCATAATAACAATTGCGGCAGCATTATCAGGATATATTGAAAACCTGACTTATTATCAAGAAGGAAGAAGAACACGATATGCTTTTGGGATCAATTATCCTACAGATTTCTCAGCAATTCTTTTC
Source organism: Blautia sp. An46 (assembly GCF_002161645.1). Taxonomy (NCBI): domain Bacteria; kingdom Bacillati; phylum Bacillota; class Clostridia; order Lachnospirales; family Lachnospiraceae; genus Blautia; species Blautia sp. An46. Next base: position 127,922 of record NZ_NFIF01000003.1, on the reverse strand, counting down.
TACCTGATCTTAGCTTGGTTCTATATCCGAGGGAAAAAATTGAAGTATATAGAGCTGGGAATCGCAGGTCTTCTGGGGATTTTTGTATATTGGTTCTGTGACGCAAGAATGAATACCATTTGTATTATAGGAGCAAGCTTGGTATTCGCCGTGCATAAATTTTTTTCAAAAAAGGCAGAAAAAAAACAGAAAGAATATAGGATATGCAAGCCGATCAGTATGCTGCTGATATTATCTGGGATTTTATGCAGTCTTGTAATGACTGGACTTACTATGCTGTATTCCCCTAATAATCCAATTATAGCTTTTATCGATAATGCACTTAGCAGCCGTCTCAGACTGGGGCACAAAGGCATTGATATCTATTGCTTTACATTATGGGGACAGAACATTCCTATGATCGGGCTGGGAAGTACTACAAAAGACGTGGACTTTTATTTCTTCCTGGACAGTTCCTATATATATAATCTGCTGCAGTTTGGATTGCTGATAGCAGTTTTGCTGCTGGCTGCATGGACAATGATTTCAGGGAAAGCCTACATAAAGAAAGAATGGGAACTTTTGCTTATTCTGGCTATCATAGCTGTTCAATGTATGGTGGAACATCATATGGTAAGTGTAGCCTTTAACCCATTTTGGATGGCATTGTTAGGGGAATTATCAGTGGAAACTACAAAAGGAAAAAAGGTAAAGCGAGGTTCTATATGAATGCAAATGTTTTGAAAATAAAATATAGAGAAAATAAATTTATTGTAAATACAATGATTCTCGCTGTTATACTTATAGGGCTTTTGGCAGGTAGTGTTGCATTTTTTAGATTGTACAGTGGGAGGAACGAGCTGGTTACAGATGTCCAGACAGCAGAACTACAAAGGGAAGCTACATTGGAACAGATACAGGACCCTCAAAATCTGATCCACTATTTTTTTAAGGCAGTAGATGAGGAAAATCTGGATATGGCCCTGCGGGCCTGCCCTGTTGATGAAATAGGCTTAGGAATAGATACCCAGATGGTGATAGAAAATATGGGCGAATTTTCTCCTGTCTCAACAGTTGCGCCTTCAAAGCAATACCGAGAGTATTTTCCTCTGACATCAGCGGAACTAACTTCCAGGTATACAGAAAATATACTGGCATTTATAGATGCATATCAGAAATATGATGGGCTACAGATAAAAAAAATCGGTTATGTTTATCCGGAGAAGCAGATGGCCTCTGAAAATATGCTCAGATATCAGACTATATGTGATACCATTAGTGCAGATGCGGTGTGCGAGGTAGCTGTACTTCTGGAATATCAGGGAAAAGATTATCTGGCCGGTTTCACACTTGTAAGCTATTATGGAGGCTGGAAGCTGCTGTCTTTTTCTTCAGAGCTGACAGAGACAACAGAGGATGTACTTATCAGAGAGATTACAGATCAGGAAGCGCAAGCTATATATAATGATGCAGGTGCAGAAGAGCTGGAAGAAGAGCTGAGTGATACACTGGGAGACGAAGAAAAAGAAGAGCGTCAGGACAGCCAAGAGATTGCAGAAATGATCGAAAATGGAGAAGCACTGCTTCCGGCGAATTATTTCGTGGTAAATTTGGCTTACGGAGAAAGTCCTCAGGACTTAATGGAGCAGGTAACAAAATATATTGAAAAGGGAAACCTCCAGGCTTTTATGAACTATTATGTTACAGATAAAGTCGAGGCAGGAGAAAGAGTAAGCAGTGAAAAACTGACGCAGCAGGGAAATGTGGCGGAAAATATCCAAACTTTGTATTTTGCATTACTCAACGAAGGAGTAATGGATAAAGGATCTTTGGAGACACTTGGAAAAACATCCCAGGATATTGTGGAAGAACAGAATCCGGGAAATATGTTTTATTTAGACCTGATGAAAGTAGTTTACAGCGAAGAGAATAGCTTATGCCGGTCATTTTTCTGGTATGGGGGAAACATCTACGAGGTGGATTTTGTGTTGCAAGAATCAGAAGGAGGATGGCAGATACAAGAAATGACAGATGTATCCCAAGTAAGTCAGAAAGAATATGACAGTGCAGAATAAATTTGATGCATAAAGCGGCCATAACAGCAGTATGAAATTTATATTTTCAATACAGGTGTTATGGCTGCTTTTTGGTATTATTCAGTTTGGGTGTACTGGCTCAATTCACTGTCAGAAGGAACAAATAGCTGGAAACCATTTCCATTGGCAATCGAGGTGTACTTGGAGGTGTCAATGGAATCGGCCAAAAGGTGAACAACATAATAATCTCCTGATAAATCCTCCAACTGGTCATAAGTGATTTTTTCAAAGGATTTATCCGGTAGCATAAATTGTATCCTTTCAGCGTGCCAATTTTCACTGGAGTAATTTTCATTGTAAATGAAATAGACAGGATAGCCTTCATCGGTATCTTTAATCGCATTGGCAATATTTACAAGCTCAGAACAGCCTCTTTGAAAACTGATCAAAGAATTATCCACAACATTTTTGGCAGACAGAATCCAGAAAACCAAAACTGGAAGGAAAACAATAATCTTTAAAAATCCCTTTTTAAAGAAAGAGGAAAGACAAAGAACAGCTCCTAAAAGTATGGGGATAAGTAAAGCATATCGTACCATAAAGATTTGGTTTTCCGTATCAAAAAACAAGCTGGTTCCTACACTCATAGGCGCCAGATACTCTGATCCCTGATGGAGATAAGACCTAATGCTCAGTGCACATATAAACATAACAGCAGATATCAGAAGAAACCATTTCCAGGAGGATTTATGGGTAAATACGAAGATAATTCCCAGCAGCAGAAAGGGACCTATTAAAAATTCTGCATATCTGCCGTATAAAATTGCATCAATTCTAAGAGTACCTACGGTAAATACGGCATTAATCCCTAACGTAAAGAACAGCGACAGCAAAAGGAAAAAGGCAGGTAAAGACAAAGGAGCTTTTTCCCTAAATCCTTTGATTATATGCCGAAAGCAGAAAATGATACCATATCCAGCCAGACCACAAGAAGAAACTAATAAATAGAAAAATTTTCCTATGAATCCCTTTACAGCATATAAAAATGTTTCTGCATCAGTCAGAATAGCTATTATTTTATTAATCTGACCGGAATATTCATTAGCACCTGGCGCAGAAGTAGTTACTACTGACCAGACACTGGCTTTGAAATCTGCTTTTACAAGAAGCGCGACACCTGCGCATAATAATAAAGGTATGAAAAAGCTTAATAGCTGTTTTAAAGAAACCTTTTTTAAACAAAAGAAAATAAGGAGAGTGACGGCTAATGCTAGAACAACTCCCAGGGTTCTTTGGTGAACGACATAAAGAAACATTGCTGCTGTGGAACAGAAGAAAAAATAATATAGATTTCCTTTCTGAACCATATTTAATAAAAGAAAAATCAAAAGCCAGAAAAAAAGATATAAAATCCCTTCTGTCCAGGTAACATGGGCCTGTAATAGATTGTTGCAGTATAAGGCCGGGATGAGACAAAGTATGGCAGTGATACTTTTAGAAATTTTTTTAAAGGCCATATTACAGCATTTAAAAGATAGTAAATAGCTGACAATGTAAAAAATGACATTTAAAAGGAGACCACATTGATAGGACAAGGTGGGGTCCTTTAATAAAAAAAACGGGAAAAGAAAGAGGCTGTATCCATAAGAGTAGTAGGGGGACATAGAAACCACCCCGGACCAGTCATAACCAAAAATATGAGCAGCATTGGCCCAGTATCCGAACTCATCGTTTAGAATAGAAGGCAGTACTAACTCACGGATCCTATAGATTGAGAAGATGGCAATGAGGATGGAACCCATAGTCAGAAGAATATAAGACAATGAAGAAGGGCCGTATTTGTTTTTTTGCATAGAAAACCTCCAAAAACAATTCATACTTCCCAAATAATAGCATAGAAAAAAGAATTACACAAACAAATTTAAGATATATACATAATATGACGGTTTTTATACAAAAAAGTTAACAAGGGTAGATTTTTGGTAGTTGATATGATAATATGAAACAATGCGAAGAATACTAAAAACAGGAGAATAGAGGAAAAGAAAGATGAAGATAGCAGTAGCGGGGACCGGATATGTTGGATTAGTTACAGGAGTATGTCTGGCACATAAAGGACACCAGGTTACTTGTGTGGATATTAATGAAGAAAAGGTAGCTATGATGAGCAGGGGAGAATCTCCTATTTATGAACCAGGGCTGCCGGAATTAATGAAAGAAAGCATGGAGAGTTTATGCTTTACTACAGACTATAGAACTGCATATAGGGATGCAGAAGTTATTTTTATTGGCGTGGGAACTCCGGAAAAGTCCGATGGTTCAGCTAATCTTGCTTATGTCTATGAAGCTGCAAAACAAATTGCGCAGTCTGTTGAGAGAGACTGTGTAGTAGTCTTAAAATCAACAGTTCCTATCGGAACTAACGACAAAATTGAATCTTACATCCATGATAAGCAAGTAAATGACGTAAAAATATATGTGGCTTCAAATCCAGAATTTTTATCACAGGGCACAGCGGTACGTGACACACTGTGTGCTTCCAGGATTGTTATCGGTGTAACAGAGGATCATCCTGCAGAAATATTAAAAAAGGTATATGAAAATTTTGATGCTCCGAAGCTGGTAGTAGCCCGTAGAAGTGCCGAGATGATCAAATATGCTTCCAATGATTTTCTGGCGTTGAAAATTTCCTATATCAATGAGGTGGCAAATCTTTGTGAAACAGTGGGAGCGAATATTGAAGAAGTAACAGAAGGGATGGGATTTGACGAGAGAATCGGAAAGAAGTTCCTGAGAGCTGGAATTGGATACGGAGGTTCTTGTTTCCCGAAAGATACCAAGGCATTAAATTGGCTGGCAAACTTTAATGACAATGAAATTCGTACGATTCGGGCAGCAATTGAAGTGAACGAGAATCAGAAATTCAAGCTGGTGAAAAAGGCAAAGAAATATTATGGGGATTTTCTGTTCCTGAATGTGGCGGTACTGGGCTGTACCTTTAAGCCAGGCACAGACGACCTGCGGGAAGCCCCATCTTTAGTGAACGTACCACTGCTTATGGAAGATGGGGCACACGTACGTGTGTGGGATCCTGTAGGGGAAGAGAATTTCAAGAAGCTTTTTCCTAAAAAAATACAGTATTGTTCCAGTATAGAGGAGGCAATCAGTGGAGCAGATATTTGCCTGATCCTGACAGAGTGGGATGAAGTGAAAAACTTTGATATAAGAAAGTATGAGACACTTATGAAAAAGCCAATAGTGCTGGATGGACGAAATTGCTATCGTTTAGAAGACTTTGAAAATACAAAAATCACATATGATTCTATTGGAAGAAAAACTATTAATCCGGAATTGTATATCGGAAAATAGAGAAAGGGAGAAATAAAGAAACTATGAAGCTGATAATTCAAATTCCATGTTATAACGAGGCGGAGACACTGGAAATAGCACTGAATGATCTGCCAAAACATATTGATGGTATTGATGTGATTGAATATTTGATTATTAACGATGGAAGTACAGATAATACTGTAGAAGTGGCCAGAAACTGGGGAGTTAATTACATCGTGAACTTCCGAAACAATAAGGGACTTGCCAGAGGTTTCATGGCAGGTCTCGATGCATGTCTCAGAAATGGTGCGGATATTATCGTAAATACAGATGCGGACAATCAGTACTGTGGCGCAGATATAGAAAAGCTGGTACAGCCAATCCTGAGAGGAGAAGCAGGTATGGTGGTAGGAGAAAGACCTATTGACCAAACAGAGCATTTTTCACCTTTAAAGAAAAAGCTGCAGCATCTTGGCAGCTGGGTAGTAAGAAAGGCATCTAAAACAGATATTCCAGATGCGCCAAGCGGATTCCGGGCTTATAGCAGAAGTACTGCTATGAGGATGAATGTTATTAATGAGTATACATACACATTGGAGACGATTGTTCAGGCGGGAAGAAATAAAATGGCGATTACTTCTGTTCCTATACGGACTAATCCAGAGCTGAGGAAGTCAAGGCTGTTTCACAGTATGTTTGGATATGTGAAGAAATCTATGCTTACTATTGCACGGGCATTTATGATGTATAAACCATTAGCTTTCTTTTCTGCATTTGCTGCAGTATTTAGTATTGCAGGAGTGGCTATTGGAATCAGATATCTTTATTTTATGACAATTGGCCAGGGAAATGGGCATGTTCCGTCATTGATATTGGCGAGTATGCTGATTATTATTGGAGTCTTGGCAGGAGTAATCGCGTGTCTTGGCGATGTTATTGCAGCAAATCGTAAGCTACTCCAAGAAATTCAGTTTGAACTAAGAAAAATGGACTATGGAAAAGGCCATGAAGAATTGAAAAATGAACTGGAAGAGAATCAAGCAAAATCAAAGGGAATTATCTACGATGAAGAACGAAGCGAGATTGCGTGAGAATATTAAAGGTAAGAGAATTTTATACTTAGCAACTAAAAATTCTGATTACATCCGTGTCAGTCAGGAAATTGATATGGCTAAAGAGTTGGGGAAAAGCGTTGAAGTTATCGCTTTTCCTGATAAAAAATATCTCACCCGTATTCTTAAAGTATATGCAAAATTATTAGCTACGGACATAAAACAATATGATGTTGTAATTGTTGGATTTATGGCGCAAATGATTTTACCAGTGTTTATGTGGAAATTACGCAAGAAGGTCATTATAACAGATTTTTTTATTTCTATTTATGATACATTGGTCTTTGATAGAAAAAAATTAAAAGAAAATTCTTTGCCTGCTAAGGTATGCAAATGGATAGATAAGTTAACAATTAAAGAATCAACATATTTAGTATCAGATACTAAAACACATGGACAATATTTTGTCGAAGAGTTAGGGGCAAAAATAGATAAAATATATGTTTGCTATCTTAAAGCGGATAAAAAAATATATTACCCTAGAGTTTTAGAAAAGCCCGAACAATACCGAGATCAATATCTAGTGCTTTATTTTGGATCCATTCTTCCTGTTCAAGGTGTAGATATAGTAATGGAGACTATTAAAAGTATGGAAAATGTTAAAGATGTTCATTTTATCATTATCGGACCTATTGGGGAAAAGATAGAAAAAGCAAATACGGACAATGTTACATATATTAATTGGTTGCCACAAGAAAAATTGGCAGAATACATTGCTTTTAGTGATTTGTGTCTTGCGGGACATTTTTCTAATACAGTGAATAAAGCAAGAAGAACGATACCAGGAAAAGCATATATTTATCAGGCAATGGGGAAGAAGATGATATTAGGGGATAGCCCGGCTAACAGAGAATTATTTAGAGAAGATAAAGACTTTTTATTTGTTTCGCTAGGCTGTTCTCAAGAACTTCGAAAGGGAATATTAGTAGAAGCCTCTAGGTGGAGAAATGATAAAAATGAATGATTTAATATCAGTAATTATTCCAGTATATAATGTAGCACCATATGTTGATAGGTGTATAGAATCAGTAATAAAACAAACGTATACAAATATAGAGATTTTGTTAATTGATGATGGGTCCACTGATGAAAGCGGACAAATTTGTGATCGATATCAAAAAGTGGATAAACGTATTCAGGTATATCATAAAAAGAACGGAGGATTATCTGACGCTCGAAATTATGGTATTGATAGAGCTTCTGGAAAATATATTACGTTTATAGATAGCGATGATTATGTTTCAAAACAATACGTATTTTATTTATATACAATGATAAAAAAATACGATGCTGACTTATCTATTTGTGCATACAAGGAATCTCGACAGGATAACTATGAATTTTGCGATAACAGAAACATAGAGGAGTGTATTGATCAAAAAGAAGCGTTTACTAGATATTGCTATCAAAACCAGATAGCTCAAAATGCTTGGGGAAAACTTTACGCAAAATTTATTTTTCATGAACTAAGATATCCATTAAAAAAGCTTTATGAAGATGAAGCTATTTTTTACAAGGTTTTGGATCAATGTAAAAAAATAGTAGTGGGAAGTGGAGCGCATTATTTGTACTATAAAAGAAATGATGGAATCATAAGGGGGAAATTTGTGGACCAAAAATATGATTATGTTAATAGTACAAAAGAAGTAGTGAATTATATCAAAAAAAAGTATCCTGATATATATGTGGGGGCACTTTCAAAGCTGCTTTGGAGTTGTTTACATATCTGGGTTCAAATTCCTAATAAGAATATTTCTCCACAAGCATATAAAGAAATACAGTATCTAATAAAAAAATATAGAAGAGTGGTGCTGAAGGATCCAATGGTGAGAAAGAAAAATAAGATTTTACTTTTATCTACATTATTAGGTCATTGGCCTATTCGAATGGTTTATTGCATGAAGAGATAGTAATTTGAGGAAAGATAATGATAGAGATTAGCTTTATAATACCAGTATATAATGTAGAACTTTATATAGAAAAATGTTTATCTGAATTTCGAAAAATAAAGAATCAGAATTGCGAATTTATTATTGTAAATGATGGGTCTCAGGATTCAACCATAGATATATGTGAAAAATATGTTCGCTCAGATAAAAGATTTAGGCTCATTAATAAAGTTAATGAAGGTGTTTCTGTTGCGAGAAATATCGGATTGAAGAATGCCAAAGGAAATTGGATTTGCTTTTGTGATGGTGATGATTGGATAACGGAAAAATTTGGCGATTATCTTTTTAGCATTCTTGATAATGATTTTGATGTTATATGTTTCGGAACAAAAAAAGTTTATAGTGAAAAAGAAAATGGGGATTTTCCTTTTGAGAATAATAGTTCAATTTTAGAGGAAGAGGATATTAAGTTCCTCCGTATGGGGCTATTAAATGTAGATTTGAAAAAATTTATTAATTATAGTGGAAAATCTATAAAATTTGTATCCGTATGGGGAAAACTATTTAACCATAGACTGATTAGCCAGAATAATGTGTACTTCGAGCCGGAGGTAGTTTGGGCAGAAGATTTGCTATTTGTATTCGATGCTTTTCGATATGCAAAAAAAATTTTATGCGTAGATGTTGCAGGTTATAATTATAGAATACAGAGCCAATCTGCAATGAATTCTTTTAAAGAAGGAAAGCGATACCAAATGCTCAAAATGGTAAGACATTTATTTAAAAAAATAGAAAGTAATAATGAACAAGAATTTTTAGAGTGTGCTTACTTGTGTGGTATAAAACAATTTTTATATGCTTTAAAATTAGATATATGTAATAGTAAAAATAGAAATCAATATAATATTCGCAAAAAAGAATTTATTGAGTTAAAGCATGACGAATATTTTGATATATGTTTTAGCAATGGAGACTTGAATAACTTTAGATTTGAAGTAAAAATGATGTCTGAGTTATGTAAATATAATCTATTTTGGATTATAGATGTTTTATTTTTGATTAAAGAAAAAAAGAATCAAAATAAAATGCAATAAATTTTGTGTTAAAGATAGGTTGGAATTATATGAGGGACTATTTGGTTTTTAGCTATTCTCATGATTTTATTATGGGAGGTATAGAGTCTTATGCAATAAGAATGTTTAAATGGGCTTTTAATAATGATGTTGAGTCTGTACTACTGCTTCGAGATAAAAGCGAATTACATTACAATTGGGATAAGATCTTAAAAGAGTTGAATGTGACGATAGCTTTTTTTTCGGCAAATGTATTTAATAATAGCCTTTACAATACTCAAGGAGATAGAATAGTATTAGAAAAAAATTGCCGATATACTTTTATTGCAGCCGATATACACTGCTTTATTAAAATATTTAATATAAGGAAAAAAAATAATATTTGTAGTTATAGCAGTCAGATACTGTATATATTCCATCCATATTCAGTATTAGCATCAAAAAAAAATATTTTAAATTATCCGTATGAGTTTTTTATGAAAAAAGTGAAGAATAGAGGCCTCATATTTATGGATGAGGAAACAGCACTTGCATATAAAAAGAAGTATAAGGCCGATGTACAAAAAGATGCAATTGTTCGGCTGGGGATGGAAATTCCACAGCTTAAGGAAGACTATATTGAAAGCAGAATTCAAAGAAAAAAAGACGAAATTAATATTTTAACAATAACGCGTATGGAATTTCCTTTTAAAGGATATGTTTTAGGACTTATTGAGGATTTTCATAAATTAAAGCAATTGTATACAAACCTTAAACTAATAATTATTGGAAATGGCCCTAATGTAGATATAGTAAAAGAAAAGATAAATGAGTTGCCAGATAATGTAAAAGAGGACATTTTTCTTATAGGCGAAGTGGCATATGAGGAATTGCATGAATATTTTAGAAAAAGCTATATATATGTTGGGATGGGGACTACATTATTAGATGCATCTCTTACTGGCTTAGTCAGTGTAATTGCAACGGATTTTCAAATGGAAAACAAAACAGTAGGGCTATTTTCAGAAGAATACTATAATTTAGGTGGTAACCCATACCTTTGTGAAAATAAGAGCTTTACTTTTGAAGAGGTATTAAAAGATATATTGAATTGGAGTGAGGAAACGTATTTTAAACAGGCTCATTGTGTTTTTGATATTGTTGATAAATATTATAATATAGAAGAGGTTATGATACAAATACTTTCATATGAGAAAGATAATGTTCAATTGCCGAAAGTTAAAGGACCTCTTTTATCTGTATATGATGCCTTATTGGCATATATTCAGATATACCAATTTAAGCATAAATAATTTTGAATATATAGAAAGGGTTTATTAAAATGGAGATAACCAAATATACGTTTCCGATACATGGAGATGATCGAGGACAACTAGTTGCAATAGAAGAAATGAAGGATATACCTTTTAAGATTAAAAGAGTTTATTATATGTATGATACGGGAACGCTAGTAAGTAGAGGCCACCATGCGCATAAGTGCTTAGAACAAATACTAATTTGTGTACATGGATCTTGTAAAATATTATTGGATGATGGAAATGACAAAGAAACACTAGTATTAGATAAGCCGTATGAAGGATTATATATTGCTAATGATATATGGCGTGAAATGTTTGATTTTTCAGAAGATGCGGTCTTACTAGTTTTAGCATCGCAATATTATGACGAAAATGACTACATACGTGATTATGAAAAGTTTTTAGAGTATTGTGGGAGGGTGAGATAAAGGGTGAAATTATGGAAAACTATCAATAATGAAATAAAATTAACAATCCTTTGCATTCTAGCTATATTATTTATTGCAGCAATATATATTCCTAATGCTAAAATTCCTGGAACAACAGTAGATGAATTTGGATACTTATTTAATGCGGCGACATTAGTTGGATGGGATTGGAAAGAGCTTATGCAATACCATCCGTATTACGGAATGGGGATGGGGATTTTATGGTTTCCTCTATTTTGGCTTTTATATAAAACACCAGAAGTTTTATACCAATCAATAGTATGTTTAAATTTTGTCTTTATTATCTTTAGCTTTTGTTTATCAAAATATTGTTCAAAGAAACTGTTTCCAAAATGGAAAAATGAACTAAGGGTTCTTGCATGTTTTGCTATAACATTTTATCCAAGCAACTTTTTTTATTCACAAGCTGCACTATCTGAAACTTTCTTATATTTTTTATTCTGGTTACTGGTTGCTTTAATAATTAAAACATTAGAGTCTCAAAGAGTAATTTGGGCTTTTTTATTAGGAATCATAGCCTCTTATATGGTTTTAGTACATTTAAGAACAATAGGTATTGCTGTATGTGTTGGTTGTTTAATACTTTTCCTTGGAATTAAAAAAATTATATCATGGAAAAAAGTTCTTGTATTCATGGCAATTTGTGTTATAGGAATCATTATATGGTATTCTATGAAACAGTTGTATTTTGCTAATCTTGGTGGAAAGAATGATATCAATACAATAAATACCGAAATATCCATATTGGGAATGATTTATAGTATGCTTTTTAATATTCCTACGTTAGTTAAGGGAATTTTAGGTAGGTTTTTTTATTTTTTTGTATCGGGCAATATATTTTTTATGTTTGGATTTGGAATACTTATTCGTGATACATATTTTTACTTTTTTAGAAAAGACATTGCTAAAAAAGAACAAACCAGAGGAATTATAGCTGTATTTTTACTGGTTACGTTTTTTATTAATTTGGTTGCATTTTCTACACAGACTCTTCATGATATTACACGTGTAGATATGGCTGTCTATGGCAGATATTTAGACAATATGATAGGCCCTATTTTACTTTTTGGCATATATTTTGTAACTACTAAAAAAAATTGGAAGAAAAATATTAGTGTTTATATTTTATTTGTTATTCTATTATTGCCAATTGTTTTGTATAGAATGGAAGAAGCAGAGACCAGTACTTTTGCTATTGATAGTGCTGTTGCATTTGGCGCCTTTTTCAAATATGACACGAGTCAATATTCTATATATCTATCTTTGCTAAAACTGGTCCTTATAGTGATTTTATTTGCATTAGCTATATATTTCATATGCAGATTTTTTTCTAAATATAAGAAACTTAATTGTAGGATAGTAAGTGGAATATATATATGTTTGCTAATGTTCTATTGGGGATATCTTGGATATGGTTCTATAACTCAATACAATGCAGAAAGAAGTAACATATATACAGCATATGAAAATATAAAAGATGTAGTAGAAAAAGAAGAATGTTCGGATTTAATATACATTAGGCATACTGATCTGTATGGTACAAAAGCTAAATATCTTCAATTTTTATTATCAGATATATCTATTCAAGTTGTAAATTATGAAGACTTTTTAATAAATGATATACAAGAAAATACATTAATTATATGTAATGCAGGCGATGATATTAGCCCTATTTTAGGAGATGATTATCATAAAGTGTGGGATGAAACATTAGACATTTATAGTTTGAATTAGTATAAACGAAAATAATAATATGAGGTGGAATACATGAAGGTACCATTTGTATCATTTGAAAAAATGCATTCGGAAATCAAAGAAGAGATATTTAACAAATTTCAGGAGGTATATGATAAGAACTGGTTCATTCAAGGTGAAGAAGATGCAGCTTTTGAGAATGAATTTGCTGAGTTTTGTGGAACTCAATACTGCGTTGGATGTGGGACAGGATTAGATGCGATTTTTTTAATATTAAAAGCTATGGGCATTGGTCCTGGGGATGAAGTAATAGTACCATCTAATACGTTTATTGCAACTGCATTAGCTGTTTCATATGCAGGTGCAACTCCCGTTTTGGTAGAGCCTAAAATTGACACATGTACGATTGATCCTGCTAAAATTGAAGAGAAAATTACAGACAAAACTAGGGCAATTATTGCAGTACATTTATATGGACGTGCGGCTGAAATGGATGAGATTACAGCTATTGCGGATAAATATAATTTGAAAGTGCTTGAGGATGCTGCTCAGGCCCACGGAGCACTGTATAAAGGCAGGAAAGTTGGTTCTCTGGGTTATGCGGCGGCATTTAGCTTTTATCCAGGAAAAAATTTAGGAGCATTAGGCGATGGTGGAGCAGTTACAACAAATGATGCGGAATTAGCAGAAAAAATAAGGATGCTTGGTAACTATGGCTCAAAAATCAAATATCATCATGAATATCAGGGAAATAATTCCAGACTGGATGAGATGCAGGCAGCTTTCTTAAGAATTAAATTAAAAAATCTGGAAAAATGGAATAAAGATAGAAATAGAATTGCAGATAAGTATTTGAAAGAGATTAATAATCCTTTTATAACAACCCCTTTACCATGTGATGAGGAGCACTATAATGTATGGCATTTGTTTGTTGTACAATCAGATGAAAGAGATGCGTTGGAACAATATCTAAATAATAAAGGAATTGGAACTACAAAACACTATCCGATTCCGATACATAAACAAAAAGCATATAGTCACGAGACGCTTTCCAAAGAGTCTCTGCCGGTGGCAGAAAAATTAGCTTCCTCTGTATTGAGTATTCCTATGTATTATGGAATGACAGACGAAGAAATTGACTATGTAATCGAAACCTTAAATAGATTTAGAGTCTAGGAGGAAAAGTTATGCTGCGCAGGTTAAAAGAAAAAGATGTTCCTTATATGCTTGAATGGATGCATGATCCAGATATTAACAGTATATTTAGTGTGGATTTTGCATCTTTTACAGAAAAAATGGCACGAGAATTTGTAGAGCAGAGTTTTTGTGCAGAAAATCAGCATTTTGCAGTTGTAAATAATCAGGACGAATATCAGGGAACTATAAGTTTAAAGAATATTTCAGGGAAAGACCATAATGCTGAATATGCAGTCGTTTTTCGGAAGCAAGCACATGGCACGGGTATTTCCAGTGTGGCGACAAAAGAAATTTTGGAGTATGCATTTAATGATTTAAAGTTAGAGCGTGTTTACTTGAATGTGTTAGAAGAAAATCACCGAGCAAGAGCATTTTATAAAAAAATGGGCTTTATAGAAGAAGGGATTTTTAGAAAGCATAAATGTATTAATGGGAAATTCCAAGATTTATATTGGTTTGGAATACTGAAAGAGTCTTTTATAAATAAGGATTGATCGAATGAGTCGTTTTAAACTTTTTTTGGAAAATATATTGGTATACGGACTTGGAGGGGTAATTAGTAAAGCAGTTCCCTTGTTAATGCTGCCGATTATTACACGTTTAATGCCGGATACATTCTACTTCGGACTGAACGATATATCTACAACGATAGTTTCTTTTGGCTCTGCTATTGCAGTAATGGGAATGTATGATGCTATGTTTCGGCTATTTTTTGACAGTGAAGACGAAGCGTATAGAAAAACGATTTGTTCTACAACCTTAGCATTTACAATGGGGTTGTCTATTCTGGTATTTTGTATATTGATAATATTTAGAGAAACATGGGCTCAAATATTTTTTTCAGACAGAAAGTATACAAATCTTTTGGTGTTGTCTGCAATGAGTATTCTGATAGGAGCGACCAATTCAATAGTATCAGCACCTACGAGGATGAGAAACCAAAGAAAGGTATTTCTTGTAACAAATACTCTTAGCCCTATTATATCGTATGCTATTTCAATACCACTTTTAGTCAAAGGGATGTATGTGATAGCACTTCCTTTAGCGGCGGTTGTATCGGCATTAACTATAGAAATAATATTTGCAATATTAAATCACAGTTGGTTTTCAATTAAACGCGTAAACTTTTCATATCTCAGACCTTTACTGGCAATAGCGATACCATTGTTCCCTAATTTTTTAGTATACTGGGTTTTCAATTCTTGCGACCGATTGATGATTTCTCAAATGCTTGGAATGGATTATAATGGTATTTATGCTATCGGAGGAAAAGTGGGACAAGTCAGTCAGTTGATTTATACTGCTTTTGCAGGAGGGTGGCAGTTTTTTGCTTTCTCAACCATGAAGGATAAGGATCAGGTTGATATGACCTCTCATATTTTTGAATATTTAGCAGCGATTGCATTCGGAGCAGGAATATTGATGGCAGCGTGCAGTAAGACAATTTTTAGAATCCTTTTTACCGGTGATTACGTTCAAGGATATACAGTGGCACCATACTTGTTTCTAGCACCACTTATGCTTATGCTTTTCCAGGTTATCGTTAATCAGTTTATCGTAATTAAAAAAACATGGTATAATTTATTGGCGTTAGTTATTGGAGCCTTGGTTAATGTGGTACTTAATTATATTTTAATTCCTTTAATTGGAATAGAAGGTGCTGCTATAGGTACTTTAGTGGGATATATAGTTTCAATTGTGATTACTGCAACAATACTAATAAGAATGGGATTGCTAAGAATAAGCTATAAATTCTATGTTTTGTCCTTTAGCCTTCTTGCATATTTCTTATTATGGAGATTTGCAATGAGGGATTTATTGTTGATTCCTTTAGCTATAGCAATTTTTATATTAGTTGAGTATTGCTTTTTATTTAGAAAGGATATAAAGCAATTAATTAAGAATAAGTGATGAAATAAAAATATTTGTTTTATCGATTAGGGGGAGAGCTGGTGATAAGAAGAAATAAAATAGTTTTGGCTATTTTGAGTTTAATAATGTTAATTTCTATTAGCTTATTGTCGTCAAAAGCTATACATGCGGCAACACCTCAGGTAACTTACCAGACCCACGTCCAAGACTACGGCTGGCAGGATTGGCGTTCTGACGGAGCTATGAGCGGTACATCTGGAGAATGCAAACGTTTGGAAGGAATTCGCATACAACTTTCTAACCAGCAGTACTCAGGAGGAATTGAGTATCAGACACATGTACAGGACTATGGTTGGCAGGGATATGTAGGAAATGGCGCAGTAGCAGGAACCACAGGAGAATGTAAAAGACTGGAAGCTATTCAGATTCGCCTTACAGGAGAAATGGCTGAACACTATGATGTGTACTATAGGGTACATGCAGAGGAATTTGGCTGGCTGGCATGGACAAAGAATGGCAAGAGCGCCGGAACTTCTGGATTCAGCTATCGCTTGGAAGGCATAGAAATACGAATAATCCCTAAAGGCGACCCGGCTCCGGGGAATACATATGGCTCATATAAACAGCCAAGCCTGCAGTATACCACTCATGTACAGGACTACGGTTGGCAGGCATCAGCTTCAGATGATCAGCTCAGTGGAACTTCCGGTGAGGGAAAACGTTTGGAGGGCATAAAGATTCAGTTAGTGAACCAAAAGTATTCTGGTGGGATTGAATATCGGACCCATGTGCAGGAAGATGGATGGCAGGGATTTGTCAGCGATGGAGAGCTGGCAGGTACTTCCGGAGAATGTAAACGTCTGGAGGCTATACAAATTCGTCTGACCGGGGATATATCCAATTATTTGGATGTGTATTATCGGGTCCATGTTCAGAATATCGGCTGGCAGGACTGGGTGAAAAATGGGGAGACTGCAGGAACGGAAGGTCTCAGTTACCGATTGGAAGCTATAGAAATCAAACTGGTTTCTAAAGGAAATGAGCCATGGATCACCAGCCTGGAAGCTTCTCAAAGTAGTTCCCAGATTATTGTAGTGTCAGCTTATAATATCAATTATGCGACGGTTACTATGTATACCAAATATGGAAGCAGCTGGAGTGAAAATTTCTCTGTAACAGGAAGATTAGGCTCCCAGGGAATCCAAAAGGAAAAAGAGGGAGATAAAAAGACTCCGTCAGGTATTTATGCGCTGCATACTCCATTTGGAATAAAAGCGGACCCTGGATGTCCTCAGGGATATCTACAGGTTAATAAAAACCATTATTGGAGTGGAGAGCCAGAGCAATATTATAATAAATTGGTAGATGCTTCTGTTGCTCCGGACTATCGGCAAGGCGGCGGAGAACACTTGATTGATTATCCTGGTGTTTATAATTATTGTGTTGCTGTAGATTATAATCCGGAATGTATCGTAGGAAAAGGCAGTGCGATTTTTCTACACTGTCAGGGAGCAGGTACTACGGCAGGCTGTATTTCTATTCCGGAAAGTAATATGATCACGGTGCTTCAAAATCTAAGAAGTGATGCAAAGATTATCATTGATTATGAAGCTAATCTTGGTCTATATTAAGCACAAATAAAGAAAAGGAAAAAAGATGAAGAAAAAGAGAATCAAAAAACTAATAGCTATGCTTACCCTGACCGGATTTATGGCGGGAAGCGTTGTACTGGGTCCTGTTCAGGGGTATGCAGCAGTATCAGAGGCAAATGATAATTCAACCGATACGGCAGAAAGTATTGATGAGAGTCAGTTAAAGGAAAACAGCTGGCGTTATAAAGACGGTGAAAGAATTTATGAAGAAGGGCCGGGCGTGTTTTCAAGATCAGCTGTATCAAATGCTTGGGAGAAAGTAAACGGTCAGTATGTGAACAGCAGAGGAGAAGTCATTGAAGGGGCTACTCTGAAGGGAATTGATGTAAGTGAGCATAATGGTAAAATTGACTGGGCAAAAGTAAAGGCAGACGGAATAGACTTTGCAATTATCAGATGCGGATATGGACAGGATCAGACCAATCAGGATGATGATACATGGGAATATAATGTATCAGAGTGTGAGCGCTTGGGAATACCATATGGTGTATATCTGTATTCTTACGCGACTTCACCGGATCGTGCCCAGGGAGAAGCGGAACATGTGCTGCGTCTTTTAGAGGGGCATAATCCTTCTTATCCAGTTTACTACGATTTGGAAGAGAATTCACAATTAAATATGACAAAAGCGCAGCTAGGGCAGCTTGCTGCAAATTTTTGCAATATCATATCCAATGCCGGTTATGAAGTAGGTATTTACTCAAATACAAACTGGTGGACAAACTACCTGACAGACAGTGCTTTTAATAATCCCAACTGGTCAAAATGGGTGGCGCAGTATAATTACAGATGTACATATACTGGCTCTTATGATATCTGGCAATGTTCATCTACAGGCAAGGTGGACGGAATCACTGGTAATGTAGATCTTAACTTCTTTATTGATAAGAATAATACAGGGGTATACAGTAATCCAAGAGTAAGCTATCAGTCTTATGTAGAAGGTATCGGCTGGCAGTCCAGCGTTCAGGATGGAAACATCAGCGGAACAGAAGGCAAGTCCAGACAGCTTGAAGGGATGATGATCTCTTTACAGAGACAGGGAAATATCAGCGGAAATATTGAATATCGCTCCCATCTGCAGAGCAGCGGCTGGGAATCTTCATGGAAGAAGAACGGTGAAGCCAGCGGTGCAGCTGGCGAGGGAAGGCGTATAGAAGCAATTCAGATTCGTCTGACCGGAGACATGGCCAATCAATATGATATTTATTATCGAGTACATGCACAGGATTATGGCTGGCTTGGATGGACAAAAAATGGGCTGTCTGCAGGAAGTACAGGCTGCAGCAAATATATTCAGGCAGTGCAGGTGAAACTGGTAGCTAAGGGAGGAAGTGCTCCAGGTTCTATGGAGAATTCCTATAGAGAGCCGGCTATACAATATACTACCCACGTACAGGATTATGGCTGGCAGGAATATGTAGTAGATGGCGCTATGGCTGGTACTTCAGGAGAAAGCAAGAGACTGGAAGGAATTCGGATACAGCTTGCAAATCAGAAATATTCTGGCGGAATTCGTTACAGCACCCATGTCCAGGACTACGGCTGGCAGGGATTTGTAGAAAATAACCAGACTGCAGGAACTACGGGAGAGTTAAAACGCTTGGAGGCCATTAAGATTGAATTGACCGGAGATATGGCCAATCACTATGATATATATTATCGTGTACATGCACAGACTTTCGGCTGGCTTGGCTGGGCGAAAAATGGAGAAGAGGCAGGTACCAGCGGCTATTCTTACAGGTTGGAAGGAATCCAGATTCAGCTGGTAGAAAAAGGAGGCGCAGCGCCGGGAAGTACGGAAGGCGCTTATCGTCAGCCGAATTTACAGTATAGCACGCAAGTGCAGGACTATGGCTGGCAAACTTATGTAACCGATGGACAGATGGCCGGAACCTCAGGAGAAAGCAAAAGATTAGAAGGAATCAGAATACGGCTTGCAAATCAGCAGTATTCCGGCAGCATCCAATATCGTACCCATGTCCAGGACTATGGCTGGCAGAACTTTGTGGGAAATGATGCAATATCGGGAACTGTTGGAGAAATGAAGCGCCTGGAAGCTATCCAAATTGAATTGACTGGAGACATGGCAAATCATTTTGATATTTATTATCGGGTACATGCAGAAACCTACGGCTGGCTTGGCTGGGCGAAAAATGGAGAAGAAGCAGGTACCAGCGGTTTGTCTAAGAGATTGGAAGGCATAGAAATCCAGCTTGTAGCAAAAGGCGCGTCAGCGCCAGGAAGTACGGCAAATGCTTATGTGACACAATAATTAAGGAACAGATGCCCTGGAATTGGAGATATAATATCTTCGATTCTTAGGGCATTTTTATGAAATTTAGAAGATAAGAGATAATTATAGCGACAGGAAAGCCAGATTATATCTTGCAATTTGTATGCCTTTTTCATACAATGAAATTATTCGGTATTGAAATTTGTAGGTAATCTAAGATAAGGGAGGCGCTGTTTTGGAAAATATTTATATTTCAAATTTGAAAATAGATCATGTGAGACATCTGAACAATATTACGATACCCCTATCGAGGGAAAAAATAAAACATTTAATTTTTACAGGAAAAAATGGAAGTGGAAAAACCAGTGTTTTAGAAGCATTGTCTGGCCATTTAAATGAATTAGTAATTTCTGATAATCAGAAGCTTTATGAAGATAATTTACAGTTTTTTGAAAAAAGATTAAAGGAACTACAGGCGTGTGGAGAAAAAAATGCAGAGCTTCTGGAAGCAGAGAAAAATGTTGAATATTATACCAAAGAATTAGAGCGTATGAAAAACGGGGTATCCCTGGAATTTAATCAACCGTCAAATGTTTTGAGATACTACTTTGAAAAAGGGGAACTTATCCTGGCTTACTATAAAGCAGACAGAATATTCAAAGCGGATGCCCCCAAGCATGTGGAAAAGGTAGAGTTAAAAGATAATTATGCTTTATCAGAAACTCCCAGAGAAGTATTTGCAAAATATCTGTTGGATCTGAAAGTAACAGAAGCCCTAGCTAGGAATAACGGAAAGGTTGAAAAAGCAAATGAGATCAAATCCTGGTTCGATAAATTTCAAGATTTGCTGAGAAAGGTTTTTGATGATCCTTCTTTGAAATTAGTTTTCGAAGAGGATACATTCTCCTTTTATATTCAAGAGAAAGACAAGGAACCTTTTAGCATCAATGAAATGTCCAGCGGTTTCGCAGCAGTGCTGGATATTGTATTAGATATTATTGTCCGTATGGAAAAGAAAACGAAAAGGACATTTAATTTTACTATACCTGGGATAGTATTAGTAGATGAAATAGAAACACATCTTCATCTTGAACTGCAGAAAAACGTCTTAGGACTATTAACAACAATATTCCCTAATATACAATTTATTATGTCCACACACTCTCCTTTTATATTAAACAGTATTGAGAACGCAGTGATATATGATTTAGAAAAAAAGATTTTAGTGGAAAATGGACTGTCGGATGTTCCATATGGAGGTATCGTAGAAGGATATTTTAATGCAAGTGAAATGTCTGCAACTCTGGAAAAAAAGTTTGAAAGATATAAAGAATTAGTAAATAAGAAAGATCTGACAGATGATGATTTTGAAGAAATTACAGAATTAGAGATGTTTTTAGATGAAATTCCAGATTATTTAGCTTTAAATTTAACAACAGAATATCAGCGGCTGAAAATGGAACTTGAAAACAGGGAGGATATCTGATGGTAAAAATAGAAAGATCCTTTCCGGCACCTGAATCTTTAGCGGTTGAGGCTAAAAAATTATCTGGCAGTTACTCAAAACCAGATGTAATTGAAAAATTGAAAGCGGATTTTCATAATAAATGCTATATTTGTGAGCTTAAAGATTTACAAGATCCAGAAGTAGAGCACTTATTGCCGCATAAAAATGGAAAGTACCCGGAGAGAAAATTTGATTGGAACAATCTTTTCTGGGTTTGCGGGCACTGTAACAAAGTGAAAAATCAGGAAAAATATGATGAGGGAATTATGGACTGCTGTAAACAGGATCCTGAGATGTATATTAATTTTGAACTGCAGGCCCGAGACGTTTGTGTAAAGGCTAAAGACTCCGGTGATCAGACTGCTGTGCTGACAGCTTCACTCATTCAGGAAGTATTTAATATTAAAAATACAGGAATGCGAACATATAAAAGTGACATGAGATTTCAGGAATTAAATAAAGAAATGAATGTTTTATATGATAATCTGGAAGAGATGAAACGGCATCCAGATTCCAGAATCGTATTACGAAAGTTAAAGGCTTTGCTTAGAAGGGAGTCAAAATTTGCAGCTTTTAAGAGAAATTACATAAGAGACAATGCTCAGCAATTTCCACAGTTATTAGATTATCTGGTCTGATATGCTGTCCATAATGCAGATGCATGAAAAAGGCTATATTTCGAGATTTATAAATGTATTTCTTCCGTCAGCCTATGTGGGCTGGCGGTATTTGTGCATCTGAGATTTTGAAGATGATAGAAAGGTGCAAATAATTGAAAACAAGGTGGAGAAGAAAAATGCATAGAGAGAAAAATGTACACTTCAGATATTACGGTATACCAGCAGTTATTATGTTGATCAGCGTTATTATCCTTATAGCATTTTTTAGTGAAAAGGTATTTCCTTTTGGTGACAAGATACTGATCTATAATGATATGCAATATCAGTATTTAGATTTTTTTATTTGGTTTCGGAATATGCTTCATGGAGAAGACTCATTGCTGTATTCTTTCAATATGGGGATGGGAGGCAGTACGATTACTTTACTGGCATATTATCTTGCATCACCCCTCAATATTCTAAGCTATTTTGTTGAGCCGGAACATATGGCAGAATTTCTCACATTACTGATCCCTTTAAAACTAATATTATGCGGTATTATGGCATACATATACTTAGAAAAAAGATTTGCAGTGCTGCCGTTTTTTGAAGTCATCATGGCAGTAAGTTATGGCCTTATGGGCTATAATGTTCTTCAATGTACAAATATTATGTGGCTGGATGGAGTTATGACATTGCCATTGATCGCTTTGGGGATTTATAGACTTGTATGGGAAAGAAAGTCTGCCGTCTATTTCTTTGCTCTTGCTTACGGGATAATTTCAAATTGGTATATTGGATATATGCTTTGCATTTTTGCAGTCATATATCTGATATTTGAACTGGTCCTTTTTTATGGAGATAAACGTGCGCTGGATTTAAAACATTTGATAAAGAAAGTTATTGGATTTGGGATAGATTCAATTCTGGCTGTAGGGGCTTCCTGTTTTCTGTTTCTTCCCCAGACATTGCAGATGAGCAGAAATGGAGAGGGATTTGACTTCTCTATTTTTACCCCAATTTTCGGGTTTTCTTTTTTAGACGGCTTTAGAGATTTGTTTTTGGAGGGGGACAAACTTACATGGAGTGAAATGAGCCCGCCCATTTATATAGGAAGCTTTGTACTGATCCTGGTAGTTTTATTCTTTTTATCTGAAAAAGTAAGTCTGCTGAAAAAATCCTTAGGAGCATTTTTTCTATTGGGAATGATGTTTGTGTTCTGTTTTAGACCTTTGAATTATATTTTTACAGCCTTTAAAATTCCATCTTCCCATACTTACAGATATGCATTTATATTTTCCTTTTTTATGATTGTGGTTGCTGCCATGTGCTTAGCAGAAATCTATGAACATTTGGGGGATAATATAAAAAAAGGGCTTTTGATTCTTTTGACAGGGCTATGTTTGCTTGATTATGTTAAGCCATACTCTAATAGAGAGATGGCGTATCTAAGCGGAATTATTGTATTTCTCATTGGTGCGGCATTGATAATGCTGGATACGAAAAGAAAAAGAATGTGTGTTTTTGCATTCGCTATCATAATATGCTGCAACATTACTGAGTTTTCACAAAAACTCCAAATGGAATTTTCTACCTATACAAATAGCAAAGAAGCGTATGCCAATTACAATGAAACAATACAAACATCTGTAAATACGATAAAAGAAAATGACAGTAGTTTCTACCGCATAGATAAAACCTTTACTCGCCCAGTTAGTGGAGGCTGTAATAATGAGTCTATGGCGTTTGGATACAGCAGCATATCAAATTATAGTTCTGCTAATAATGTAAAAGCTGCACAGCTGATGAAAAATATAGGATATACAGGTGATACGACGCTGGTAACTTATACACCGATTTTGGCCATGGATGCATTAATGGGAGTAAAATATATTTATTCGGATAAAGATATTCCAGGCTGCAATCTAGTTGGAAATACAGAAGCGGATGGTATGGGGATCTACGAAAATCCATATGCGCTGTCCTTAGCTTATGAAATTGCAGATGCAGCTGAGACAGTTGAATTTGGTACCAATGCCTTGGAAAATCAGGAACTTTTATATGAAACAATCTTAGGAAAGGAGATAGAGCTTTATAGCTGGGGAGAAAATACTGTAAAAGATTCAGATTATAACAGCTACATCGAATGGAATGTTGCGGTCAACAAAAGTGGTCCCCTATATGTGTATTTTTCAAATGGACAAGACGGAATGACTCTGTATGTGAATGGAGAATATATATCGAGTAATACATGGTATAACAATCAAGTTGAATATTTGGGAAATTATCAGCAGGGCGATGTAGTCACAGTGAGAATAGAGACTGGCGGGCATGCATTTGCTGAAGATTATGGTATTCATACGGGTACTTTAAACATGAACGTTTTTGAAGAGGCTATTCAAAAGCTGAAAACGAATGGGCTGGATATTACCAGTATGGAAGATGGATTAATTTCTGCCGTATCAGACAGCAGTGACGAAAGGGAAATCCTTTTGACAATTCCATATGAAGAAGGATGGACCATAGAGATAAACGGTGAATCTCAAACTTATCATAAAGCATTGGATGCTTTTATCGGAATTGAGATACCGAAGGGAAAATGTGAGATCGAGATGCATTATACGGTTCCTGGACTAAAACTAGGATTCATTATTACATTGATAAGCCTTCTAGTCTTTTTGGGAAAAAGAAAAATAGGCATATTTAAAGCAGATAAGGAGAAGATTGCTGAACAGGTGGAATCTGCGAAAAGACTTGAATAAAAGAATATCGAATGATATAGTTATTATGAATTTTTAGTGTGAATAGAAAAGAGAAAGATTATGTTATCTATTGTATTACCATCTTATAATGAATCGGGCAACATCAAAAATGCCTACATAGAAATTAAAAAGGTCTTATCACAGGCTAAAATTCCCTTTGAGCTTGTCTATGTTAATGACGGCTCAAAAGATGATACATGGACCAGGATTGAAGAAATAATAGAACAGGGAAAAGCGGAACTGGAGCAGAGCCGGGTAAAGGGAGTAAGCTTTTCCAGAAACTTTGGCAAGGAGGCGGCTATACTGGCTGGGCTTGCCAACGCCTCCGGAGAGGCTTGTGTAGTGATGGACTGTGATATGCAGCATCCCCCGGAAACTCTTGTGGAAATGTATCGTTTATGGCAGGAGGGATATGAAGTTGTAGAAGGAGTGAAGCGGACTAGAGGAAAAGAAAGCCTGGTTTATAAATCCAGTGCAAAACTTTTTTACCGTTTAATGACAAAGGCAACGGGAATTGACATGTCCAGAGCTTCTGATTTCAAGCTGATGGACAGGAAAGTAGTAAAAAGTATTCTTAGTATGCCGGAGAGAAATATGTTCTTCCGCGGCTTGTCATCCTGGGTGGGCTATAAGAAAACAGAAGTGGAATTTGATGTAAGAGAAAGAGAGTTCGGTACATCTAAGTGGTCTAAATGGTCGCTGGTAAAATATGCAGTAAAAAATATCGCGGCTTTTTCTACCGTACCTATGCAGTTTGTGACTGTTGCAGGCGGACTGACCTTCATAGGAGCCTTAATTTTAGGAATACAGACTTTGATAAGATATTTTACTGGACATGCAGTGCAGGGATTTACCACAGTGATTTTGCTGCTTCTGATCATTGGCAGTGTGATCATGACAAGCCTGGGAATTATGGGCTATTATCTGGCAAAGATTTATGAAGAGGTAAAGCGGAGACCGGTTTATATCATCTCTGAGGTAAAGGAGAGCTGAATACATGGAACCCTTGAAAGAAGAAAGATATAAAAAAATCCGGATACTAATATTGTTTCTGCTGATGAACCTGTGTTTTTATGGTATTTTTTCCGTGGAGCATTTTGCAGCAGATACTTATGTTTCTGAAAATGTGGGCTGGGCAGATACAGCAGCGTTATATTTTAGTAATGGACGCTGGCTGATGACTCTGATCTGCCTGTTTTCTGGTTTTTTTCATATCAGTTTTGCGGTGGAGAAGACCCTTTCCTGGGCTATGGCCATTATTTTTCTGTCTCTGGCAGAGCTTGTAATATATGGATTGCTGAAAAAAAGGACCAGGATTGAGGAAAAATATAATTTGTCTTGGCTGCTAATGATCTTTTCCTCTTTCATGATGATTTCTAACTTGTTTGTCCTTGAATACTTTATCTTTCCAGAGTATACAGGTGCTATCTGCTTGGGAATTTTTTTCAACATTCTTGAAGTAAAGTTCGTGTTGAAATTTCTGGAAGGGGGAATCTGGAAAAGCTTTGTTTTAGGGGTTTTTCTTGGCACAATAGGAATGATGGGGCATCAGGGGGCCTTTGGAATTACAGCGGTATTGCTGATTTTGCTGGCAAAAGATACCTTTGCAAATGTGAAGATGTTTGTAAAAAATACAGTTGTGATCGGCGGAGCATATCTTATTCCCTGTGTGGCAAATGTGATTTTGACAAAGCTGGCAGGTTCCGCTCGTGTAGCGGGAAAACTGCAGATTCTGGAGTCTTTAAAGGCTGCTGTAGGGCAGATAGCTGATCTGCTGATGACTACGGCTAATTTCATGCCTAAATATGTATATTTTGTTATGTGCATAATTGCAGGAGGGGCAGTTTTAGTTTTGGTCATTATGAAGAAAGATATAAAAAGACTGCTCCATGTATTTTATGTGGCTGTAGTTTTTTTACTGGCGGTAATTTCACCTTTTCTGATGACGGAAGCTGTGTATATCAGTGTGGTGCCAAGAACAGTATATGTTATGGGAGCCGGTATGGGAATCATTTTGATTCTGTATTTACTGCTGGAAGATAAAAGCAGGATCAGAATTTATGCGGCAGCCGGTTATGCGGTGTTGTTTCTTGGGATACAATATTTTAACACTTGTCAGATGGAGACAAGTCACTATGTCTCGGTAGGCATTGACTACTATGATGTAAATTATATTGCTCAGCAAGTCTGGATTTATGAAAATGACACAGGCAATCAGATTAACAGAATATGCATCTATACTGATGACTGCCCTCTGGGAATTTATTATGGGCTCACCGGATACGGTGCGATTAATGAAAGGGTTATGTCTAATACCTGGGCGGCCGGCAATGTGTACAAACGTTTTACGGGTACAGATTATATAATAGAGGAAGGAGATCCTCAGGTATACGAGCAGTATTTTAAAGGAAAAAACTGGCATTATTTAGATGATGAACAGATTGTATTTATTGGGGATACGCTCCATTTATGTTTATACTAAAAGGGAACTGCACCATGGAAAAAATTATATTTGCAGAGAAACCAATGTACGGGAGAGAGAAAGATGATAAAGAAGTTACTGAAATTTATTGATATCACAACAATTAAATTTTTAATGGTAGGAGTGATCAACACTCTGGTGGGAACCGGCCTGATGTTTATCCTGTATAATGTCTTTTCCGTAAACTACTGGATTTCTTCTGCGTCTAATTATATTGTGGGAAGTATTGTCAGTTATTTTCTGAACAAGTATTTTACTTTCCAGAACAAAGAAAAATCCTGGAGACAGATCCTGTCTTTTGTGGTAAATATTACCATCTGCTATCTGATAGCCTATGGAGCAGCGAAACCTGCAGTATCCTGGATATTCAGCGGATTTAACGAGAAGATACAGGGAAATCTGTCCATGCTGGCCGGAATGTGCCTTTTCGTAGTCCTGAATTATTTAGGGCAGAGGCTGTTTGTCTTTAGAAAGAAAAGTGAATAGTATATGAGAAATCCAGAAAGACATTTTGTTTTTCTGGATTCTGTATATTAGAAATAAAGTATTTTGATTATGAATTTAGAATTGCTAAAGAGAAGAAAAATACAGACTGAGAGGTAGAATAGTGAAAGAAAAGCCCATATTATATATGATCATTCCCTGTTATAACGAAGAATCTGTACTTCCTATCACAGCGCCCATGTTTCTCCAAAAGTTGGAACAGCTTGAAAAAGATGGGAAAATCCATGAGGACAGCCGTATATTATTTGTGAATGACGGCAGTAAAGACAGGACATGGGAGATTATCAAAGAATTATCAGAAAAGGATATCCGGTATCAGGGGATTGCCCAGAGCAGGAACAGAGGACATCAGAATGCGGTGCTGGCAGGACTGATGGAGGCAAAAGACCAGGCAGATATAACGATTTCCATTGATTGCGACGGACAGGATGATATAAATGCCATGGATAAAATGGTAGACGCTTATCTGGACGGAGCAGAGGTGGTTTACGGTGTGCGAAGTAAAAGAGATACCGATACTTTCTTTAAGAGATTTACAGCAGAGAGTTTCTATCATTTGATGAATTGGATGGGGGCGGAAGTTGTCTTTAATCATGCAGACTATCGGCTGGTATCTTCAAAGGTACTGGAGGCTTTCTCTGACTTTAAGGAAGTCAATATTTTCTTGAGAGGAATGTTTCCTTTGGTTGGATTTAAAAGCACCAGTGTCTACTATGAACGCCGAGAGAGGATAGCGGGGGAAAGCCATTATCCGCTAAAGAAGATGCTGGCTTTGGCCTTTGATGGAATTACCAGCCTCAGCATTAAACCTATCCGGCTGATCACAGGGCTGGGGGCTGTAATTTCCGGACTGGGATTTTTGGCGATCATCTGGGCTATTGTTATGCAGGTCCTGGGACATACGGTAGCGGGCTGGGCAAGCCTGGTGTGCATTGTGGCATTTCTGGGCGGTATACAGCTTTTGTCTCTAGGTGTCATCGGCGAATATATTGGCAAGATATATTTAGAAACAAAAGCCAGACCCAGATATATTATCAGCGAAAGAACTTCTGATGAAAAAAGGAATCGAAAAGAGTCATGAAAAAGAGAGAGAAAATTGGAAATATTTTGGAGAATTGCGGAAGCTGGATTTTTGGAGCTCTGTTTTTGATCATTTTGCTTCTTGTACTTTTAGCAGCAGGGAATATAGACTATGCATATAAAGCAGAATTTGCTCTTCCAAATTTTATATATCTTTTGCTGGGACTGCTGATATGGACTGGCGTAAGATTTCTGGAAGGATACTGTCCCAGGAGCATAAAAAAGTATTGGACAGAAAATTCAGAAAAGCTTATCCGGATAGGAACTGTCCTGTTTTTTGTTTTTCTGGTTTATATTGTATATAATTATTATTTTATTACAGGATGGGATGCCGGATTGCTGACCGACACTGCTTATCAGATTTCAGCAGGCCAGTCTTTTGACAGCAGTACCTATGAAAGCTACTACTTTTCTATCTATCCTAATAATATACTGTTGATTTTTATTTTTTCTAAGATCATGGAACTGGGAAGTTTGTTTGGGATTTTAGACGCCTGGACAGGCATTATGGGAATACTGACAGTGCAGTGCCTTATTTCTGCTCTCACTGGTTTACTGGTATATAAAACAGCTTTGCTTTGGAGCAGCTCTTTAAGAATGGCCTGGAATACCTGGGGAATGTATGTGTTGATCGTAGGTGTATCTCCATGGGTGTCCATTCCGTATTCGGATTCTATGGGTCTTATCTTTCCGGTCTTATTTCTGTATCTTTATTTTTTGACACAAAATGGACGTATGATCTGGCTGAAATGTCTGTGTATGGCAGCAGTAGCTGTGCTGGGCTATAAAATAAAGCCTCAGCTGGCGATCATAGCTATCGCAGCAGTGATCATCCTTTGTCTGAACCTTTTGAAAGGGAAAGTTAAAAGGCCAGGATGGAAGCCTGTAGCAGGTACTCTGGCGGGGGCCTTCATTATGTTTCTGGGATGCCAGCTTGCAGTATCTTCGATACCTATAGAGCTGGATAAAGAGGAGGCTTTCGGACCGGCTCACTTTGTAATGATGGGGTTAAATCCTGAAACAAATGGAGGATTCTTAGAAGGAGATGTAGAGTATACTTACAGTCAGCCTGCAGATGAGCGGACTCAGGCAGATATAGAAATGATCCGGCAAAGATTGGAGGATTATGGTCCCGTAGGCCTTTTGGGACATCTGGAAAAGAAGCTTCTGTCTAATTATGGAGACGGAACTTGGGCCTGGGGTGCAGAAGGCGGTTTTTATACGGAGATTCTGGAAAATAAAAATCAGGGCATGTCTCCTTTTTTAAAGTCTGTGTATTATTACGATGGAGAGCGGTATACCTATTTCTGCAGCTATTCTCAGATGGTCTGGATGCTGTTGCTGGCAGGCTGTTTTCTTGCCTTTGTATTTCGAAAAAAAGACTGGGGCAGGAAGGGATTTATCATTATGCTGGCCCTTGTAGGGCTGACCCTTTTTGAACTGATATTTGAGGCGAGGGCCCGGTACCTTTACTGCTATGTGCCTTTATACCTTCTTCTTGGAAGCTGGGGGCTGGAGCAGGTTTATCAGTTTATGAGAATTAAGATCAAAGGGAGAATAGAACATGGGAAAGAGGAGAAGTAAATGGATATTGCCGCTGCTGGTATTTGGAGCTGTAGTAGGGATTTTTATTCTAATACAGGCTTTCAGCGGCCTTTATCCCTTTGGTGAAAAATCCAACCTGCTTTGGGACCAGGATGTCCAGTATGTAGATTTCTTTGCTTTTTACAAAGATGTACTGACAGGAAAGGCAGATATCGGATATTCTTTTTCAAAATCAGCAGGAGGGTCTCTGGTGGCACTGCTTGGCTATTATCTGGGCTGCCCCCTGAATCTTCTGGTGATATTTTTTGAAAAAGAACATCTGCCCCTGTTCATTTTTCTGCTGACCGCTGTAAAGCTGGGATTATGCGGAGTTACTGCAAACCTGTATTTTTCCAGAAGATTTCCCGGGCTTTCCCTGGGAATGAGGGGAATGCTTTCTGTGGCTTACGGGCTTATGCAGTACAATATGCGCCAGTCATCAAATATTATGTGGCTGGACGGTGTGATACTTTTGCCTCTTTTACTGCTGGCTGTTTATGAATTCATTGAATATGGGAAAAAGGCCGGGCTTTTCCTGGCAGTATTGTTTTCCATAGCTATTAATTGGTATACCGGCTATATGACGGGGCTTTTTGCCGTGATTTATTTTCTTTACGAAAGGATTTTGAAGTGTGAAAATTTCCGGGGAAAGGAAATAAAGAAATTTTTCATCGACGGACTCCTGTGCGGAGGAACTATGGTGGCAGGACTTCTGGGAAGCTGCTTTATTTTCTGGCCGGTGGTAAAAGGACTTCAAAATGGAAAAGAGGTCTTTGACCCTTCTATTTTTCAGTATGCTGCCCATGGCTCTTTTCTTGATGTGTTTCAGGGATTTGCTGTAGGAGGACTGGTTCCCACAGTCTCTTTGTACTGTGGACTGATCTTTCTGGGCTTTTTCTTCTACTATTTTCTGTCTGGGAGAAGAACCTTTAAAGAAAAAATTGTATCAGCATTGGTGGTACTGCTGATGTTTGCCAGCTGCTGGCTGGTACCCCTTGACTGTATCTGGAGCGGTTTCCGGCAGGTACAGAGCTTTGCTTTCCGTTATGGTTTTGTAGTAACGTTCCTGGTGCTGCATCTGGCAGCCAGAGGAGCGGAAGACTATGAAAGGGAGCAGAAAAACTGGAAAATGATCAGTATATTTCTGCTTTGCATGGCAGGGACAGGATATTTTTCTTTTAAAAATGGCTATGATGGGAAGGTATTTGGAGCCACGATAGGGTTCTTAGTTCTCTATTTGCTGCTTTTTATTCTTGTGAAAAAGTTCTCATTTACGAAGAACCTGATACCTCTATTCCTGGCAGTAGAGCTTTTAGTAAATGGTGTACTTACTTTTACTGTGAATTACGGAGAAAACGGATCCGTATCTGATTATCAGAACTATGTTCTTAACGAGGAAAAGCTGGTAGAACAGGTGAAGGACAGGGAAGAAGACTTGTTTTACCGTATGGATACTCTGGAGAAAAGAAATGATAACGGAACAAGATTGTCTGCCTATTTAAACGAGGCAATGGTATATGGATACCGCAGTCTTTCCCATTATTCTTCTGCTTATGATACAGATGTGAACAGAATGCTGTATGATCTGGGGTATTCTTCGGAGCTGGTCTTAGGAGGAATGGACGAAGCTATCCTGCCTTCCGACTCTTTATTTGGGGTAAAATATTTACTGTCAGAAAAAGATGTGCCTGGCTATATAAAGTTGGAAGATATGGATGAGTATAATGGAAAGGCGGTATATTATAATCCTTTTGCGCTGGGGATTGGTATGGAAACAGAGGATACTGTTTTCGAGAATGCAGAATCTTTGGATCCTTTTGCATTCCAGAACCAGTTTTTCTCAAATATCCTGGGCAGAGACGTAGAGATTTTTAAAAGAGCAGATGATTCTATGACGATTGAAAATAATTCTCTGAATTTTGTGATCCAGGGCCAGGAAGGAAGGAATATGCTGTATGGCTATGTTGATTCCTGGATACCGAATCTGCAGCTGTATATTGACGGAGAATATCGCTGCGACTATGCAGCCTGGCTAGGATATAAGGTGTTTTATATAGGAAATGAAAATGAGCCCCATAGGATTTCTCTGACCAATTATACAGGTACAGACCAGGAAGTATTCCCATATTTTTATTATCTAGATCAGGAGGTTTTTGAAGAGGTCATAGAGGAGCTGCAGAAGAAAGAGCTCCAGTTGGAAGACTTCGAAGACGGCTATGTAAGCGGCAGCTATATATCTGATGAAGAGGGCTGGATGCTGCTGACCATACCCTATGACGGAGGCTGGGATGCCTATGTCAATGGAGAAAGGGTAGAAGTCCTTGGAGGCGCAAATGCCTTGACTGTGATTCCTATAGAGGAAGGAGAAAACCAGATAGAGTTGGAGTACCATGTTCCAGGCGTAAAAGAAGGATGGGTATTGACTGTGGCAGGGATATGTCTGTTTCTGGTATTGTGCAGAATTTCTACTAAGAAGAGAAGTTGAATTCTTTTGAGAATGGGATTATAACTTGCAATTCATACAGTTATCACGTACAATGACTGTGTGAGACTATGTATACAGACTAACTTTCAACATGTATAAGGGGGAATATAAATGAAATTCAAAAAAGTTATGCTGATCACTGCAGCTTTTGTTCTTGCAGGTTCCATGGCAGCCTGCAGCCATAAGGACGATACACAACAGAGCCAGAATGAGACTGCTCAGACCGAAAAATCCTCACAGGGAGAGACGGAAGATGATCAGGGGGCAGTACAGGGTTCTGCAGTAGAGCCTCAGGAAGAGATTCCTGCTAATCAGAACCTTCTTACAGGAGTACCGGACCTGACAGACGGGGCCATAGGAAAACGGCCGGTAGCTGTTATGGTCAATAATGTTTCTTACGCAATGCCTCAGTATGGCGTAGGACAGGCAGATATTATTTTTGAAATTCCTGTTGAGGGAGATGCTACCAGATTTATGGCTCTTTACGGCGATTATACCCAGGTGCCTCAAATTTGCCCCATCCGCAGCTGCCGTTATTATTTCCCGGCTCTTTCCCAGGGATTTGATGCATTCTATGTAAACTGGGGAATTGATGATACTATGGCGGACTATCTGGAAGCTTTGAATATGGACCAGATTGAAGGGATTACCAATACCGGCGGACTTTTCGGCAGGGACCAGGACAGGCTGAATCAGGGATATTCTCTGGAACATACAGGATATTTTGACGGAACAAAGCTGGTTTCTTATATTGAGTCTCAGGGCCTGAGGACAGACCTGAATGAGGACAAGAAGGGGCCTGCTTTCCAGTTCAACGGCCTGGAGGAACAGCTCAAGCCAGAGGGCAGTGACTGTACCAGCGTACAGATTAACTTCGGCGCGCAGTCTTCACAGTTTACTTATGATGCAGAGAATAAGGTTTATTTGAAGCAGATCAATGGCGATGCCCAGGTAGATGGAAAAACCGGAGAACAGCTGGCCTTTACTAATGTATTTGTATTGGAAACAGATATTTCTGTGAGAGACAGTGTGGGACATAAAGAGATTGACTGGGATGGAGGAACAGATTCTGTAGGATATTATGTATCCAATGGAGGCGTTCAGAAAATTACTTGGTCTAAGGACTACAATAATGAAAGTTCCTACCTGAGATTTTACGATGAGTCCGGTCAGGAGATTTCCATTAACAGAGGAAAAAGCTATATTGCGTTAAATTACAAAAATCAGGCTGTTTTTCAGTAAGTGAGAGAACAGGGGCTGACGCATCAAGTGCGCCAGCCCCTGTTTAAAAAAATGCTCATATGGAAATATCTTTCTTGCTCGATAAAGATGTTCAAGTATTGCTGCTTTTTCTTAAGCTGGATTTTAGGCTTTTCATGGTTTCCAGAATAATCTGTTTCTCCTGAGGGGTACAGT
The DNA here is from genome assembly GCF_002161645.1 of Blautia sp. An46. Lineage (NCBI taxonomy): Bacteria > Bacillati > Bacillota > Clostridia > Lachnospirales > Lachnospiraceae > Blautia > Blautia sp. An46. The sequence continues at coordinate 93,685 of NZ_NFIF01000003.1, read as the reverse complement.
CATCCAGGAGTTCTTTAATTTCCTGGTCCAGAATAACAGAGGAAGCAGTATTATATCCACATACCAGTTCATCTACGGATACATGGAGCGCATTAGCAATATCAAGAAGACATTGTACGCTGAGCTTGGTCTTTCCTGTTTCAATATGACTGATATGCTGGACAGAATAGTCTGTTTCTTCCCCTAACATCTGCTGCGTCATTTTCTGTTTTTCACGATATTCTTTGATTCTTGAGCCAATCCTTGAGTAGTCCATACTATACGCTCCTGAAAAATTTTATATATTATATGCATAAATTCTGTGAATAATAAATGGAGTAAACAGATAAATTATGCAAGGAGTTTAAAAAACTATAAATATTATGAATTTTTTATATATCCATTTAAGAGAGAAATAGATTCTTCTGTAATCTTGTTTATGGAAGTGGTATAATGGACTCATCAATTGCGACAAAGGAGAATGACAGGATATGGTGCAAAAAAAACAGGAAATTACCTATAGGGAACTTAGAAAAGAGGACTATAGACAGATGGAAAGAATCCTGGGAGATACCTGGGGATTCAGCCGTAGATGTAAAGATCAGAAAGTGGTAAGGCTGTTGGAAAAATCTTATTGGGCAAGTCTGCTTACTCAGGAAAATTTTGCCAGAGTGGCCCTCATAAATGGAAAGCCTGTGGGAGTGGTTCTGGCAAGAAAAGAAGGAAAAGGACGAAAAAATTTTACTATGAATTTTCGTGGACTTTTCTATGGGATACGCCTTGGACTCAGCCAGGAAGGACGGAGCAATCTGAAGCTTTTCAGGGAACTGAACCGCCAGAACCGGCAAATGTTTAAAGAACAGGGAGAAAAGTTTGATGGTGAGCTGATCTATTTAAATATTCTCAGGAGCAAAAAAGGAAAAGGTATGGGAACTCAACTTTGGGAAGATGCGAAAGCATTTATCAAAGAAAATGGAGGCAAGAATTTCTTTTTCTTTACAGATACAACCTGTGACTATAAATTTTATGAGAAAAAAGGATGTCAGAGGATCTGTGCCTCTGAGAAGATTGTGGATATAAACGGCCAGAGAAAGCATCTGGAAATGTTTATTTATAAATATGAATTATAATTGCCGATAAGGCAGGAGGATGAATCTTATGGAGAAGTGGTCAAGGTTTAATTATCAGCCATGTCTGCCCCTTGGAAAAGAGGGTGCAAGAGTGACAGGATGCAGGGAGCATATTGAATTGTCGAGAAAGGCAGCAGGAGAGGGAATGGTGCTGCTGAAAAATGAAGGATCTCTGCTTCCCTTCTGTAAAGGACAGAAACTGGCAGTTTTTGGAAAGGCTGCAGTGGACTATGTAAAGGGCGGCGGAGGAAGCGGAGACGTGACCGTGGCTTATACCAGAAATCTTATGGAAGGTCTGAGGATTAAGGAGCAGGAAGGAAAAGTGGAGGTTTTCTGGCCTGCTGCAGGGTATTATGAAAAGGAAATTCAGGCTCAGTATGCAAAGGGCTACTGTCCGGGAATGACTCTGGAGCCGGAAGTTCCGGAAGAGCTGCTGGGACAGGCCAGAGCTTTTACAGATACGGCTGTAGTGACAATCTGCCGGTATTCTGGAGAAGGCTGGGACAGAAAGAGTATTGCAGATAAAGCTTTTGCAGGAGGAGATCAGTCTCTTGCAAGACTTTCTGCCAGCATTTTTGAGAACGGTGATTTTTGTCTGACCGAAGCAGAAAAGCAGATGGTGGAGAAAGTGAAAAAGACCTTCCCTTATGTAGCAGTAGTACTGAATGTAGGCGGTATGATCGACACTTCCTGGTTTAAGGAAGATAAAAGTCTTTCCGCTGTGCTTATGGCATGGCAGGGGGGCATCGAGGGAGGATTGGCAGCTGCGGACATCCTTTGCGGAGACGTAAATCCTTCTGGAAAACTGACGGACACCTTTGCGCAAACCCTGGAAGACTATCCATCTTCTGAGGGATTCCATGAGTCTCTGGACTATGTGAATTATGAGGAAGATGTCTATGTGGGATACCGGTATTTTGAATCTTTCTCACAGGCGAAAGCAAAAGTCATTTATCCTTTTGGATATGGCCTTTCCTATACGGAGTTTGAAATCTGTACAAAGAACATTTCCGTAGAGAATGACCAGGTACGTGTTAAAGCAGAGGTTACAAATTTAGGGCTTCGCCCAGGAAAAGAAGTGGTCCAGGTATATTATAGCGCACCTCAGGGAAAACTTGGCAAACCGGCTCTGGAGCTGGGAGCTTTTCAGAAAACCCGTCTGCTGGCAGCAGGAGAGACCCAGACTATGATCCTGACATTTTCAGTATCGGATATGGCTTCTTTTGATGACCTGGGAAAAGTCAGCAAGTCAGCCTATGTTCTAGAAGGGGGAAGTTATAGCTTTTATGTGGGAAATTCTGCAGAGAATCTGGAAAAGTGGAGAGAAGACTGGGTACTGAACGGAGACCGTATTGTCAGCCAGCTGACCAGTAAATCTGCTCCATATAAACTGCCAAAACGTCTTACCGGGGACGGATCTTATGAGATGCTTCCGGAAAGAGAACAGATTCAGGAACCTCTGGGACTTCCAAAGCAGGATATGGACCGCTTAGAAGGAATGGAACCTGCAGACAGGGGCTATGGACAGATGCTGCGGGAAGAAATAGAAAAATCCGGAAAACATATGCTTTCAGAAGTAGCAGAGGGAAAGATTACTCTGGATACATTTATGGAACAGTTGTCTGATGAAGATCTGGCTCATCTTCTGGGCGGTCAGCCAAATACCGGTGTAGCGAATACCTACGGTATGGGAAATCTGAGAGAGTATGGTATTCCCAATGTGATGACGGCAGACGGTCCTGCAGGACTGCGGATCAGGCCTCAGTGCCGCGTGTATACCACAGCCTGGCCCTGTGCCACGATGCTGGCCTGCACCTGGAATACAGAGCTGGTAGAACAAGTCGGAGCAGCAGGAGCAAGTGAGGTAAAGGAAAACAACATCGGAATCTGGCTGACACCGGCTATGAATATTCACAGAAGCCCTCTCTGCGGAAGAAACTTTGAATATTATTCAGAAGATCCTCTGGTAGCAGGAAAAATGGGAGCAGCTATGGTACGTGGCATCCAGTCTCAGCATGTGGCTGCATCTGTAAAACATTTTGCCTGCAATAATAAGGAATCAAACCGTAAAGACAGTGATTCCAGAGTCTCAGAAAGAGCTTTAAGAGAGATTTATCTGAAAGGTTTTGAAATCGTGGTAAAAGAGTCTGATCCCTGGACCATTATGTCTTCTTACAATCTGGTCAATGGACACAGGGCTTCTGAAAGCTGGGATCTGCTTACCGGAATCCTGAGAGAAGAATGGGGATTTAAGGGAATTGTTACCACAGACTGGTGGACCAGAGGAGAACATTATAAAGAAGCAAAAGCGGGAAATGATATCAAAATGGGCTGCGGTTATCCTGACAGACTGCTTATGGCCATGGAAAGAGAACTGATCACAAGGGAGGAAATAGCCATCTGCGCCAGAAGAATCCTGGAGATGATTTTGAAACTGGCACACTGACAGAAGCGGAATCAGTCTTTTCAAGCCGGCAGAGAAATGATAAAATAAAAATACATATATTTGTATGAATATGAATAGGGGAGGAGAGACTCATGAATAACTATGTAATTACATGCTGCTCTACTGCAGATATGCCAGCCTCTTATTTTGAGGAAAAAAAGGTTCCTTATGCCTGCTTTCATTTCCTTCTTGACGGAAAGGAATATCCGGATGATCTGGGGAAATCAATTTCTTTTCCAGACTTTTATCGGATGATCGCAGATGGAGCTCAGCCCACTACGGCTCAGGTCAATACGGAGCAATATATAAACCTGTTTGAGCCAATCCTGAAAGAGGGGAAGGATATAATGCACCTGACGCTGTCCAGCGGTATTTCCGGCACGATTAATTCTGCTAATATGGCGAAGGTCCAGATGGAGGAAAAATATCCGGACAGAAAAGTCGTGATAATTGATTCCTTAGCTGCTTCTTCCGGTTTTGGACTTCTTCTGGATAAGGCCCTGGAAAATCAGGAGAAGGGTATGAGCCTGGAAGAAAATGTTCAGTGGATTGAGGAGAATAAAAACAAGCTTCATCATTGGTTTTTCTCTACAGACCTTACCAGCTTTATCCGGGGAGGAAGGATTTCCAAAGTTTCCGGTTTTCTGGGACAGGCTCTGAATATCTGTCCTCTGATGAATGTAAATAACGAAGGGAAGTTGATCCCCAGAAATAAATACAGGGGAAAGAAACAGGTCATTCGTGAGATGGTTAAGAGAATGGAAGAACATGCCCAGGGTGGTCTGGAGTATAGTGGCAAGTGCTATATCTCCAATTCTGCATGTATGGAGGACGCCAGAAAAGTGGCAGATATGGTAGAAGAGAAATTCCCAAATCTTAACGGAAAAGTGTTGATCAATAGTATTGGAACTGTAATCGGAACTCATACAGGACCGGGAACTGTAGCGCTGTTTTTCTGGGGAGATGAGAGAACAGAATAATCTATTTGGCTAATTGTACGTTTTATAATTTTCTATAAGCGATTACAGCAAATGTAAAAGGCATCATTCAAAATTTTTTATTCTGAATGATGCCTTTTAACGTATTTCGTTATCCATTGGCGGATACCTCTTTTCGTATTTTTCGATTTCAAATGTTCTTTAAATTTCTGGTGGTCCGTACCGTCCTTTCTTTAAAATTATGAGTAGTAATTTAATCTTTTGGTGGTATCAGTCCTTTCTGTTTTTTTCTTTTGATTTATTTTATGGTTAAATTATAACAGCCTATTTCGGATATGTCAATAATAAAAATAGAAAATTTTAAATAAAATATATTATAAACAGTTTTAAATGGTGATAAATCTTAAAAAATCTGAAAATTTTTAACAAAAGAAAACCAGATGAAAACTCAGAAAATAAAAAGCTTCATCTGGCTTTGCTGTTTCTATTTAGAAGATTACTCCACTTTTACTCGACTGTTAAATTTATCAAGAGCAAGAGCGACGAGGATTCCTATAATAATACATACTCCGTTGACCAGAGCTGTTCCAGGGGATGTAAATCCAGAAAACGGAATGATCATGACTGTAGCGGCAATGACAATACCGATGATTCCGTGAAAGGCGATGGAATAGTAATTGTCAAATAAGGCGTTCACCGCTTTTGCCAAGCAGATCACAGTTACCAGAGCTCCGATACCGCCGGGGATCAATATTCCCATATCGAAGTGTCCGATTCCGTCAATAAAAGGCGTATACAGACCCAGAGGCATGAGAAGGGTAGAAAAACTCATTCCCGGTGCGATTATGCTGAGGGCCAGGCAAAATCCACAGAAGAGATACCAGAAGAAATTTGGGGCAACTTCTATGGAAGTCATCTGAAGACCGATGAGCAGGGTAAAGATAACACACATACATACTGCCATAGAGATGTAAGAACCTTTGCTGCGTCCCTGTTCTCCTGCTTCGCGGAACAGAGAAGGAAGCATTCCTGTAATCAGTCCGATAAAAACACACACGGAAGGATCCGGATATTTTTCCAGGAAAAAGGACAGGATATTAGCCACTCCCAGAAAGCCGATGACTCCGCCGATAATAACGGGAATTAATTTGGGTACATGGGTTTTAAAGTTTTTAAAGGGATTGGATAAAAGTTCCATGATGGGCTTGTAGATACCAAAGATTACGCTTAAAACACCTCCAGAAATGCCGGGAAGTACAGCACCAAGCCCGATCAGCGCTCCCTGCAGTACACGAAAAATGAACTGTAGAGGAGTCATTTTGCTGTTTTGATTCTTATTCATATTTTACTGATCCTTTCTGAATTCTATTTCAAATTATTCCAGACCTTATTATTTATACTATCTTTTCTCCTGTTTTTCAAGTAAAAACAAATATATTCCTGTTTATTGCCTGGAAAAATAAATCATGATATACTACCCTCAGTGTAGGAGGCGTTTGGCCCCTTGTACACTGAGGATAACCAAGGAGCAGCCGACAGCCGCCAAAGGAATAGAAAGGTTCTTTTGTATACGGAGGGGACAGTTACATAGGAAAAGGAGACAAAAACATATGGAAATATTAGAGAGAAATGCACCCTGCTGGTGCGGCAGCGGAAAGAAATATAAAAAGTGCCATGAGGCTTTTGATGAAAAACTGAAGATGTATGAGAATAAAGGAGTGCTTATTCCTTCTCATGAGATCATTAAAACTCCGTCACAGATTGAGAAAATCAGAGAAAGTGCAAAAATCAATATAGCGGTACTGGATTATGTAGCTGAGCATATCCAGCCAGGGGTCACCACCCAGGAAATTGATGATTGGGTGTATAAGATCACCACAGAGGCAGGAGGAATCCCTGCGCCTCTGGATTATGAAGGCTATCCGAAGAGTGTGTGTACCTCCATTAATGACCAGGTGTGCCATGGAATACCCTCAGAAGATGTGACGCTCAAAGAGGGAGATATTGTAAACGTAGATGTATCTACGATATTGGACGGTTATTTTTCAGATTCTTCCCGTATGTTCTGCATCGGGGATGTGGGAACGGAGAAACAGCGTCTGGTGGATGTGACCAAGGAGTGTGTGGAAAAAGGACTGGAGCAGGTAAAGCCCTGGGGATTTCTGGGAGATATGAGTCAGGCTGTCTATGACCATGCTCACGCTAATGGCTATTCTGTAGTCCGGGAGATCGGAGGACACGGAATAGGTCTGGAATTCCATGAAGATCCCTGGGTAGGATATATTGGAAAGGCAGGTACGGGCATGCTTTTGGCTCCCGGCATGATCTTTACTATTGAGCCTATGATCAATATGGGAGGCCATGAGATTTTTGTAGACGACAGCGACGGCTGGACAGTGTACACAGAAGACGGCAAACCTTCTGCCCAGTGGGAGATTATGGTACTGGTAACAGAAGATGGATACGAGGTTCTGGCTTATTAATGAAAACCCTGGAACTGATTTTAGATGAAGACACTGCTTTTCAGCCTCTGGACTATGTGCTGAAAAAGCATCTGGGGCTGACAAAAAGACAGATCAGTCAGGCAAAATTCCGGGAAAAAGGAATCTGCATAAACGGAGAGAAACAGCGGATTTCATATGTGGGAAGGCCTGGAGAAATTTTGACAGTATGTCTGGAGGAGCAGGAGACAGACTGTGGAAAAGTGATGCCTCTGGATGGGGAGCTGGAAATCCTTTATGAGGATGAGGACATTCTGGCAGTAAATAAGCCTCCGGGAATAGCCTGTCATCCGGGGCGGGGACACTATAGGGATTCCCTAGGGAACCTGGCGGCAGGTCTTTTTGAAAAAAGAGGAGAGCCCCGGCCTGTAAGGATTATAGGGCGGCTGGACAGAGATACCTCCGGAGTGGTGATACTGGCCAAGAATCAGACTGCCGGGGCAAGACTGGGAGAGCAGAAGGAAAAAGGAATTTTCCAGAAGGAGTATCTGGGAATTGTCAAAGGACGGCTGGAAAATCACGAGGGAAGAATCCAGGAGCCCATAGGAAAAATCCCTGGGGAAAAAATGAAAATGCAGGTGGATGCCAGGGGAAAAAGGGCAGACACCCGTTATGAAGTACGGGAGTTCCTGGACAATGCTACAGTAACTGCCTGGGAAATTTATACAGGAAGAACCCATCAGATCCGGGTGCATATGGCCTGGCTGGGGCATCCTCTTCTGGGAGATATGCTCTACGGAGATGGGGAAAATCCTTATTTTTCAGGCCTGGCGCTCCATTGCCGGAGAGCAGTATTCTGCCAGCCCTTTACCGGGGAGAAGATAGAAGTCCTGGCATCTCCACACCATTGGGGCAGGATTGAAAACCCAAAAAGGAGTCTCTGAATTGAAGAAGGATGTAAAGAAACTGGTGGAGCTTCAGATTAACGGAGAAAATATCCAGATAGAGAAAAAGAAAATAAAAAATATGTATCTGCGTATTTCACCAGCCAACGGAGAAATACGGGTTTCCGCCCCTGAGAGGATGTCTGTAAAAACTGTGGAAGGGTTTGTCAGAGAAAAATGGAACTGGATTATGGATACCAGAAAAAAACTGGAGAAAAACAGGGCTGCCTGGGCTGAGGAGGAGCTTTCTGAGGAAGAGCGGAAGCGGCAGAAGGAACTATACAGAAAGCAGCTTGCGGAAATACTTCCTGAAGTAATCCGGAAGTGTGAACAGATTACAGGACTTCACGCCAGAGAATGGCGGCTGAGAGATATGAAAACCCGGTGGGGAAGCTGCAATACAGTAAAGAAAAGGATATGGCTGAACATTCAGCTGGCAGCCTGTCCAAGAGAATGTCTGGAATATGTGGTGACCCATGAGCTGGTCCATTTACTGGTGCCAGGACATGGAAAGGAGTTCTGGGCATATATGGACCGTTTTTTTCCTGACTGGAAAAGGGTAAGAAGAGAACTGAATGGAAGATAGACGCAGTGGCAAAAAAGGCTTTGCTTTAATTAGGATAGGAAAGAAATATGGAAAGACAGGAGATGAGAGAATGAGTAACGCAATTGTAACATTGAAAAAGGGTGAGGGAAGAGCGTTGAAAGCAGGGGGCCCCTGGATTTATGACAATGAGATTGAGAGCATTATGGGAAGCTTTGAAAATGGAGATATTGTGCTGGTCCATGACTTTGATGGCTTTCCTATGGGAAAAGGATTTATTAACATGAATTCCAAAATCCGCATCCGGATGATGACAAGAAGAACAGATGTGGAGATTGACAGAGAGTTTCTGAAAACACGGGTGAAAGATGCCTGGGAGTATAGGAAAAAGACCGTAGATACCAGCAGCTGCAGGATTATTTTTGGAGAGGCAGATTTTCTTCCCGGCCTTGTAGTGGACAAGTTTTCTCAGGTACTGGTGGTCCAGTCCCTTGCCCTTGGCATTGACCGGATGAAGGAGACCATTGTAGAAGTCTTAAAAGAAGTACTGGCAGAAGACGGAATACAGATTCAGGGAGTTTACGAGCGGAGCGATGCCAAGGTCAGGGCCCAGGAAGGGATGGAACGTGTAAAGGGATTTATCGGAGAGCCTTTCGATACTCTGGTGGAGATCGAGGAAAACGGAGTAAAATATCAGGTGGATGTTAAAGATGGTCAGAAAACCGGATTTTTCCTGGACCAGAAATATAACCGTCTGGCAATCCAGAAGCTCTGCAAAGGTGCCAGAGTCCTGGACTGCTTTACTCATACAGGTTCCTTTGCCCTGAATGCGGGAATTGCCGGAGCTGCAGAAGTGACAGGAGTAGATGCCTCTGAACTGGCAGTTCATCAGGCGGGAGAAAATGCAAAGCTCAATGGATTGGAAGACAGGGTGAAATTTATCTGTGAAGATGTTTTTGAGCTTCTTCCTGAGCTGGAGAAAAAGGGAGAGAAATATGATATGGTGATCCTGGACCCACCGGCCTTTACCAAGTCCAGGAATTCTATCAAAAATGCAGTACGGGGATACCGGGAGATCAATCTGCGGGCTATGAAGCTGGTGAAGGACAGAGGATTCCTGGCCACCTGTTCCTGCTCCCATTTCATGGATTATGAGCTGTTTACCCAGACCATCGGTCAGGCAGCCAGAAATGCCCATAAGCGTCTGCGCCAGGTAGAGTTCAGGACCCAGGCAGCGGATCATCCGATTTTGTGGGGAGCGGGGGATTCTTACTATCTGAAGTTTTATATTTTCCAGGTGTGTGAGGAGTAGCACAAGGAATTTTGAAGAAGCTGTAAAATTGTCAGTATTGAGGATATTCATTTTCTCACAAAAATTATTGACTTTTTCTGACATAGATGTTATGTTTTAAGTGCTTATATGACTGACGGAAGTGGAAATGACCACGGGGAGTATAAGCGAGAGAAGCCGACCGTCTGGGCAGAATGCTCGGATAGTGGGCTTTTTTCATTGTTATAGTTATTATATATCTGTAAAGGAGAGAAATTCATGAAGATGCTGTCATTGTCAGAAGAACTGAAAAATAATGCATACCCGGGAAGAGGTATCGTGCTGGGGAAGACCCCGGATGGAAAGAAAGCTGTGGCTGCTTATTTTATTATGGGAAGAAGCGCCAACAGCAGAAACCGTGTGTTTGTAGAGGATGGAGAAGGTATCCGTACCCAGGCTTTTGACCCTTCAAAAATGGAAGACCCCAGCCTGATCATTTACGCTCCTGTTCGTGTACTTGGGAATAAAACAATTGTTACAAACGGTGACCAGACAGATACTATTTACGAGGGTATGGACAAGCAGATGACATTTGAGCAGTCTTTAAGGAGCCGTGAATTTGAGCCTGACGGACCAAACTACACCCCTAGAATTTCAGGAATTATGCATATTGAAAACGGACATTATAATTATGCTATGTCTATTTTAAAAAGCAATAATGGGGATCCGAAATCTTGCTGCAGATTTACCTATGCTTATGAGAATCCGATAGACGGAGAAGGTCGTTTTATCCATACTTATATGCATGACGGCAATCCTCTGCCAAGCTTTGAAGGAGAGCCGAAAGCAGTGGGGATTTCCGGTGATATTGACGCCTTTACAAAGGAGGTCTGGGAGAGCCTGAATGAGGAAAATAAGGTGTCTCTGTTTGTTCGGTTTATTGACATTGAGACAGGAAAATATGAAACCAGGATCGTGAATAAAAATAATTAATATATCAGAGAAATACTCTGGACAGCAATAATGCAGATAATGGAAAGGAAGTTAGAATATGAAAGAATTAGCGCTGAAATACGGATGTAATCCAAACCAGAAACCATCTAAGATCTATATGGCAGACGGCTCTGACCTGCCTATCAAGGTTCTCAGCGGAAAGCCGGGATACATTAATTTCCTGGACGCTTTTAACGGCTGGCAGCTTGTAAGAGATTTAAAGAAAGCAACAGGACTTCCGGCAGCTACATCCTTTAAGCATGTGTCTCCGGCAGGCGCTGCTGTGGGACTGCCCCTTACAGAGACGCTGGCAAAAATCTACTGGGTTAATGATATGGACTGGAAAAACTTTTCACCTCTTGCCTGCGCTTATGCAAGGGCCAGAGGGGCTGACCGTATGTCTTCTTTTGGAGATTTTATCGCTCTTTCTGACGTGTGCGACAGAGATACGGCTATGCTGATCAAGAGAGAGGTTTCTGACGGCGTCATCGCTCCGGGATATACCCAGGATGCACTGGATATTCTTGCTCTAAAGAAAAAGGGCAATTACAATGTCATTGAGATTGATCCGGATTTTGTACCGGCACCTCTGGAACATAAGGAAGTTTACGGCGTTACTTTTGAACAGGGACGTCAGGAACTGGCTATTGACGATGCGCTGATTTCTAACATTGTCACAGAGAACAAAGAGCTGACAGAAGAAGCCAGGAGGGATATGAAGATTTCTCTGATCATCCTGAAATATACCCAGTCCAATTCTGTATGCTATGTAAAAGACGGCCAGGCAATTGGCGTAGGAGCAGGACAGCAGTCTCGTGTACACTGTACACGTCTGGCAGGACAGAAGGCAGATAACTGGTGGCTGAGACAGTGCCCGAAGGTATTGGAACTGCCTTTTAAAGATACCATCAGCCGTGCTGAGAGGGATAATGCCATTGATGTGTATATCGGCGAGGAGTATATGGATGTACTGGCTGACGGTCAGTGGGAGAAAACCTTTACAGAGAAGCCAGAGGTATTTACAAGAGAAGAAAAGAGAGCATGGCTGGATAAGATGACAGAGGTTACTCTGGGTTCTGACGCTTTCTTCCCCTTCTCAGACAATATTGAGAGAGCGCATAAGAGCGGGGTTAAATATGTGGCGGAACCAGGTGGTTCTGTTCGTGATGATGCAGTGATTGAAACCTGCAATAAATATGATATGGTAATGGCGTTCACCGGAATACGTCTGTTCCATCACTAAAAATCATTGGGGGGTTTTTAGGAAAGTAAAAGGCCATTTCTGACAAGAAATATCCAGATAAATTGTCAATTTTTTCATGGAAAATGTCAGGAAATTTACTTGAAGTATGGAAAAGCGGGGATTATAATTAGGCTATCATTACGACTAGAGAATTGGTGAGACTGTCCGGGAAAAAGGGCGGTCTCACAAAACAGGAGGTATGGATTATGGAAGGCAAAATGAAAGTGGCGGTAATGACCGACATTCAGAAGATCGAATTTGAAGAGAGGCCAATTCCGGTGCCGAAGGATGATGAAGTGCTGGTAAAACTGGATTATGTGGGAATCTGCGGTTCCGATCTTCATTACTATGAAACAGGGGCTATTGGGGATTTTGTTGTGGAGCCGCCTTTTGTTCTGGGCCATGAGCCTGGAGGAGTGGTAGTGGAAGTAGGTAAAGATGTAAAGCATCTTCAGGTTGGCGACAGAGTTGCTCTGGAACCGGGAAAAACCTGCGGACATTGTGAATTCTGCAAAGAGGGCAAGTATAATCTCTGCCCTGATGTAGTCTTTTTCGCAACGCCTCCGGTGGATGGTGTGTTTCAGGAGTATGTTGCTCATGAGGCAGCGTTGTGCTTTAAACTTCCAGACAACGTAAGCACCCTGGAGGGCGCTCTTATAGAGCCTCTGGCTGTAGGATTTCATGCAGCTATTCAGGGAGATGCGCATCTGGGGCAGAAGGCTGTAGTTATGGGTGCCGGCTGTATCGGCCTTGTGTCTATGATGGCCCTGAAAGCCAGAGGAGTCAGCGAAGTTTATGTGGTAGATGTGATGGATAAACGTCTGGACAAGGCTATGGAACTGGGAGCAACCGGTGTTATCAATGGAATGAAAGAAGATGTTGCAGCAAAAGTCCGGAAGCTTACAGATGGAAAAGGAACAGATTTGGTCATTGAGACTGCTGGTTCTGAAATCACTTCCAGACAGGCAATCGAGATTGCGAAAAATGGTTCTACCATAGTATTTGTAGGTTACAGCAAGAGCGGAGAAGTTACTCTGCCTATGAGTGTTGCATTGAATAAGGAGCTGACTTTTAAGACTGTATTCCGTTATAGAAATATTTATCCTATGGCAATCCAGGCAGTGGCTGATGGAAAGGTAAATCTGAAAGGTATTGTTACAAAGGAATATCCTCTGGATCAGGCAGATATTGCCATGGATGAATCCATTAAGAATAAGGCAGATATTGTGAAGGCTGTTATCAGAATTCACGACTGAGCTGTAAATTAAAGAGAAGTTACATAAGGAGAGCAGGCATTTTTTCTGGATTTCAGAAAAGATGTCTGCCTTTTTATGCCTTAAAAGCAGAGCTTCAGCAGTGGAATACACGGGGCAGATTGCTGCAGGAGGCTATGTAAAGTTTCGGATTCTGCATTGACAATGCCTCTCAGTTTGGTATACTTTGAAAGTGGCAGAGGATATTCTCTGCCGGATATTATACAGAAAGATAGGAGAATGAGATATGAGCATCAGAATCGGAATTTTAGGATACGGGAATCTGGGCAGAGGCGTAGAGTGTGCGATTAAGCATAACCCGGATTTAGAACTGAAAGCAGTTTTTACACGGAGAGACCCTGCTTCTGTAAAAATTCTTACAGAGACGGCAAAGGTTTATCATGTAGACGAGGCTGTTAATATGAAAGATGACATTGACGTGATGATCCTCTGTGGAGGAAGTGCTACAGACCTTCCTGTACAGACTCCTGAATTTGCGAAATATTTTAATGTAGTGGACAGTTTTGATACCCATGCAAAAATCCCGGAGCATTTTGAAGCAGTAGATAAGGCTGCAAAGGAAAGTGGAAAAACAGCTCTGATTTCTGCAGGATGGGACCCAGGAATGTTTTCATTGAACCGCCTGTATGCCAACGCTATCATGCCTACTGGAAAGGACTATACTTTCTGGGGTAAAGGAGTAAGCCAGGGGCATTCTGACGCAGTCAGAAGGATCGAAGGCGTTATCGACGCCAGACAGTATACCATTCCTGTGGAAAAAGCATTGGAAGCTGTAAGAAACGGTGAGAATCCGGAACTGACTACAAGAGAAAAACATACCAGAGAGGTATTTGTGGTAGCAAAAGAAGGGGCTGACAAGGCAAGAATTGAGAATGAGATCAAGACTATGCCAAATTATTTTGATGAGTATGATACCACTGTACACTTTATTTCAGAAGAGGAAATGAAGAGAGACCATGCAGGACTTCCTCACGGAGGATTTGTGATCCGTACAGGAAAGACAGGATGGGATGACGAGCATAATCATGTCATCGAGTACAGCCTGAAACTGGATTCCAATCCGGAATTCACATCTTCTGTTATTGCTGCTTATGCAAGGGCTGTATATCGCCTGAATAAAGAAGGACAGACAGGCTGCAAGACAGTATTTGATATTGCACCAGTATATTTAAGTGCGCAGTCCCCTGAGGAACTTCGCGCCCATATGCTTTAAGAGAAGGTTATGAAGAAAAATGTGAATTCGAAAATAGACCCCAAAAGAGAAGTAAAAAGGCTTATCTTTGGTCTTATAAGCGCAGCGATCATGGCTGTGAATATTAAAACTTTTGTACAGGCCGGCGGCTTATATCCGGGAGGATTTAACGGAGTCACCAGACTGATTCAGACAGTTTTTGACCAGTTTTTGGGAATCCCTCTTCCTTTTGCTCCGGTGAGTCTGCTTTTGAATGCAGTTCCGGCGATTATAGGCTTTAAGGCGATAGGAAAGAAATTTACCTTAAATACCAGTCTGATTATTGTAGTAACCAGTGTTTTGACAGATATTGTGCCTTCAGTTCCAATCACTCAGGATATTTTGCTGATCAGTATCTTTGGCGGACTGATAAATGGAGCTGCCATCAGCCTGGCGCTGATAGGAGGAACCTCTACAGGCGGGACAGATTTTATTGCTGTATATTTTGCAGAGAAAAAGAATAAGGACGTGTGGAATTATATCCTTATGGGAAATGGAGTAGTTCTGCTTCTGGCGGGTATGCTTTTTGGATGGGACAAGGCTCTTTACTCCATTATTTTCCAGTTTACTTCTACTCAGACCATCCATCTGCTGTATCAGGCCTACAATAAAGTAACACTGTTTATAGTTACGGATAGTCCCAAAGCAGTATACGATGCCATTTATGAAGTGACCAATCACAGTGCTACGGAATTTTCTGCCACGGGTATGTATTCCAATGAAGGAAGAAAAATGATCTACTCCGTAGTTTCCAGTACAGAGGCAAAGGTGCTTATAAGAAAGGTCATGCTGGCAGACCCCCATGCATTTGTAAATGTAGTAAAGACAGATATACTTATGGGACGGTTTTACCAGAAAGAAAACTATTAGCAGGGCCGGGACAGGAGAGGATTTCCTGTTTGTGACGGTTATAACCAGGTTTGTAGGGAACTGCTAGGAAAAAGAAACCACCAGTTTTGATGGAAAATTCTCAAAGAGAAGGCCATCAAAACTGGTGGTTTGCTTATTTATGGCAATGTGAAAAGTATGGGGACTATTGCTTATTTCCCATTAAAGCAGTAAGTACATACCTTACATGGCTCTATGCCGATAGAAGCCAGCAGGTCGTCCAGACGGTGGAAGTGAAGAGTTGTAAAGTTCAGTTCTTTTTCAATATCTTCCAGCATCTCTTTGTAATTCTGGGAATCCGGATCTGCATAGGTATCCAGAACCTCCCGGCTGACATTGTCTCCTTCCCTTTTGGCAATGATCCGTCTGGTGATCAGATCCATCTCGGATTTAGAACGAGAGAAATTCAGGAAGGGACAGCCAAAGAGCAGAGGCGGGCAGGCCGGACGGATGTGGACTTCCTTGGCTCCGCTGTTATATAAAAATTCTGTAGTTTCCCGAAGCTGTGTTCCACGGACAATGGAGTCGTCGATGAGCAGCAGGCTCTTGTTTTTGATCAGAGCTTCTACAGGAATCAGCTTCATTCTGGCGATCAGGTTCCTCTGTTCCTGTCTGGAAGGCATGAAGGAACGGGGCCAGGTTGGTGTATATTTGATAAATGGGCGGGAGAATGGGATTCCGGATTCATTGGCATAGCCAATGGCATGGGCGGTTCCAGAGTCCGGTACGCCGGCTACCAGGTCAGGCTTTACATGTTCTCTCAGGGAATCTCTCTGAGCCAGTCTCTTTCCACATTCATAGCGCATGTTTTCTACATTTACCCCCTCATAGGTAGAGGTAGGATAGCCGTAATATACCCACAGGAAAGAACAGATTTTCATTTCATTTAAGGGTTCTGAGAGTGTCTGCACAGACTCAGGGGTAAGAAAGACAATCTCACCGGGACCTAATTCCCTTAAGGTCTCATATCCCAGATTCAGATAAGCAAAACTCTCAAAAGAGGCACAGTGGGCACCATCTTTTTCTCCAATGACCAGAGGGGTGCGTCCCATACGATCTCTGGCTGCATAGATTCCTTCAGGAGTCAGAACCAGCAGGGTTAAAGAACCCTCTACTTTTTCCTGAGCATAGCGGATTCCCTCGGTGATACTGGCCTGCTGATTGATGAGAGAGGCTACCATCTCTGTAGGGTTGATGCTTCCGCCGCTCATCTCCAGAAAATGTGTACAGCCGTTTTTATAAGACAAATCTACCAGCTCGTCCATGTTGTTGATCTTTCCTACTGTGGTAATAGCAAAGCTGCCTAAATGGGACTGTACCAGGAGGGGCTGGGGTTCTGTATCTGAGATACAGCCAATACCTGAGTTGCCTTCCAGTTCATCCAGGTCTCCGTCAAATTTTGTACGGAACGGGGTATTCTCGATATTGTGAATGGAGCGGGAGAAGCCGTCTTTGCCGTATACGGCCATACCGCCTCTTCTGGTGCCTAAATGAGAATGATAGTCAGTTCCGAAAAATAAGTCCAAAGTACAGCTGGACTTTGATGTTACTCCAAAAATTCCACCCATGGTTGTTCTCCTTTTCTACTACAGATTTAAAGCAGCAGTACAACGGCTGGGGAAACCAGAGTTACGGTCTGGCCAATGGCGCCGGGAAAACTGCTGCGATTAAAGTCTACCCCTTATTATATACAGGAATTTCCGGATTCGTAAAGACGTTTATGAAAAGTTTTTTCCTTCGCAACAGAGAAAAAATAGTGTATAATGGGGAAAAAGCTGTGCAAACAGACAATGAAAAAGGAGAAAAGAATGAAATTTATTTCGTGGAATGTAAACGGGCTCCGTGCCTGTGTGCAGAAGGGATTTATTGAATATTTTCAGGAGGCGGATGCAGATTTCTTCTGCCTCCAGGAGACAAAGCTTCAGGAAGGACAGATTGATTTTGCTCCGGAAGGATACCACTGTTACTGGAATTATGCAGTGCGGAAAGGGTATTCCGGAACGGCCATTTTTACCAAAAAGGAGCCTGTGTCGGTCACTTATGGTATTGGAATAGAGGAGCATGACCAGGAGGGGCGTGTGATCACTCTGGAATATCCGGATTTCTATATGGTTACGGTATATACTCCAAATTCCCAGAACGAGCTGGCAAGACTGGACTACCGGATGAAGTGGGAAGACGACTTCAGGGCATATTTAAAAGGGCTGGATGAGAAAAAGCCCGTGGTCATGTGCGGAGACCTGAATGTGGCTCATAAAGAGATTGACTTGAAAAATCCTAAAACTAATCGTCACAATGCAGGATTTACAGACGAGGAGAGAGGAAAATTCACAGAATTTCTGGAGGCTGGATTTACAGATACTTTCCGGTATTTTTACCCGGAAGAGACCGGGATCTATTCCTGGTGGTCCTATCGGTTTAAGGCCAGGGAGAAAAATGCAGGGTGGCGTATTGATTATTTCTGTGTGTCCAAAAGACTGGAGGAAAAGCTGATCTCAGCGGGGATCCATACGGAGATTTTCGGCTCAGACCACTGCCCGGTAGAGGTACAGATTGATTTAAAGGGAGAATAGACAGCCGGCAGAGAACCGGAAGACAATGGAAAAGCCATATGGGAATTCAAGACGAGACGAGGTAAAAGCAGATGGAAGAGAAGATAAAACTGACCCAGTATTCCAAAAGCGCCGGATGTGCGGCAAAACTGGAGCCTAAGATCCTGCAGGAAGTAGTGGGAAAATTGCCGAAATTTCAGGATGAAAACCTGTTGGTGGGAGTGGAAACTTCAGATGACGGAGCTGTGTACAAAATTTCGGAGGACCTGGCTATGATACAGACCCTGGACTTTTTTCCCCCTATGGCAGACGATCCCTATGTATTCGGTCAGATTGCGGCAGCCAATGCCCTCAGCGATATCTATGCTATGGGAGGGGATCCCAGACTGGCTCTGAATATTGTGGCCTATCCAAACTGTCTGGGCAGCGAAGTCCTGGGCGAAATCCTGGCAGGAGGAGCTGACAAAGTAAAAGAAGCGGGAGCTGTTCTGGCAGGGGGTCATTCAATTAATGACGAGGAACCCAAGTATGGCATGAGTGTCACTGGATTTGTTCATCCGGACAGAATCTGGAAAAACGCTGGAGCTCAGCCGGGAGACCTGCTGATCCTTACCAAAGCCTTAGGAGCAGGTATCCTGAATACTGCTGTGAAGGCAGACCTGGCCTCACCGGAAGAGAAAAAAGCAGTACAGGAAAGTATGACATATCTGAATAAGACAGCTATGGAAGTTTTTCGCCAGTTTCCCATTCACTGCTGTACAGATGTGACCGGTTTTTCCTTGGCAGGCCATGGCCTGGAGATTGCCAAAGCCAGCCAGGTGAGCCTGGAGATTTTTACAGATAAGCTGCCCCTATTGCCTGGAGCTTTGGATTACGCTTCCATGGGGCTGGTGCCGGAAGGAACTTATCGAAATAAAGCCTATCAGAAAGAAGAGACTTTTCTTGAACCGGAGATTTCCGAAGCTATGGAAGATCTGCTTTTCGACCCCCAGACCTCCGGCGGGCTTCTTGCCGCTGTGGCTTTTGAAGATGGAGAGAAACTTCTGGAAGCTTTGAAAGAAGGGGGGCTTGTGACTCCGGCGGCAGTTATCGGCAGGGTGGAAGAAAGAAAAGAACATTTTATTTACTTCAGGAGAAAGAAATGATTTATCTGGATAATGCAGCCACAACTTTATATAAGCCAGAGACAGTGCGAAGGGCAGTTTATGAGGCTATGGGGACGGTGGGAAACAGTGGAAGGGGAGCCTGGGGGCCTGCCCTTTCCGCTTCCAGGCTGGTATATTCTGTCCGGGAAAAAGCAGCAGAGTTTTTCGGAGCCTGGGGAGGTGAGTCGGTAGCTTTTACTTCTAACGCCACAGAGGCCCTGAATATTGCCATTGAGGGCCTGGTGAAAAAGGGAGATCATGTGATCACTACCCAGGCAGAGCACAATTCTGTGCTGCGGCCTTTGTACAGGAAAGAAAAAGAAGGAGCAGAACTGACCATACTTCCTGCTGACGAAAAAGGAAATTTTTCTCTGGCAGATATGGAAAAGGCGTTTCGCCAGAATACCACTGCGGTAATCTGTACCCACGCCTCCAATGTTACCGGAAATCTTTTCCCGGCAGAGGAGATTGGAAAACTGTGCAGGAGACACGGCCTTCTGTTTATCCTGGATGCTTCTCAAAGTGCAGGGGAGGCCTTTATTGATATGCAGAGCATGCATATCGATGTTTTGTGTTTTACCGGACATAAGGGACTCATGGGGCCCCAGGGTACCGGAGGGATCTGTGTGGACCCTCAGGTGAAGATCCCGCCCTTTAAAACTGGCGGCAGCGGGATCCTGTCTTTTGACCGGGAGCATCCGGACTGCATGCCTGAGGCTCTGGAAGCAGGGACTTTGAACATTCATGGTCTTGCAGGTCTGGGAGCAGCTTTTGATTATCTCAGGGAGACTGGATTGGAGAAAATCATAGAGCATGAGAAAAGGCTGGCAAAGCTTTTCTATGAAGAAGTAAAGGACATAGAAGGGGTGAAGGTCTATGGAGATTTTTCCACTGGAGAGAGGACCCCGGTAGTGTCTCTCAATGTGGCGGGATATGCTTCAAAAGAGGCAGGAGAGATTCTGGCCGGAGGATATCAGATTGCCACCAGGGCAGGCGTCCACTGCGCCCCTCTGATCCATGAGGCTCTGGGGACCAGGGAAAGAGGGACCCTGCGGTTTTCTTTTTCCTGGTTTAATACAGAGGAAGAAATCCATAAGGTAGCTCTGGCAGTAAGGGAGATTGGCCAAGAGTGGAAATACGAGGAGTGAGAAGCTGTGGAAAAAGTGATCTTTCATATTGATGTGAACAGTGCCTATTTATCCTGGGAGGCAGTGTACCGCCTCCGGGAACAGGGAGGGTCAGTAGATTTAAGGGAGATTCCCTGTGCTGTAGGTGGAGATAAATCTAAGAGACACGGGATCATTCTGGCAAAATCCCTGGCTGCCAAGGCTTGCGGTGTGCGTACAGGAGAGCCTCTTACCGAGGCTTTAAAGAAATGCCCCGGTCTTACAGTTGTGCCTGCTCATCATAGCCTGTATCGGCAGTATTCTAAAAAGTTCATGGATATTTTAAGAGAGTATACTCCAGACGTACAGCAGTACAGTATTGATGAGGCCTTTATGGATATGAGCGGAATGGAGAAGATCATCGGAGACCCGGTGGCTTTTGCCCACAAGCTGAAAAACAGGATCAGCCGGGAACTGGGATTTACAGTAAACGTAGGCGTCTCATCAAACAAATATCTGGCAAAGATGGCCTCGGATTTTGAAAAACCGGATAAGGTCCATACCTTGTTTCCGGAGGAAATCCCAACAAAGATGTGGCCTCTGCCGGTGTCTGATCTGATTTTTGTGGGACGTTCTACCCAGGAAGCTCTTCACAAACTGGGAATTTATACCATTGGCCAGCTTGCCGCTACAGATGTGGAGATCCTGCGCCACCATCTGAAAAAGCAGGGAGAGACTATATGGGAATTTGCCAACGGCAGAGATTCTTCATTAGTTGAGCCTGTGCCTGAGGGAAATAAAATGTACGGCAACAGTACCACAGTGGCCTTTGACATTACTGACGAGGATACGGCCAGAATGGTCCTCCTGTCTCTTAGCGAGACGGTAGCTTCCCGGCTTCGGGAGGATGGCCAGAAAGCCCAGATGGTATCTGTGTCTATCCGCAATACAGATATGAAGACTGTATCTCACCAGAAAGTCATGCCTGCGGCTACGGATATTACAGAAGAAATCTATGAGGCAGCCTGCCAGCTTTTTGAAGAGCTCTGGGATCAGAGTCCTATCCGGCTTCTGGGAGTACAGACGGGAAAGCTGTCTTCCGAGAGTCAGGGACGGCAGATGAGCCTTTTTGATAATACAGATTATGAAAAAATGGAACGGATGGACCAGGCAGTAGATAAAATCCGGAAAAAGTATGGAAAGAATGCTATTATGCGGGCTTCTTTTTTAGATAACAAAAAAGTGGACCATATGACAGGAGGGCATCCTGACGGAGGACAGGTAAACCTGAAGACTTTGAAAGAAAGAAAAAAATAGATGCTGTCCCATTCATCAAAATCGAGAATATTTATACATTTTATTGCTCAGTCTGCACAGCCTTGAGCCTATGGTCTTAAAGCTGTATTCGACAAATTTGCATAAAATGTATAAATATTCCTGAAATATGTTTAATGGGACATCCCCTCGTTTATCGCTGAGCGTAGAGCAGGCGCTTTACGTCGGGTACTGCTGAGAGGATTGGATAGAGGATCAGTGAAATGATCAGTCCGCTGACACCCTGAATGATGTTGGCAGGAATGCTGGCGGCTGCTCCTATTCCGTAGAGCACATATTCAAAGAGGAAATATCCTCCTGCCACTAAAACAATATCGATAATACCTCCCAGGACAACACCGGCGATCCGGCCTTTAGGGGATACGGCGGCTTTCCGGTATGCCAGGGCAGCCAGAAGGGCCACAAGACCTTTGACAAGGAAGGTTATGGGAACATAGGTGAGATACCCTCCCAGAAGGTCAGACATACAGGAACCGATGCCGGCAGCCAGAAATCCGTATACCGGCCCCAGAATGACGCCGGAAAGAATCACAATGGCATCGCCGGGGTGGATATAGCCTCCGGTTCCCGGGGTGGGAATACGGATGGACATGGTAGCAGCACATGTCAAAGCTGCAAAAAGAGCAGCCAGAATAATCTTTTTTGTCTGGTTTTTCATAGACAGTCACTCCTTTTCTTTTTGGTTTTCTATACTATAAAGGAAAACTGGCTATATTAAAATAGCCAGTTTTAAAAAGAATGACCAGTCCAGTTAAAAACTGCCCCATGAAACAGAAACTCAGGATAGTTCTATTTCATGGGGCAGCTGCGTAAAATGGCTCTTTTATTCCTGCGAGTAACGAGCCAAGCGGGCATGCTTGCATGTCCATTTGGCGACTACCGAAAAGTAAGGGAATCATTGGTCATAGAGTCAATGATAGCCAGTGACTCTACCCGGATACCCTGTTCACGAAGACGGTCTCCTCCGTGCTGAAATCCTTTTTCAATAACAATTCCGGCGCCTTCCAGAACAGCTCCGGAATTTTTTACAATGTCAATAAGTCCCATAAGGGCACAGCCATTAGCCAGAAAGTCGTCAATGATCAGTACATGGTCTTCCGGTCCCAGATATTTTTTTGAGAGAATTACGTCATAGACTTTTTTGTGGGTGAAGGATTCTACTTTCGTACAGTACATTTCCCCGTCCAGATTCAGGCTCTGAGCCTTTTTGGCAAAAACCACCGGAACGTTAAAATATTGTGCCACAATACAGGCAATGCCGATGCCGGAAGCCTCAATGGTGAGGATCTTGTTGATAGGAGCGTCTGCAAAGATCCGTTTAAACTCCTTTCCTAATTCGTTGATAAACGGAATGTCCATCTGGTGATTTAAAAAACTGTCTACCTTTAAAACATTTCCGGGCTTTACAACCCCGTCTTTTAGAATACGCTCTTTCAAAAGCTCCATCTTTTGATTCCTCCCTGTTTATGATAAATAATATCTTATCTGATATAACAATCGGATATGATTTCTATTATAATACGGCATAATGAAAAGCTTGGCAATTTATTTTTTCGATTTTTGTAAAAAAATAGCGGGAAATCTGGAAATATGGCGATTTTATGTTACAATAGTAGAAATTGGACTCATTAAGTCTATATACAGGAGGAAAACTATGGCAGAATATGAAGTGATCCGGGAGATGTTTAATCTCTGTCCCGGAAATCAGATGCGGGATATTTTTATAGAAGAAGTAGAACTTCCTGAGGGGGCAGATCTGGAGGCTTTTGTGAGAAACAAGTTTAAAGCAGAGGAAGAGCTGAAGATTGAGAGGACGGATAAAGAAGACGGATCCGTGGTCTTTGACGTGATGACGGCATCTATCCACCAGAGATATACTATTTCCAGGTTTTAGATAACGATTCTAAGCTGTGTGGCTGAATAGTTTACGATCCGTAAAACTTTTGCCCTTTGCTTTTTGGAATGGGTTTGCTATAATAAGAAAAGTGCCAGATTGGAGGAAAGACTATTGGAGAAACAGGAAAAAACACATACCCATATGCTGGATGATGGGAGAGTGCTAGAACACAGCCATGAGCCGGGGCATAGCCATTCTCATACCCATACGCACACAAAGGCTGTGCTGAACCGCCTTTCCCGTGCCATCGGGCATCTGGAATCCATACGCCGTATGGTGGAAGAGGGCAGGGACTGCAGCGAAGTTTTGATCCAGCTTTCCGCTGTGAAAGCTGCCATTAACAATACGGGGAAAGTAATCCTTCAGGACCATATCGAGCACTGCATCGTTGATGCGGTAGAGAGCGGAGATCATGAAGCTCTGGAGGAACTGAATAAAGCCATTGACCGTTTCATGAAATAAAATACCGGCCAGGGCGGAAAGGAAGAAACATGAGCGAAGAAAAGAAACAATGTGACAGTACAAGCTGCGACAAGGAGAGCTGCGCAGGATGCAGCCACGCAAAGGGAGGCGGGATTCCCAAGGAAAAATTAAATGAGCACTCCCACATAAAAAAGGTGATCGGAGTCATCAGCGGAAAGGGAGGCGTGGGAAAATCCTTTGTCACCGCTTCTCTTGCTAATGAGATGGCTTTTCAGGGCTATAAGGTAGGAATCATGGATGCAGATATCACCGGTCCTTCTATTCCCAGAATGTATGGGCTGAAGGGCTCTGCTGTGGCAGATGAAAGAGGAATTTATCCTATGATCACGGGAAATGATATTGAGGTTATGTCTGTAAATCTGTTATTGCCTCAGGAGGATGCCCCTGTGATCTGGAGAGGACCGATCCTGGCAAATATGGTAAAACAGTTCTGGACCGATGTGGTCTGGGGAGATCTGGACTATCTCTTTGTAGATATGCCTCCGGGAACCGGCGATGTGCCTCTTACCGTATTCCAGTCTCTTCCTATTGACGGAATTGTTATCGTATCTTCTCCTCAGGACCTGGTACAGATGATCGTTAAGAAAGCTTACAACATGGCGAAGATGATGAATGTACCCGTATTGGGCCTGGTGGAAAATTACAGCTATGTGAAATGTCCGGACTGCGGCAAAGAAATCTATGTATTTGGCGAGAGCAAGGTCGAAGAGGCTGCCAAAGAGGTGGAAGTACCGGTGATCGGCAAGATGCCTCTGGATCCGGAAATGGCTAAAGCTGTGGATGCAGGAGCCTTTGCGGCAGTATTGAACACATACCTGGGAGGCGCCGGAGAGTACCTTCCCCAGGTATAAAAATGGGGAAATAGTTACCAAAATTATAAAATATGGACCAGACTACACTTAGACAGGAGTGAGGTCTGGTCTTTTTATGCAAAAGAAAATTATGTGAATATTTCTAAAAAAATTTCTGAAGTTTCACACAATCTGTGGGTAATCACTAAAAATCCCGGCACAGTGGAAGGATTTTGGCAGAGCCAGGATCCTGTTGGAATTTGTTGACAAATGGTCGGACCAGTGTCATAATACCTGTAATCCAGAGAACACCTGCAGATCAATACCCTGAGGGGTACACAGGCTGTCTGGAGAAGTAAATGTGGTTTCTGACTGCTTTAAGAAAGGAATGGTAGTATGGTAGAGCGCCAGATTAAGCTGACTGCAAAGGAAGATGTGAAAGAGTTTGTTAATGAGGCCAGCAAATGCGACTTCGATATTGACATTTTTTACAACAGAGTAGTTATTGACGCAAAATCAATATTGGGTGTATTAAGCATGGATCTGACTCGAGTCCTGACTGTAAGATGCAACGGAGAGGATGAGAGATTTAATAACTTTTTGAATAAATATGCAGTAGCGCAGTAAGTTAAAAAAGTATAGGATTTATAAGACGGGAGGCTCCGGAAAAGAGGGCTTTTGCGGCTGGGAATACAGGACGCAGAAGGCATCTTTTCCGGAGTCTTTCGCTGTATCCGGCAGTTTGGCTCTTTGTACATGAAGAGTATTGTGGTAAAATAAGCATATGGACAAGAAAGAAAAAGAAATCATTAAAATATCTGTTCGGAGCCTGGTGGAGTTTATACTCCGGAAAGGGGATCTGGACAACCGAAGAAGCGCAGCCTTTGACCGGGAAGCCATGTTAAAGGGCGGAAAAATCCACAGAAAGATACAAAAGCAGATGAAAGCTTCTTACAGACCGGAGGTTTCTCTGAAATGGGAGCAGGAATACGAAGACTTTATCATCCTGGTGGAGGGAAGAGCCGACGGGATCATTGAGGAGGAAGACAGAACAGCCATTGATGAGATCAAAGGGGTATATATGGATCTGAACTATTTGGAGGAACCAGTAGAGGTCCATAAGGCCCAGGCCATGTGCTATGCCTATATCTATGGAACACAGACCGGCAGGGAAAAAATCCAGGTACAGATGACCTACTGCCAGATGGAAAGTGAGGAGATCAAGCGCTTTACGGAGGATTTTACCATAGAAAAACTGAAAAAATGGTTTGGGGATCTGATGGGAGAATATTATAAGTGGGCCAGATTCCAGTATGACCGGCGGATCCTGAGAAAAAATTCCATGGAGGGCCTGGAGTTTCCCTATCCTTACCGGGAGGGACAGCGAGAATTGGTATCAGGGGTATATCATACTATTACTTCCGGCAGACAGCTTTTTATCCAGGCGCCTACCGGTATCGGAAAGACCATGGCCGCAGTCTTCCCTGCTGTCCGGGCAGTGGGACAGGGCTATGGAGATAAGATCTTTTACCTGACAGCAAAAACCATTACCCGGACTGTAGCCCAGGAGGCTTTTGCCCTTTTGCAGGAACGGGGACTGTCTTACAAAACACTGACCATTACCGCAAAGGAAAAGCTGTGCTTCTTGGAGGAGCCGGACTGCAATCCTGAGAAGTGTCCTTATGCCAAAGGACATTTTGACCGGGTGAACCAGGCGGTGTTTGAACTGCTGACAGAAAGAGACACGTATTTTCGAGAGGAACTGCTGACCCAGGCTGAGAAATACCAGGTCTGTCCTTATGAAATGTGTCTGGATACGGCCACCTGGGTGGATGGGATAATCTGCGATTACAATTATGTATTTGACCCCAAGGTCCATCTGAAAAGATTCTTCGGAGACGGGGTGAAGGGAGATTATATTTTCCTCATTGATGAAGCCCACAATCTGGTGGACCGGGGAAGAAAGATGTACAGCGCTACTCTGTGCAAGGAAGAGCTCCTGGAAACTGCAAGGACAGTAAAAGGACACAGTGTGAAGCTGTACCGGATCCTGAACAGGTGCAATAAGCTGATGCTGGAGTATAAAAGAGAGTGCGACACTTACCAGGTCCTGGAAAATATCGGAGGACTTTCTCTCCAGCTTTTGAATCTTCTGAGTGAAATGGAAAATTTCCTGGAACAGGACCATGAGGAAAAGGTACAGAAGGCTGTCCTGGATTTTTCTTTTGTGATCCGGCATTTTTTGAATATGTATGACCTCACCGATGAAAACTATGTGATCTATACTCACTATGGTGAAGGCGGTGAATTTCTCCTTACCCTTTTCTGCGTTAATCCCAGAAAAAATCTTCAGGAGTGTCTGAACAAAGGAAGAAGCACAGTCTTTTTCTCCGGTACATTTCTGCCCCTGCCTTATTATCGCTCTCTTTTCAGCACCCGGGATGACGACTATGCCATCTATGCCGCTTCTCCTTTTCCACGGGAGAATCTGAAACTGATGGTGGCCAGAGACGTAAGCAGCAAGTACACCAGGCGGGACCAGGAAGAATACAGAAAGATTGCAGAATATATTTTTCAGATGATCAAGGGAAAAAAAGGAAATTACCTTGTATTTCTCCCTTCTTATCGGATGCTGGAAGATATTTACGAAGTTTTTCAGGAGAGGATCCGTCAGGAGAATTTTCAGGTAAACTGTCTTTTGCAGAGCAGCGGCATGTCCGAAGCTGACCGTGAGGAATTCCTGGAGGCTTTCGAGGAAGAAGGGGAGATTTCTCTTGCCGGCTTCTGCGTTATGGGCGGAATCTTTTCCGAAGGCATTGACCTGACGGGAAAACGTCTGATCGGAGCTGCAGTGGTAGGTACCGGACTTCCCCAGGTGGGAAGTGAGCGGGAAATCCTGAAAGACTATTATGATAAAAAGGAGAAAATGGGATTTGACTATGCCTACCGCTATCCTGGGATGAATAAGGTCCTCCAGGCAGCGGGAAGGGTAATCCGTACAAAAGAGGACCGGGGCGTGGTGCTTCTTTTAGATGAGCGTTTTCTTCAGAGAGCCTACCGGGATCTGTTTCCCTGGGAGTGGAGAGGATATGAGGTGTGTACAGTGGCTCAGGCAGGAGAGAGGATCTGGAGATTCTGGGAAGAGGGATGAGGGATTCGAACCCTCATCGCTTATAAAAAAACTTGCCTCTCTTCCAGGCAGGGCTTATAATATTGGAGAAAAGTTTCAGAAGAAAGGATGGAGCGGATATGGAAATCGTAAGTACAAAGAATGCACCGGGCGCTATCGGCCCTTATTCACAGGCAATCATTTTAAACGGAGTGGTGTATACTTCCGGACAGGTGCCTTTAAGCCCTGAAACAGGAGAAGTAGTTGGAACTACTATTGAAGAGCAGGCAGAACAGGTAATGAAGAATCTGGGAGCTGTTCTGGAGGCAGCAGGCAGCAGCTATGAGAAAACCGTGAAGACAACCTGTTTCCTGGCTGATATGAATGACTTTGCAGCCTTTAACGAGGTTTACGGAAAATATTTTACAGGAAAACCGGCCAGATCCTGTGTGGCTGTAAAAACTCTGCCGAAAAATGTGCTTTGTGAGGTGGAGGCTGTTGCGGCAGTTGAATAAATAGGAAACCAAAACGCTCTTAGCTGTGGATAAAAAACCATATCTAAGGGCGTTTTTTTCGCAGAAATGCTATAGGAGATAAGAATTCATGAGATTAAAAAATGTATTGATCGTTGTAAAAAATATTGAAAGATCGAAAAAGTTTTATCATGACTTGTTTGGCCTTGAAGTGGTACTGGACAATGAGGGGAATATGATCTTGACAGAAGGTCTTGTGCTTCAGGAGGAAAACATCTGGAGGGAGTTTCTGAAAAAGGATGTTATTCCAGAAAGTCATTCCTGTGAATTATATTTTGAGGAACGTGATATAGAGGGATTTGTAGAAAAACTTGAAAAGCTGTATCCTTCCGTTAAATATGTCAACAGGCTTATGACACACAGTTGGGGACAGAAAGTAATCCGCTTTTATGATCTGGACGGAAATCTGATTGAAGTAGGGACGCCGATGTAAGATGATGAGAAAAGGGGCTGTCGCATTAGTCATATGTCAGGAATATTTATACATTTTATGCGAATTTGTCGAGCATAGCTTTGAGACCATAGGCTCAAAGCGGCACAGACTGAGCAATAAAATGTATAAATATTCTCGATTTTGATTAATGCGACAGCTCCTTCCATAATATCGTGAAAATAAGGCAGGGTAGAGTATTGATATTTTCGTGAAAATTCCCGTGGATGTAGAGGTGTGGTTCCGTTGATATGATTGATGTATGTATCCACATAATCGTTTTCTTTGAACGTGCAGTTCCGGTAAACATGAATGCATTTTTGTGTCCGATAGACGAGCGAAACGGAACACAAATAAAGTAATCATCATGGGAATCAATTAACAAGCAGGTATAAGGACGTCCATGTTTGTGCATCAGTTCAGGATATGTAGCAGGAGGATAGGCCTGGGTAAATTTGGATGATAGGAGTGATAGTTCTGAATCAAATTCCATTTTTCAATACCTTTCAACATAAAAAGCGAGGTCAACTAGTTGAAGTCAACCTCGCCGGAATTCCACTTCGCTCGGTCAATTTTTATTTTACCGATGTGTCAGAACCGTCACACATCATCTTCACTCGGTCAGTTTTTATTTTACCGACGAGTCAGAACCGTCACTCGTCATCATTTAGCGAAGGAAAGAAGGAAGTTCTTCTTTCACTTATATTATATGTGAAAGAGATCTTTTTATCAAGAGGAATAAAGCAGAATTAAAAAAATTTTGTGACAAGTTTTCAGGCTGGTTTCTGATGCTTTAAAAGAGACATCAGAACCAGCAGGCACACAGGAAAGAGAATGGCAGTGAAGATCCCCAGGTTCATTTTTCCTGTGAACTGGGAGATGATCCCTACCACTCCGGGACCTGCAGAACATCCTACGTCTCCGGCCAGAGCGAACATGGCGTACATAAAGGTGCCGCCGCCTTTCAGATAAGTGGCGCCCAGAGAGAAGGTTCCGGGCCACATCAGTCCCACGGAAAAACCGCAGATGGCACAGCCAGCCAGGGCCAGAAGGGGAATGGGGGACAGAGAGGTGATCAGATAGCCAAGAATACACAGAAGGCTGGCAGACTTCAGGGATCTGATCAGATTCAGTCCTTCTCCTTTCATGCCATAAAGGAAACGGCTGAGGCCCATAAAGAAAGCAAAGGAGCAGGGACCTAACAGGTCTCCCAGGGTTTTGGATACTTTCAGTCCGTCTTCTGCAAACATAGAAGACCACTGGCTGACGCCCTGCTCCGAGGCTCCGGCGCAGATCATGGCAAAAAACAGGATCCAGAAGACCTTTATTCGGAAAATGCTTTTGGGAAGTCTGGTCTTCTCATCGTCTCCGGGAACGGCATAAATAGGCACTTTCGTAAATGCGAAGAAAGTAAACAGAGGGACCAGCGCCCACAGAGGGGGAAGGAACCGCCAGTTTTCAATTCCAGCCAGGGTAAAGTATAAGGTGGATAAAAGCACCACGGCCATATGACCCCAACAGTAGAAGGAGTGGAGCATGCTCATCCGGGCAGCCTTATTGGTTCCCGGACAGGCCTCTACCATGGGGCTTACGATCACTTCCAGGATTCCTCCGCCTATGGCGTTGAAGATCATACAGATCAGGATTCCAGGGTAGGGATCCATAATAAAAGGAAGATAATAAAAACCGGTAAGACCGATGATGGTTACCAGAAAAGAACAGAGAGCTGCTTTTCGGTATCCGGTGCGTTTGATCACTTCCGGGGATATAAAGTCCACCAGGATCTGAATACAGAAATTCACAGTGATCAGAAGACTGATCTTGTCCAGTGAAATGTCGAATTCTCTGTTAAAAGTAAGAAATAACAAAGGCGGCAGATTATTGACAATGGCCTGGGTCACATATCCCAGGTAACAGCTGTAGACGGTATGTTTTGCCTGTAGTTTCATATGATGTAATCTCCTGTGTATGTAGTTTATGCAGTGCAAATGGGGCCCAAAGGGAAGGCTTTTCTGCACCTGAGGACAGATGGCGGAAAGTTATTCCGGCATGCCTGCTTCCGGAAATAAATAGTGAAGGAATTTTTCCGCTCCCGGAGAGGAGGAGAGCTGGGAATTGTGAGCAAGCACCAACTGCCTTTTAGGAATAGTCTCCTGAACCTCCAGTTTGTAAAAATCTTCTCTCTGGTGAGCCAGAACAAAATCCGGTACCACGGTGATTCCCAGGCCGATCCGGGCCAGGTCCAAAAGAAGGTCGTTGCTGGACAGCTCTGCCTCAGGGGAGAGAGAAAGGCCGTGACGGACAAAAAGCTGATGAAAGAATTCGCTGGTAGTGCTGGATTTTTCCAGCATAAGAATGGGATACTCTGTCAGCTGAGACAGGGAAAGCTTTTTTCCTTCCAAGGCAAAATAATTCTTTCCTGCTACAAAGATATCCTGAAATTCTCGAATCTCATACCAGGTTTCCCGGCTGGTAAGATGGGTATTGGGGGCATTGACCACAATAAAATCTACCTTATTGTTCTGGAGAAGAGAGACACAGTCTCCAGAGGTAGCATTGGTGACTTTTATGCGGATATTGGGGTATTCCCGGTGGAACCGCTGAAAGTAGGGGACCAGGAAATAGCGGCAGATGGTGTCGCTGGCGCCAATCCGAAGGGGAGCCTCCACAGATGGGGAGTTGAGAAGCTGATTTTCCCCTTCATAGAGCAGATTTACTGCCGGCTCCACGTGACGGAGCAGGGCCTCCCCTTCAGGAGTCAGGGCCACCTTTTTGGTGTTCCGCAGAAACAGAGGATGTCCCAGCTTCTGCTCAAGAGATTTAATGGACTGGCTCACTGCTGACTGGGAAATATAGAGCTGCCTGGAGGCCTGAGAAAAGCTCAGAGTAGTGGCAACATAATAAAATACCTTGTATAGTTCAAAGCTGATATCCATAAAGGGCCCTTTCCTTTCTTTAATCATCAATTCTCCTGCTGTGCAGTAAATTTCCGGTCTATGTCTGGGCAGGTCTGCAAATGCTAAGAGATACTATATAGGGAATGATTTCAGGTGTCAACTTGTTTTTTTTACATATAAATGCAATATTTTGACAATCTTTATTGATGAGTATGACTTATAAAAAATATTAGTCATATTAATTTTACTTATAATGTGAATTGTGATAAACTGAGTCCATAGAGTGCTATACAAATGTTATTGCCCCAGGGGCAGAAAGGAGCTTACATGAGCGAAGTAAGGCGTGTCTATGTAGAGAAAAAACCGGATTTTGCGGTAAAGGCCAAAGAGCTGAGACATGAGATTAAAAGTTATCTGGGAATCGGAGACGTTACCGGCGTCCGTGTGCTGATCCGGTACGATGTGGAAAATATTTCTGATGAGGTATTTGAGAAGGCCTGCACCTGTGTATTTTCTGAGCCGCCTGTAGATGATTTATATAAGGAAACCTTTGAAGCAGCAGAGGGCTCCAGGATTTTTTCTGTGGAGTATCTGCCGGGACAGTTCGATCAGAGAGCGGATTCTGCAGTACAGTGTATCCAGTTCCTGAAAGAAGATGAACAGCCCATCATCCGTTCTGCTACTACCTATGTAATTGAGGGAAATGTTTCCGATGAAGAGCTGGAGGCTATTAAGAATCACTGCATTAACCCGGTAGATTCCAGAGAAGCAGAGGCAGTAAAGCCGGAGACTCTGGTGACCAAGTTTGACGAGCCGGAAGATGTAAAGATCTTTGAAGGATTTGCAGAAATGAAAGAGGAGGCCTTAAAAGAGCTTTATACTTCTCTGAATCTGGCTATGACCTTCAAGGATTTCCTCCATATTCAGAACTATTTTAAGACAGAAGAAAAGAGAGATCCTTCCATGACGGAAATCCGGGTGCTGGATACCTACTGGTCCGATCACTGCCGTCATACCACCTTCTCTACAGAGCTGAAAAATGTAGAGTTCGGAGAAGGAGACTATAAAGAGCCTATTGTAAAAACCTATGAGAAATATCTGGCAGACCGCCAGGTGATCTATAAAGACAGAGATGACAAATTTGTCTGCCTGATGGATCTGGCTTTGATGGCCATGAAGAAATTAAAGGCAGAAGGCAAGCTTCAGGATCAGGAAGAATCTGAAGAGATCAACGCCTGCTCTATTGTAGTTCCTGTAGACGTAGATGGAAAGGAAGAGGAGTGGCTCATCAACTTTAAGAATGAGACACACAACCATCCTACAGAGATCGAGCCTTTCGGAGGCGCAGCTACCTGTCTTGGCGGAGCTATCCGTGACCCGCTGTCCGGACGTACCTATGTATATCAGGCTATGCGTGTGACCGGCGCAGCAGATCCTACCGTATCTGTGAAAGATACCATGAAGGGAAAACTTCCTCAGAAAAAGCTGGTCAGAGGAGCTGCAGAAGGATATTCTTCCTATGGAAACCAGATCGGTCTGGCTACCGGTTATGTAAAAGAAATCTATCATCCGAATTATGTAGCAAAACGTATGGAGATCGGCGCTGTTATGGGAGCTGCTCCAAGAAGAGCCGTTATCCGTGAAACCTCAGATCCAGGAGATATCATCATCCTTCTGGGAGGACGTACAGGCCGTGACGGCTGCGGCGGAGCTACCGGTTCTTCCAAAGTCCATACAGAGGAATCTATTGAGACCTGCGGCGCAGAAGTACAGAAAGGAAATGCTCCTACTGAGAGAAAAATCCAGAGACTGTTCCGCAGAGAAGAAGTCAGCAAGATTATTAAGAAGTGCAACGATTTCGGTGCAGGGGGCGTGTCTGTTGCCATCGGCGAACTGGCAGCAGGTCTGAAGATCGATCTGGACAAGGTGCCGAAGAAATATGCCGGCCTGGATGGTACAGAAATTGCTATTTCTGAGTCTCAGGAACGTATGGCAGTAGTGATAGATCCCAAAGATGTAGATACCTTCCTTGGCTATGCCCAGGAGGAAAACCTTGAGGCTGTACCTGTGGCTGTTGTTACAGAGAGTCCCAGACTGGTGATGAACTGGAGAGGAAATACGATTGTAGATCTGTCCAGAGCATTCCTGGATACTAATGGCGCTCATCAGGAGACTGATGTATATGTAGAGGTTCCTAACAAAGAAGGAAATGTTTTAGACAGGGCTTCTGATATCGGAGATGTGAAAAAGAAATGGCTGGATACACTTTCAGACCTGAACACCTGCTCCCAGAAGGGACTGGTGGAGATGTTTGACGGCTCTATCGGTGCAGGAAGCGTATTTATGCCTTATGGCGGAAAATATCAGCTTACAGAAACCCAGACCATGGTTGCAAAAGTTCCGGTCCAGAACGGCAAGACCGAGACTGTTACTATGATGAGCTATGGCTTTGATCCTTATCTGTCAAGCTGGAGTCCTTATCACGGAGCTGTTTACGCTGTGACAGAATCTGTGGCAAGAATCGTAGCTTCCGGCGGAGATTACAGCAAGATCCGCTTTACCTTCCAGGAATATTTCCGGAGAATGACCGAAGATCCTCACCGCTGGAGTCAGCCTTTCGCTGCTCTTCTGGGAGCTTATGCGGCACAGCTTGGCTTTGGACTTCCTTCTATCGGCGGCAAGGACTCTATGTCAGGAACCTTTAATGATATCGATGTACCGCCTACTCTGGTATCCTTTGCTGTGGACGTGGCAAAAGAAAAAGATATTATCACACCGGAGCTGAAGAAAACAGGAAGCAAGCTGGTATGGCTGAGAATGCCCAAAGCTGCCTATGACCTTCCGGATTTTGAGGCCCTGAAGGAACAGTATGGTAAATTCAGAGAAGACGTTCAGGCAGGAAGAATCCTCTCTGCATATGCTCTGGACCGTCATGGCATTGCCGCCGCTGTTTCCAAAATGGCTTTTGGTAATCAGAAAGGCGTGAAGATTGAACATAATGTAGATGAGAGAGACCTGTTCTCACCTGGATTTGGAGATATTATCTGTGAAGTGGCAGATGGAAAGGTAGGAGAACTGGCCATTACCTATACTGTGATCGGTGAAGTGACAGATACCGCCTGCCTGGAATATAAAGATATGAAGATCACCATGGCAGAAGCTCTGGAAACCTGGAAAGCGCCTTTGGAGAAAGTCTTTAAGACACGTTCCGGCTCTGAAACAGATGATGCTACCAAAAGTATGGATAAGGGTCTCTATGACACCAAGGACGTACACATCTGTTCCCACAAAATCGCTCAGCCCACAGTGTTCATTCCTGTATTCCCGGGAACCAACTGCGAGTACGACAGCACAAAGGCATTTGAAAGAGCGGGAGCAAAGGTTATTACCAAGGTATTCAAGAATCTGGATGCGGAGCACATCCGTGATTCCGTGGAAGTCTTTGAAAAAGCCATTGACCAGGCACAGATGATCATGTTCCCAGGCGGATTCTCCGCCGGTGACGAGCCTGATGGATCTGCCAAGTTCTTTGCGACAGCTTTCCAGAATGCAAAGATCAAAGAAGCAGTTATGCGTCTGTTAAATGAGAGAGATGGACTGGCTCTTGGTATCTGCAACGGCTTCCAGGCCCTGATCAAGCTGGGACTGGTTCCCTACGGTGAGATCATGGGACAGACAGAAGAATCTCCTACACTGACCTTTAATACCATTGGACGTCATATTTCCAAGATGGTTTACACCAAAGTGGTGACAAACAAATCCCCATGGCTGTTAAAGGCAGAGCTTGGAAAAGTTTACACCAATCCGGCTTCCCACGGTGAAGGACGGTTCGTAGCTAACGAAGAATGGCTGAAGAAACTCTTTGAGAACGGCCAGGTGGCTACTCAGTACTGCGACCTGAATGGAAACATTACTATGGACGAAGAATGGAATGTAAACGGTTCCTACTGTGCTATCGAAGGAATCACCAGCCCTGACGGACGTGTTCTGGGTAAGATGGCTCATTCCGAAAGAAGAGGCGACGGCGTAGCCATTAATATCTACGGAGAGCAGGACATGAAGATCTTCGAGTCCGGAGTGGAGTATTTCAAATAAGATATTGCTGAAGAGAAAGTAACTTAATGACAGTTAGATAAGCGAGCAGCAGAAAACGGGTAAGAGGCTAAAAGATTCTTGCCCGTTTTTCTATATATTAATGAAGAGTTTTGCTGTCCGTTGTCTATATAGAATGGAATAAGGTAAAATTAATAGAGGCTTACTATGGAACATTTTGGTGTAACTGTACGTTCTGGAAAATATGGCCTAGAACTAACAAGGGAAAAGTATGCATTTATCAATAATAAATCTTCTTTTAACAAAAGCCCATATTTAGTTATAAGAGATGCTTATACTGATGAAACTGGGAAATATTATACAGATGAATGGTGTCTTGAATATAAAGAAAAATGTCTTCAAAATTTTGATTTAAATATGAAATTTTTTTCGTGTTTAAATCATGATGAATTTGAACATGAAATCACTAACTTTCTTCAAGACAATAAAGAGTTTAAATGTGTACATGATTTAAAAGAATGGAAGGATGACTTTAGATGGATTATTTTTATATGATGTAATAAATATAAAAAAAGAAGCGAGTAAGCCGCTTGAGTCACCATGACTGTACGGTAGAAAACCGCTTCTTTTCTTTAAACTATCATAAATATAGAAATAATGCAAGTAGAAATTTTTGTTCCTGAATATTCACGTCCGCTTCCTGTTTTCAAAAAAGGGTATCTTTTCAATAGCATCCAGTATATCCTGAAAATCTTTCCTGGGAGCCAGGTCTATGTATTTTCTTAAGAGGTCAGTCTCCTGTTTTTTGTATGGGCCGTAGAAGATATTGTAAAGATCGTGGCCTCGGATATAGATTTTAATCTCTTCCATATTCTCCTTAATATCTTCTTCCGTTTCCAGATTATGTCCCAGAACCTGAGTGAGGTGGCGTCCGCTCCGGGTGCGATGGAGATATTCCGTCCATTTTTCCAGAAGGATTTTATAGAAATCTTCCGGCTTAGGAAGGA
Source organism: Blautia sp. An46 (assembly GCF_002161645.1). Lineage (NCBI taxonomy): Bacteria > Bacillati > Bacillota > Clostridia > Lachnospirales > Lachnospiraceae > Blautia > Blautia sp. An46. The sequence goes on along the minus strand of NZ_NFIF01000003.1, from coordinate 57,026 downwards.
TATCAAGCCTGGCCATAACCTCCGGATTCAAAAAATAATTTTCAAAAGAATAATATTTCAGGACCAGCACGTTTTTCGACGTCACTCTGGGCAGGCGGTCTACATCTTCCAGATTCCGCTCTTCGTAGTACCTGCACAGGGAGCGGACCAGCTCTTCGTGGTCTTTCCCGTCTCCGTCCCGGATCATGAGAAACTGATCCTTCAGGTACACCTGGTTCATGTATTTCAGGTTTGCATAGGTCTTGATGTTGGTACAGCTATTAGTAGTTATAATAGAAATCCGTGAGAGACTGCCGTCTTCGTTGTAGATTTCGGAATAGTATTTTTCCAGAAGAAGAGGAAGGCGGCTTTTGTCCTGCTTTCCCTCTACGATAAAAACAAAATCCACACCCAGGAGATCTCCCGCAGAGTAGCCCAGATCTTCCAGGACCCGTGAGAGGCTGGTCTTTTCCCGAAGGCTGGGAAGACCTTTTTCATCGAGAACAATCTGCCGTATCTGCCGGCTGTTAAATGGGGACAGCAGATTGGGAGAGTGGGTGGAAAAAATTACCTGGCACTTTTTGGAAAGCCGGTAAAGGATTTCGCTGGAAGTCTTTTGAAGCTGAGGATGAAGAAAGATTTCCGGATCTTCCATAAGGAGAAGGGCAGGAAGCCGGTCCTCTTCTTCCATGTAGGCTTCCAGAAGAGACAAAAGGTAAATGCTCCGCATGCCTTCTCCCAGTTGAGATACGGGAAAAGGATCTTCATGGTTTCTCTGCCGGATATATCCCTGAACCTGGAAAAGCTCTCCCGTATGGCTGGTAAGGTCATAGGTAATCTCCCCATGGTAACCGCTGTTTTTTCCGAAATACTGGTTTACCTTGTCTGAAAAATCTTTCAGATTCATATGATACAGTTTATATTCCAGAAGCTTTTCTGTTTCGAAGGCGTTCAGCTCTTCCGGGGTTTTCCTGTTCAGAAGGCCAATACAGGAAAAACAGTGGGTACACTTTTTCATAGGGTCGAAAAGGCAGCAGTCCATACGCATCTGATTCAGCAGATCATCCTCGGTAAAGGACAGGAGATTGTGCTGGACCTTTTCCAGATTCCTTTCACTGTCCAGAAAATAGACAGAGGGAAGAAGCTGGGGAATGTAACGGTTGTTTTTATGAAAACCGTCATGGTACCGGATACTGCCATTCTGATTGGAAATATAGGTAAAGGTCAGCACATCCTTTTGGAAAGAGGGAAGTTTCTGACAGAAATCCCGATACCAGGAGTCCCACCGTTTATAGGAGCTGACTTTTTTTGCCTGAAATAGAAGTTCCAGATCCCGGGAGGTCAGGGAGAGGGAAATAGAAATTTCAATGTTCTGCTTCTGAAGGTTAAAATCAGAAGCAGAAGGGCGATATTCTCCCATGGCAGCGGCAACAGCCTGAAGGACAGAAGACTTCCCTACACTGTTTTGTCCCACTAAAATCAAGGCAGATCCGATATCCCGGATGATCATGTTTTCTATGGATTTAAAATTCTGTATCTGAAGAAAAGAAATTTCCATGGAAGGCCTCCTCGTGCAAGACTTATAAGATATACTCATCATAGCATAGGGCAGGGAAAAATGATAGAAGAAGACAGGAGAAGCTTTGAAAATCTTTAGTGTAAAAAGAGTTTGACATTTTGTATCATAAGCACTATACTGAAAATGTAAAAAGGATTTGACATATTAGAAGTTAAGGGGGATTTTTATGGACAAAGCAGTTGTTGCAACGATTATTTTTGTGGCTGTATTATTGATTTTTGCCGTGCTGGATATTCTTATGATCATATCTCTGGTCCGGCCTGGAGACGAAAGAGGGCAGGTTATTGTATGGAAAGCCAGTGCTTTTACCCTTCTTGGCATGACAGGTGCTTTGATAATCGAGGTCATTGAAAGTATTGCCAGCGGACAGGAAATGGCGATCAATCCTTTTGTCCATTTAACAGCTACAGGGATTGTTTATTTCGGCGCACTGTTATTTTTCAAGAAAAGGCACGGTGGATAATATGGAAAACAGAATCAGAGAAATCCGGAAAGGGCTGGGGATTTCCCAGGAAGAGCTGGCAAAAAAATGCGGTGTGTCCAGACAGACGGTAAATGCCATAGAGAATAATAAATATGATCCAACTCTTTCGCTGGCCTTTCGTCTGGCAATGGAGCTTCAGATACGGGTAGATGAACTTTTTGTATTTCACAGGGAATAGAGAAAGATAGTAATAAGGAACTGTCGCATATTCTCGATTTTGATTAATGTGACAGTTCCTTAAAGATTTAGCGGATACCGTTAAACTTTCCAAATGCTTTTTTCAGTTTTCCATTTTGAGAAATATTTCCGTTGCTGCAGACGATTACCTCTGTAAAGTGTTTCGGATTTTCATAGTCTTTGCTGTTTCCGTCGTCATCGTACAGCTCATAAGCTGCTTTGTCTGTAACATATCCCAACAGATCCAGATGTTCAAAATCCATATCCGATACGCTTCTTGCGCTTTTTGCCACAGGAATCACATGATTTTTCCGGATAAAGAAAATCAGTTCTTCCATGGCTGCGGGTACGTAGTGATGGCCTTTTTCCATGACCCGGACATCATAGTCTTCTGGAGTCCGCATAGTCACCAGCATCATATCTTCCGGCAGATATACATAGCGGCCAGCAGCATTCTGCTCATGGACCGGAGCCACCATGATACTGTCACCTACCATCAACTGATCTTCTACCTGATCTGCAAAAGAATCTTCAGGATAATCAAAGGCCAGGGGGCGGAACATCATCTCATCTCTCAGGGCAGCTTTCATGTATTCACTGTATAAATAAGGCAGGAGACTGTAGCGGATTTTTATCATATTTCCGCAGGCTTTACTGTTTGAGAACTGATACAGTTCCTGTTCACGGGTTCCCAGGGCGGAATGGTTCCTCATCAGAGGAGTAAAGAGGCCGAACTGCATCCAGCGCAGCACCAGGTCCTCTGTTGTGTCAGCACCGAAGCCGCCCAGGTCTGCACCAGTGTACAAAAATCCACACATATTCAGAGAAGGCATCATTTTGATGTTCAGCAGCAGATGAGACCACCAGGACAGGTTGTCACCCTGCCAGATTCCGCCGTATCGATGCATTCCAATATAGGAAGAGCGGGAGAACATGAGGATTCTCTTGTCAGGCTCCAGTTCCTCAAAGGCTTCTCCGGCTGCACGGGTCATATTGTATCCATACAGATTATGGACTTTATCGTGACGCACAGGAGTTCCCTCTCCATTGAAATTATGGTAAAAGCTGCGGTAATCTTCCGGATTATTAGCAAGTCCCAGGACCAGATCTTTAAAGTGAAAATGAGTCATCAGGTCCTGATTTTTTCCCCGGAAAGTTTCCAGTTCATCGAATACTTTTTCCAGCCGCTTTTCTGAGTAGAAAATAGCAGGCTCGTTCATATCATTCCAGAATCCATCAATGCCCTGTTCCAGAAGAAATTTATACTTCAGACCAAACCAGCGGCGGGCTTCCGGATTCAGCATATCCGGGAAGTGTACCCGTCCCGGCCATACGGCAGCAACAAAGTCTTTTCCTTCTTCATCTTTGCAGAAATAGCCTTTTTCTACCCCTTCTTCATAAACAGGATAGCCTTCTTCAATTTTAACTCCGGCATCAATGATAGGAACCAGATGAATATGCTTTTCCTGCATTTCTTTTACAAATTCCGGGAAATTGGGGAAAGTTTCATCGTTCAAAGTAAAATCTTTAAATCGCTCCATATAGTCGATATCCAGGTAGATGCTGTCCAGGGGAATATCCAGTTCCCGATACCGGCGTTCTACTTCTCGGATGTCTTCTTCAGATTTATAACCCCAGCGGCTCTGACCAAAGCCAAAAGCCCATTTGGGCGGGATATAGCTCCGTCCGATCATACGGCGGAACTGATGCACAATGTCTTTGAGATTCTTTCCGTCTATATAATACAGGTCCATGTCCCAGTTATCCATGGTAATCTCCGCAGTATCTTGCTGAGTATACCCCAGGTCAAAGGTGACTTTTCCAGGATTGTCCAGGAAGATTCCGAAGGGCTTTTTTTCGGCAAATATCAGAAAATTATGGGCCGCATAGAGAGAATGGGTGTCTTCTCGATGGTTAGGGTCATCGGTGCAGTCACTGGTATAGATCCAGCCCCTTTTATTAATGCCCCGGACCTGCTCGCCCAGGCCATATACCGGCCTCCCTTTAGTCATTTTAAAGGAAATTTTTTCTCCTTCTTTTACTTCTATACAAGGGATCTTACCTTCTTCAACGGGGTAGTTTTCTACTACCGCCTCTGTATTCAGCGGATTTCCGAAACGAAATTTATGGATCATCTTTATCTCCTTTCTGCTGCTTTGACACAGTTTAATGCCTTATGATATTATTATAGCGGCAGCAGAAGGGATTTTCTTGCATATTTCCAGCTTTTTCTAACACAATCCTGCTGTCAAAGGAGATTATTTATGAAACAAAACCCTAACCTGTTTGAGGCGGTGCAGCATGGTTCTGCCATGTTCCCCCTGGAATACTATCACTGTGTTTTTCCTCTTGGAATCAGTAACCTGCCGGTACACTGGCATGAGGAATTTGAGATTACTCTGGTGCAGAAAGGCACCTGCATCTATCAGATTAATCTTCATCCCTATAAAATCAGTCAGGGGGATATTCTGATCCTTCCTCCAGGAATGCTTCATGGAACTGGCGAACAGCCTGAGACAGAATTTATTACAGACAGCTTTGTTTTTTGCCTGGATATGCTGGAGAGTCAAAGAACAGACTCTTGTACTACAGAATTTTTTGCCCCTTTGATCAGTGGAATGCTTCGTTTTCCTGTATATCTTCCGGCAGAAGATTCCATGGCCAGGCTCCTTGGGGAATCCTTTGAGAAAATCCGGCAGACCTTTCTTCAAAAGCCCCTTGGCTATGAACTGGAGATTAAGTCGGAGCTTCTCCATTTGTTTTTCCTGCTGTACAGCCAGGTACCGTATCAGCGGAGCAGCCAGGAACACAGAGAGATTACAGAGAAGCTGAAGCTGGTGCTGCAGTTTATCCAGGATCATTATCAGCAGGGGATTACCGTAAAGGAGCTGGCAGAGCTCTGTCATTTCAGTGAGTACCATTTTATGCGTTTTTTTAAACGGCATATGAATATGACCAGTATTGAATATCTCAATCAGTATCGGCTGGAAATGGCTTCCCGCCAGCTTGCGGAAACAAATCTCTCTGTGACCAGCATTGCTCTGGAGTCAGGGTTTAATAATATTTCATATTTTAACAGGGTATTTAAGCGAAAATTTGGAGTTACGCCTATGGAATACCGCGCTTACAGTAAAAAGAGTTAACGCAAATGGATGTCTGCAACTTCACTGTTGGTCCAAATCCGGACAGGAAGCTGGAAGAATCCGGCACCGGAGGAAATAATGGCGTGAGTTTTGCCAAAAGTTTCATGACCTATGAGTTTCCACAATTTTCTGATTAAGAAAAGCTATATAGATATGGATTATTTATACGGAAAACTCAGCAAAGCCCAGGGACTTTTTGTTATTGTAAGAATTGAAAAAGATCTCATATTTCCTGTATAATGAACAGAAGGGAAAAATCTGTTTAGAGGAGGGCGTAATTTATGGCTTATAAGGATGAGTGGCTTCTGCTAGAGGCAGATGATGATATAGATGAGATGGAGCACCGGGAGCCCACAGAGGAATTTTTATTCTACCGGGCTGTGGCCAGCGGAGACGTAGAGCAGGTAAAGAAAAACTGTGAACAAGGTCGATTTGTGGAAGAGGAAGGTGTAGGCGTTTTATCGAAAGACCCCGTGATAAATCTGAAATATCACTTCGTAATCACAACGGCTATGATCACCCGTCTGTGCAGGCAAAATGGCATGGAGCTGGAACAGGCTTTCAGGCTTAGCGACTTTTATATTCAGAAACTGGACGATATTTCCACAAAAGAACAGGTCCAGAAGCTTCATGACGAGATGGTCATGGATTATACGGAAAAAATGCGGAAATATTTCCGCAGCGATACCAATTCCAGACATATTAATGTCTGCAAAGAGTATATATATTCCCATATTAAGGAGCGGATCACCATTGAAGATCTGGCTGATGAGCTGGGGGTTTCTGCCAGCTATCTTTCCAGGCTGTTTAAAAAAGAGACTGGAGAATCCGTCAGCGCATATATACGAAAACAAAAAATTGAAATGGCAAAGAACATGCTGAGATACAGTGATTATTCCATGATAGAAATTGCAAACCGTCTGGCTTTTTCTTCCCAGAGCCATTTTATCCAGCAGTTCCGTGAGGTAGTTGGAATGACTCCGAAAAAGTATCGGGACGAATATTATATGGTACAGTGGGATATTACAAAAGAAACAGAGTCTGAACCATAAGAAGTGGAAACAGCACCGGATAAGGCTTTCTGTGCAGGCCTTATCCGGTGCTGTTTTTTAAAGGATCAGAGTGATTTCATTTTCATCCAGAAGCAATTTTTCCGGGATATAATTATCCTCCAGTTCTTTGCCGTTTAAGAGCAGCTTTACACATCCGGATTCATGACCGGAAGGATTCTCTACAGAAATATGCAGTTTCCTTCCACGGAAATCTTTGCGGATCTCAAAATGATCCCAGTCCTTCGGAACAGAAGGGGAGATCCGGATACCCTCCAGATCGGGACGGAGTCCTAAAATACCTTCTACACATCCGACCATAACCGTTGAGGCGGTACCTGTGAGCCAGTGGACATGAGACCGGCCAAAGTGGCTGCTGGCCCGGCCCTCTGTAAACTGACCGTAGCAGTAGGGCTCCAGACGGCGGATTTCTGCCTGGTCATTCTGGGCTGCCGGAGCATTTTCCAGGAAATATTCAAATGCCCGTTCTCCATGTCCCTTCAGAGCCTCTGCCAGGATCAGCCATCCCTGAGACTGAGAGAAGATACCGGCATTTTCTTTTACGCCCTGATTATAGATCACTGCCAGAGCGCCGTCGAAGGCATGAGCGTGATAAGGAGGATCCATAAGGATGGCTCCGTATTGGGTATTGAGACGTTTATGGACATTTTCCATGATAAGATCTCCCTGGTCTTCGGTAGCCAGGCCGCTGATCACTGCCCAGCTCTGAGGATTCAGCCAGAAGTTAGCCTCAGGATCTTCGGCAGCCCCGATCCGGTCTCCGGATTCGGTATATCCCCGGATAAAGCGGTCTTTGTCCCAGCACAGAGTATGGATCTTTTCTTCCATGCTTTTCTGAGTCTCTTCCAGAAAACGGAGATACTGGTCGTCTTTTTTATGGAGAGCAAATTTCTTCATTAATGTTAGTGCATAGTAGAACTGCAGGGCAACAAAAGAAGACTCTCCCTGAGCGCCCAGACGGAGACAGTCATTCCAGTCTGCATACAATCCTGCCGGCATGCCATGAGGTCCCAGATGATCCAAGGAGAACTGGATCGCCCGTTTCAGATGTTCATAGACACTGCCCTCCTCTTTATTGGCAAAGGGGATGACTTCATCCAGAAAGCCGGTATTTCCTGTCTCGGAAATATATTTATAGACTGTAGGGAACAGCCAAAGGGCATCGTCTGCCCGGTATGCGGGATGTCCCGTAGCCTGTACATAGGAAGGATCGTCAGGAGTATCTTCATGTCCCGGGTTATGGGTGAACTTTACAAGAGGAAGTCCTCCCCCGTTGTTTACCTGGGCAGACAGCATGAAACGTATTTTTTCAGCCGCCATCTCCGGGGAAAGATGGATGATCCCCTGGATATCCTGCACTGTGTCACGGTAGCCGTATCCGTTGCGCAGACCGCAGTAGATGAAAGAGGCAGCCCGGGACCAGATGAAGGTTATGAAGCAGTTATAGGCATTCCAGGTATTGATCATAGTGTTAAAGGCAGGACTGGGAGTCTTTACCTGGAGATGATCCAGTCTGCCGTTCCAGTCTGCTTTCAGCGTTTCAACCTCCTGGAGGATCTGTTCCTGTGGATTTTTGTAGGAAGCCAGAATTTCTGCACACTTTTCAGAGGAATCCATTCCCAGGACAAAGAGGATGGTTTTGGATTCTCCCGGCTGTAACGTCACGATGCAGGAGAGAGCGCCGCAGGAATTTTCATTATAACTGGTAACATTTCCCAGATCTCCGGACACTATACCCTGGGGATTTCCATATCCGTGATATTTTCCAAGGAAAACATCCTTGTCTCCGCAGTAGGAAGAAACGTTTTCCCCTGCCAGACCGAAAAACCGTTCTGTGACATTTTTTTCATCTACAAGCCTGTCCTCCGGCTGGGCATCCAGGTTTCCGTGTATCTGTTGGATAATGGAATTATTCCGGAACAGGGTCCTGGTTATAAAAAGAGAGTACTGAAGATTGACCTGATCCTGCTCGTAATTGCTGTGATTGGTAAATTCTCCGTATCCGGTTAAAGTAAGTTCCCGGGACTCAGAAGACTCATTGGTCACTGTAAGCCCCCATACTTCATAGGTTTTTCCAAGAGGAACATAATAGAGAGCTTCGGAACGGATCCCGGCATAGGAAGCAGTCATTTTTGTATAGCCCAGACCATGACGGCACTGGCTGTCATATCTGTCCAGATCTTTTCCTACCGGCTGCCAGGAAGCAGACCAGTAATCCTTTGACTGGTTATCCCGGATATAGAGGTATCGTCCCGGCTGATCGAAATTATTGAATACATATCGGAGGATCCTTCCATTAGCGCCCGATTTGGCGAAACTGTATCCTCCTGCATTGTTGGAGATGATAGCTCCATATTCAGGAGAACCCAGATAATTCACCCAGGGAGCCGGGGTATCCGGCCGTTCAATTACATATTCTCGGTTTTTATCATCAAAATATCCGTATTTCATTATGAATACCTGCCTTTCAATTTCTATTTAAATAAGTTTTATAGTGACAGAATGCAACCCATCTCCAAGACTATCCAGTGTTTTTTGGGAGAGAACCCCATAAGAATTATCAACAACAGGAAGTTCCCTGCCTTCACAGACAGCGGAAGCAAGGGTATAGTTACCATAGTCTTTTCTGTCTGCATTCTCGAAGATGACATCTAAAGTTCTATTGGCAAAAGAGATCCGGATGGAAGCTTTTCCCTGGCTGTCAAATTGCTCTGCCAGAAGTTTGGGAGCGATGATAAGATCCCCGCCTTCTCCCCGGACGCCGAAGACCTGTGTGACCATGGTCAGCATATACCAGCTGGCGGCTCCTGTAAGATAGTGGTACATGCCCCGGCCATCTGAACGGAAATATTCGGGAATCCCAGGATAGATCCGGCTGGTGTTAAAATCCAGAGCTGTATCAGACAGAGATTTCAGGACTTTCCAGCCTTCCTTTGCATAGCCACGGCGATATAAGGCATTTCCATACATGACAGCCATATGAGAGAATACAGCTCCGTTTTCCTTTTCCCCATAGGCAAATCCAAACATCCGGCCAAGGTCAAATTTTAATTCATGGAAATCTGTATTCAGCCGGTATCCTCCGATTTCCTTTTCATATAAGTAATGATCGGCGCTTTTTATAATGCTTCTGATCTGAGGGTCCTCGGCTACTTTTCCCATAATGGCGAAAACCTGCCCTGTAAGCATCATTCGTACCTGGTCTTCCAGGATACCTTCTACAGCCTGGCCGTGATTGTCATAGTAACTGTTGAACCAGCCTTCTCCCTGGCCGGCCTGGATCCATTCCTGTTTCCGGATGTGCCCGGACAGCCATTGGGCTTTGTGCTCAAGATTTTCAGCAAGAGACAGGAGAGAAAATGTTTTTCGTCTGCCGCTGACATGATGGCGGCACAGGGAAGTAAAGCGGGCCAGGACCTGCTGCTTCTCGCTGATATTATCGTAAAGTTCTTTATCATCCTTAAGTAAAACTTCCAGCTCTTCCAACAGGTCTGTGGTTTTGACAGATCCGGTGTCTGCTAAAGCACGGATCAGCTCAGCCAGTTCCCGGAGATTCCCAGCATAGGCACAGGTGAAAGCTACACTTTCTCCTCTTTCTGATGCCATGTCTAAGGCGTCATTCCAGTCTGCTCCCCGGAGCCGGCAGATATTGTGTTCTCCCACCTCATAAAAAGCGGTGAGCTGCTGGATCAGCAGATGCTCCAGGATACTTCCGGTGTAGATCTGTTCCTGGCCGGTCATTTGAAGGTTTCCCTGGCTTTCTGTCCAGAGGGTATCCAGCTCGGTCCCTCTCCGGGCCTGTCCGTCTTTAAAATAAGGAACCTGCCTTGTGAGAATCCGGATATCTCCCGTCTGATCAATATAAAGCTTGGTGGTCATCTGCGGCCAGAGACCATGGTCCATCCATACACGGGCGATTCCGTTTCGGTCTGCGATAAAGTTTCCGTCTCCGGCTCCTATGATGGTAGCGTTAGTGCCGTCAATGCGGACTCCGGAAAAATTTTTCTCAATCATCATTCCTACGTCTTTAGGATCCATTAACAGAAGAGAGAGGCAGTCCTGCCACAGATCCCGCCATCCCCGGCCACCTCTTCCATAATCATGGTGAGGAAGAAAAGAACAGCCAAAGAGGCGACGGAGAAATGGCTGGAAACATACCCATTTCATATAATTATCAAAATCCCTGTCTCCTGTATGGAAGCTCACATTTACCTTTTTCTGCCAGTAAACTTTTGTTTCTTCTAAAAGAGCCTCTGTTTTGCCAGCAGTATTGCATTTTTCAAAGAGCTGATCGATTTCCTCTTCCTGATCGGCAACGCCAAGCATAAGGATATAGCTGGCCTCTTCTCCGGGATCCAGGATTAATGTAGGAAAACGGAAAGCGCCCATGGCCTCCCGTCCATCGATCCTTGTAAATGGGGGACAGCCGGGGGCTCCTTCATAGACAGCCCGGGGATGGGTGAAACTGCCGCCTTCGCCCAGGAAAGCCTCTGTTGTGGGATAAAAACTTTCAGGTAATTCTCCCTTTCCACTGCAGCCTTTCACATAATAAATTTTGTGATTAGGCTGATGGCCCCGCTCATCAAAGGACATGGTGGGGCATACAAGAATACCGGATTCGTCGGTTCTGATACGGTGGAGAAGAGAGGTTACATGCCGGTGATCCCGTATATTATCAGCGCTGCGTCCGTAAACAGGAATTGCGGCATAGGGAAGCAGCTCTTGCTTTTCTTTGGAAAGATTTTTTACAGTGACATACATGATTTCCCCATTACAGTCCTTTGGAATAAAAGAAGTAACGGTGGACTCTAACTGCAATGATCTGGAAGTTCGTCTTACAGACTGCCACATAAAGCCGGCAGTCAGTTCACTGTTATCCTGGAGAGAAGAAAATTTCTGGTTCTCCTGTCCGCTGGAGACGCCTGCTGCAGAGTAAACGCCGGAATTCTTTACTGCAAACCAGAAATTGCGGCAGGAACGGTTATTATGAAGGTTTTCCGCACTTACCGGTTCCAGAAGAAAGGTATCCTGGTCTATTTTGGAGTCTCCGCCCAGATTGGGAGTAACGGCACTTTTTAATCCGGCTTCTGAGGCCAGGGGAAAATACAGATAACTGATGTTTTCCGGCTGCTGTACAGTAAAAGTGCCTTTGTCATCGATGAAATATAAAGGTTTCAATATTCGGTCTCCTTCCTTTTTCAGATTTGTTTAGGGGAATTATATAAGAATTTATTTTCTACAAAAATCAGATATCTGAGAAAAATATCAGAATCATGACATAGAATGTGTTTTTTTGCAAAACGGGTCATGAATCTGACATTTTGTTGAAATTTTTAATATATCCCAAAATGAAAAGCGTCTATAATCTGGTCATGTTCAATGAGAGGGCCATCTCACAGAAAGAATTATGAACAGGAGGTTATATGTAATGAAAAAGAAAGTGGTTGCAATGCTTTTGGCAGGCATTATGGCGGCCGGCGCTCTGGCAGGCTGCGGCGGTTCTTCTGATTCAGGACAGGGAGGATCCGGAAGCACAGAAGAAGGAAAGGTTATCAACATCTATACCTGGAATGATGAGTTCCGTACCCGTGTAGAGGCAGTTTATCCTGAAGTAGAAGAGACTTCCGCAGACGGAACCGTTACAACATTAAAGGATGGAACGGAAATCCACTGGATCGTAAACCCAAACCAGGACGGTGTGTATCAGCAGAAGCTGGATGAGGCCCTGATGAATCAGGCGGACGCAGCAGCAGATGATAAAGTGGATATCTTCTTATCTGAAACAGACTATGTGTATAAGTACACAGACGCTGAGGCTGATGTGGCTATGCCTCTTACAGATCTGGGGATCGATCCTGAGAAGGATCTGGCAGATCAGTATGAATTTACGAAAGTAACAGCTTCTGACCAGGACGGGGTACAGAGAGGTTCTACCTGGCAGTGCTGTCCGGGACTTCTGGTATACCGCAGAGATATTGCAAAAGATGTATTTGGCACAGATGATCCTGCAGCAGTAGGAGAGAAAGTAAAGGACTGGGATACATTAAAGACTACGGCTGAAGAATTAAAAGCAAAAGGCTACTATACCTTTTCTTCTTATGCAGATACTTTCCGTCTTTATGGAAACAGTATTTCTCAGCCTTGGGTAGCAGAGGGTGAAACAACTCTTAAAGTAGATCCTCAGATTATGGAGTGGGTGGAAACCTCCAAGGAATGGCTGGATGCAGGATATTATGATAAGACGGTAAAAGGCCAGTTTAATGACGACTGGAATAAGGCGATGGGTTCCGCTTCTAAAGTTTTTGCATTCCTTCTTCCGCCTTGGGGAATTGATTTTACTTTAAGTCCTAACTGGGACGGCGAAGCAGGCGCCTGGGCAGTTACCAATCCTCCTCAGGAATATAACTGGGGCGGTTCTTATATCCATGCCTGCACAGGAACAGACAATCCGGAACATGTAAAAGATATTATCCTGGCGCTTTCAGCAGATAAGGATAATCTCCTGCAGATCTCCAAAGACTATCTGGATTTCACCAACACAAAGAGCGGTATGTCTGAAGCGGCAGAAGATGACGCCAACTTTTCTTCTGAATTCCTCGGGGGACAAAATGCTTATAAATATTATGTGCCGGTAGCAGAAAACATTGAGATTGCTCCTCTTTCTGCTTACGACCAGGGATGTGTGGAACTGATTCAGAATGCTTTCAGCGATTACTTCCAGGGAAATGTTGACTTCGAGAGAGCAAAAGAAAACTTTGAAACTGCAATTAAAGAACGTTACCCGGATATTACAGAAATACAGTGGCCGGAATAAAGGGTAAAGTGCTGCCGCACAGAAGGTGCGGCAGCCTTCTGACAGAAAGGAACGATGTTTTATGAAAAAAAAGAGTAAAAGCATCAGCTATGCAAAATGGGGATATCTTTTTATTCTTCCGTTTTTTGTCTGCTTTTTGATTTTTTCTCTGATTCCGCTGGTAGATACCATCCGGTACAGTTTCTTTGAATACTATCGTTCAGGAATCAAAGAAGTGGGGCCGAATTTCATAGGCCTGGAGAATTATATCAGCCTTCTGAAATCTGATATGTTTAAATATGGAGGAAATACCTTGATCCTGTGGGTGATCGGATTTATTCCCCAGATCGTTATTGCCCTTCTTCTTGCCAGCTGGTTTACAGATATCCGTCTGAAAATCCATGGAAAACAGGCCTTTAAGGTAATTATTTACCTTCCCAACCTGATCATGGCTTCAGCTTTTGCCATGCTGTTCTTTGCCATGTTTTCCACTAACGGACCCATCAATTCTATTTTAACCTCATTGGGATGGATCAAAGAACCTATTGATTTTATGGGATCGGTTTTTGGGACCAGATCTTTGATCGGATTGATGAACTTCCTTATGTGGTTCGGAAATACCACCATTATGCTTATGGCGGCTATCATGGGAATCAGTCCGGATATTTTTGAAGCCTCAGAACTGGATGGCTGCGGCGGTCTGAAAAGATTTTTCTATATCACTCTGCCTCTGATCAGGCCGATCCTGGCTTACACATTGATCACTTCTATCATTGGCGGTCTGCAGATGTTTGATGTACCTCAGATCCTGACTAACGGACAGGGTAATCCGGACAGAACATCTATGACATTGATCATGTTCCTGAACAGCCACTTAAAGAGCAAAAACTATGGTATGGCAGGTGCCCTGTCTGTATACCTGTTTATTATCAGCGGTATTTTGTGCTTTATTGTATATAGGATGACCAATGATTCAGACCCGGACGGATCGAAAGCTGCTGCAAAGAGAAAAGCAAAAGAAGCGAGAAGGAGGAGATAAGTTATGAAATCAAAAGCAGCACAGAGAGCATGGAGCATTTTTGTCCATGTGATTCTTATTGCACTTTCATTTTTGTGCCTGTTTTTCTTCTACATCCTGATCGTCAATGCTACCCGTTCTCATGCTGAGCTTCAGAGAGGATTTTCGGCACTGCCGGGAAAATATTTCCTGGAAAATTTAAAAAATGTTGCTAATGACGGTACCTTCCCTATGTTTCAGGGAATTATCAACAGCCTGGTAGTCTCCGCCTGCTCAGCGGCTTTATGTACATATTTTTCTTCATTGACGGCATATGGACTTTATGCCTATGACTTTAAGATGAAGAAAGCCGCTTTTACCTTTATTATGGCGATTCTGGTAATGCCTACCCAGGTAACAGCTATGGGATTTCTGCGGTTGATCACAAATATGGGAATGTATGACTCTCTTCTCCCGTTGATCATACCTTCCATTGCCTCACCGTCAGTATTCTATTTTATGTACAGCTATCTGGAATCTTCCCTGCCTCTTTCGCTGGTGGAAGCGGCAAGAATCGACGGTTCCGGAGAATTCAAAACTTTTAACAAGATCGTCCTTCCGATCATGAAACCGGCTATTGCTGTTCAGGCGATCTTCACTTTTGTGGGATCCTGGAATAATTACTTCGTTCCCGCATTAGTTATCCAGTCAAAGGACAAAATGACAGTTCCTATTTTGATCGCAACCCTTCGTGGAGCGGACTACATGAACTTTGATATGGGAAAAATATACATGATGATCACAGTGGCCATTGTTCCGATCATTCTTGTATACCTGATCTTATCCAAATACATTATCGAAGGTGTAACCTTAGGCGGTGTAAAAGGATAAGGAATCAAAAACATATGAAAAACGTCATAGGACATTCCCTTTATGCTGTGTCAGGAAAACTATGGCGTTTTTCTTCTATTATTACAATTACAAATAGAGAGAGGAAAACTATGACAGCAGGAAATTGGACATACAGTGGAACTATGGATCATAAGCCTTCCAAGAGAGAAAAGGAACACCGGATACTGGCGAGAAAGGCTGCGGAGAAAGGAATTGTTCTTCTGAAAAATCAGGGGATCCTTCCTTTATCCCTTTCTTTGCCGGTAGCTCTTCTTGGAAGAGGAGGAGAAAAGACGGTAAAAGGGGGAACCGGCTCCGGAGATGTGAACAACCGGGAAAATATTTCTATTCTCAGAGCCCTGGAAGAGGCCGGGGTGACTATCACCAGTACAGACTGGATCAGGGATTATCATAACCGCTATGAAAATGCCAGACTTACCTGGAAAGAAAAAGTCCTGGAAGACGCCAAAAAGGCAGAGAATCCTTTTGACGCTTATGCAGAAAATCCATTTGCAATGCCGGAAGGGCGCCTTATATCCGATAAGGACCTCCAGGGAGCCAAAGCAGTGATCTATGTGATCAGCCGTATATCCGGAGAAGGAAAGGACCGGCGCAGGGAAAAAGGGGACTATTACCTGAGCCAGAATGAGGAAGAGGACCTTCTTTATCTTCATGAAAAACAGGTTCCCGTAATTCTGATCCTGAATTCCGGAGGGCCTGTGGAGCTGACGGATATTCTGGAGAAAGCAGAAAATATCCAGGCTGTTTTGTATATTTCCCAGCTGGGACAGGAAGGGGGCTATGCAGTTGCAGATATCCTTTTGGGAAAGGCGGTGCCGGAAGGCAAGCTGACATCAACCTGGGCGAGAAGATATGAAGACTATCCCTCAGCCCGGACTTTCGGCTATCTGAATGGAGATCTGAAAAAAGATGAATACAAAGAAGGCATTTACATAGGTTACCGGTATTTTGATACCTTTTCTGTACGGCCCTTGTTTCCTTTTGGATATGGACTGTCCTATACTTCTTTTTCCATAGGATTTCAAGGTCTGGAAATCGGAGAAAAAAACATAGAGCTGACCGTTTCTGTAAAGAATACCGGAGAATGCTACAGCGGAAGAGAAGTGGTGCAGGTTTATATCACAGCGCCTCAGAACGGGGAAGGGAAAGAATACAAAAGACTGGCAGGTTTTGCAAAGACCGGGCTTCTTCAACCGGGGCAGGAGCAGGAGATCAAGATCCGGATAGAACAGAAGGAGCTGGCCAGCTTTAGGGAAGAATCCCATCAGTGGAGCATTGACAAAGGAAGTTACGGACTTTGGATAGGAAACAGCGGGGCTTCCCTTATATTGGCAGCCAAGATTACTGTGTCTGAGACAAAAGTCATTGAGAATACCCACAGAGTCTGCCCGAAACAGAGGGACTTTTCCGATTTACAGCCTTCTGCAGCCAGTGGCGACGAAATGGATCTATGGAAAGAAGAGAAAAGTGATTTTGTTCCTTCCTACCGGTTTATGCCCATGAAGGAAGAGAAGAAAATTTATGTGGCGCCGCCGGACCAGGATCATCCAGTGGAAGATCTGCTCCCTCTTTTGTATGGAAACATTACCTGGGGAGCCAGCAACCTGGGATCTGCGGGAACCAGAGTGCCGGGCTCTGCAGGAGAAACTACCCGGGCCCTGGAAGAAAAATATGGGATTCCTTCCATGATCATGGCAGACGGTCCGGCAGGGATCCGTCTGAGACAGAGCTACCAGGTGGAACGTAAGACCGGGGAAGTTTACGGGATCGGCGTGCTGGGGGCTTTGGAGAATGGCTTTTTAGAGCCGGAAAAGCATCATGAGAATGCAGATGTATATTATCAGTACTGTACGGCCTTTCCTGTAGGGACTGCCCTGGCCCAGACCTGGGATTTGGAATTGATGAAGGAATTTGGAGAGGCTATTGGAAAAGAAATGGAGGAATTCCATATCAATCTTTGGCTGGCTCCGGGGATGAATATCCAGAGAAATCCTCTGTGCGGACGGAATTTTGAATATTATTCAGAAGATCCCTTTCTGTCCGGAAAACTGGCGGCAGCAGTGACTTTGGGAGTTCAGAGCCGAAAAGGCTGCGGTGTGACCATTAAGCATTTTGCCTGCAATAATCAGGAAGACAACCGGATGGGAGTAGATGCCTGTGTTTCAGAACGGGCTCTCAGAGAAATCTATTTCCGGGGATTTGAGATTGCCATAAAAGAAAGTAATCCGGTGGCCATCATGAGTTCCTACAACCTGATCAATGGGGTTCATGCAGCCAACAGCAGAGATTTATGCACGGTTCTGGCAAGAGAAGAATGGGGCTTTGACGGCGTGATCATGAGCGACTGGAATACTACCGTTCCCGAAGATGGAAGTATACCATGGGAATGTGCAGCCGCAGGAAATGACATTATCATGCCGGGAAATGCAGAAGATGACAAAAATATCCGGGAAGCTTATGCAAAAGGACTGCTGTCAGAACAGACCATTCGGGAATGTGCCGGCAGGATATTGTATATGATAAAAAGATTAAGCTGAGATCCCACAGACTCTTTCTTGACATCCATGCTTAGATATTGTATTTATAAATCATGCATACCCTCAGTGTACAAGGGGTTCTTGTACGCTGGGGGTATTTACGAGAAAGGGACCAGAGGAAAAACAGCCATGAACAGAATTACAAAAAGCGGGATGGAGATTGAATTTGATAAAGAGACCTTGAGATTTTCTTTTCAGAAAGATGACGGATGCCGGTGGAGATGGGCCAGGAGCTATGCGCCATATATGGAATGCGAAAATGGAAATGTATTTTTTCATGACGCAGGGGAGATCACCCATGAACTGCTCCATACCGGAGTGGGAGAAGGGATATTAAGTACATACGGTGGCTTTGAAAAAGATGGAAAGGCCGTGCCCTATACATTTCAGACCCTGGTCTGGGTGGAAGGGGCTACAGGAGATGTGTACTGCGAATGGATCCCCCTTCAAGAAGAAGGGCTGGAAGTGAAGAAAGTCTTTTGGCCAGGCCCTATGGAATTTGAAGAGAGAAAAGAAAGCTGGTATACCCTTCTGACTCATCAGCAGGGAATTTTAATCCCAAATACCTGGGAAGTGGAGTTTCAGACTCCGGCATTTGACGGGATGTTCGGAACAGCAGGGGCTTATATGCCCTGGTTTGCCCAGACCCGGGATGGGGAAGGGTACCTGGCAGTGTGCGTGACTCCGTGGAACAGCGGATACCAGGCAGAACATCCGGCAGGAGGGTCTTATACTAGGGTTTCCATGCGTTTTGAGCCCAGCCTTGGGAAGATAGACTACCGCCGCATTGTTAAGTATACATTTCTGAAACAGTGCGATCATAATATTATCTGCAAGACATACAGAAATTATGCGGAGGAACAGGGAAAGCTCCGGACTCTGGCAGAAAAAGCCATAAGGAATCCATCAATAGACCGGCTTATCGGCTGCGCCTTTTTACATAAAGGAATCAAGACATTTGTACAGCCGGATTCTGATTTTTATGACCCTGAGAAACCGGAGAAGAATAACCGCCTGACAACCTTTGCCCGGAGGGAGCAGGAGATCAGGCAGCTCCACGAGATGGGAGTAGAGAAGCTGTATCTCCACTTAGACGGCTGGGCAGAGCCGGGATATGATAACCGCCACCCGGATTACAGCCCTGCATGTAAAGCGGCAGGGGGATGGGAAGGAATGAAATCTCTGGTGGACACTATGCACGAATACGGATATTTATTCGGTATTCACGACCAGTATAGAGATTACCATCTGTCAGCCTCCAGCTTTGATGAAAATTTTGCCTGCCGTCTGCCGGACGGAACAATTCCACGGCATAAGCGGTGGGCGGGAGGCCCCCAGTCCTATCTTTGCGCTACCCAGGCCCCATACTATGTAAAAAGAAATTTTAAAGATCTGGAAGATCACGGGATCCGGCTGGACTGCGCATATCTGGACGTATTTACCTGCAACGAAGGAGATGAATGCGATAATCCGCTGCACCGTATGACAAGAAAGGAATGCTACGATCATCGTGCCTTGTGCTTCCAGTATCTTTTGAAAAAGGGGATCCTTCCAAGTTCGGAAGAGGTCAATGACTGGGCGGTCCAAAGCCAGGTGTTCTGCCATTATGCGCCCTATGATTTTATGATGCGTGCCCCTGGTACGCCTAAGCAGGGGATACCGGTGCCTCTTTATAATCTGGTTTATCATGACTGCGTGATCCAGCCATGGATGATGGAGAAAGTAAGTGAAAAGGAAGATTATATGCTTTATGCCCTGCTAAACGGCGGAGCACCCTATCTGGTGAGAGAGGGGGCTTATCCCAATACAGACGGAGCTTTTGAGGACAGGGTGGAAATGACGTTAGAAGAATGTATCTCCAGAGCAAAGGTTGTTTCAGATCTTCATGAAAAGGTGGGAAAATGTGAGATGGTAAGACATGAATTTGTTGAAGGGAATCCCCAGATACAGAAGACAGTTTTCTCCAATGGAATTTCTGTCCAGGTGGACTTTCAAAAGCAGACCTATGAAATCAGGAATGAAGGAATGAATGGATAGGTTATCAGCAGAAACAAAAATGTTCAGGATCGGGATACCTGTAAAAGATCCCGATCCCGAACAGAAAATACAGATCCGGATGTCCAAGGGGAAGGAGTTTTACTTCCGTGGTTCTACCTGTGCATTGATCTCTTCAAAGAGTTCCCGGATAACTCCCTGGATTTCCGCCACTGCATTTCCTAAGTCTATGAGCTTGGAAATCCCTTTGTCTCTGGTTACTAATTCCAGCTGGCCGTTTTTCAGGTTTTTGGGCCCTACCACCACACGGACCGGAACACCCAAAAGGTCTGCGTCGGCAAACATGGCCCCTGCCCGGATGTCACGGTCATCATAGATCACTTCCACACCGGCTTTCTGCAAATCTTCATATAAGCTGTCTGCAGCAGTTTTGCAGGCTTCCTGGTCCACACGCATACAGCACAGATGTACCTGCCATGGAGCGATGGAAATAGGCCAGATAGGGCCGTTGTCATCGTGCCTTGCCTCGCATACAGAGGCTGCCAGACGGCCTACGCCGATGCCGTAGCAGCCCATGACCGGATATTTTACAGAGCCGTCGGCGTCTGTATAGGTCATATTCATGGACTTGGTATATTTAGTGCCAAGCTGGAAGATATTTCCCACCTCGATACCACGTTTTACCTGAATGGTCTTTTTGCCGCAGCAGGGGCAGATCCCTCCTGTTTTGATCTTGGACACATCTGCATAGTCTACATCTCCCAGGTCTCTTGGGATATTTAATCCTTTATAGTGATAGTTTTCCTCATTTGCACCGCAGGTCAGATACTGGATCCCTTTCAGAGAAGAGTCATAGATCACCTGACAATCTGCCTTTAGCTGATAAGGTCCGGTAAATCCGGCGGCAATTCCGCTTTCCGCAGTGATCTCGGCAGGATGGACTTTCTCTCCCAGGTAATTGGTCAGCTTTGTCTCATTTACTTCATAATCCCCTCTCAGGAATACGATCACATATTCGTCATTTGAGTTTTTCTGATACATTACGGCTTTGCAGGAATATTCCACAGGAACGCCCAGGAAGTCTACCACTTCTTCAATAGTCTTGCAGTGAGGGGTGTAGACTTTCTCCAGTTCTCCCATTTCCAGGCCGCCTTCATTTACTACTTTATTTGGAGCTGCTTCCATATTGGAACGGTAGCCGCATTCCGGACAGATCACAATGGAATCCTCTCCGGCGTCTGCCAGGAGCATATATTCATGGGAAACACTGCCGCCCATCATGCCGGAATCAGACTGTACTGCGATAACTTCCGGAACTCCTGCCCGCTGGAAGATACGGTTATAGGTATGATAGAAAGTATCATAGCAGCGGTCCAGATCCTCCTGGGAGGTATGGAAGGAATAGGCGTCTTTCATGGTAAATTCCCGGACACGGATCAGGCCGGCTCTGGGACGGGCCTCGTCACGGAATTTGGTCTGGATCTGATAGATCATAAAGGGATATTTAGTGTATGTCTGGCCATACTCTCTTACCAGCTGGACAGAGGCTTCCTCATGGGTCATACCCAGGACCATCTGGCTGCCGTTCCGGTCTTTAAAACGGAGAAGTTCCTCGCCAACACTTTCAAAACGGCCGGATTCTTCCCAGAGGCTGCCGGGAAGGGCAACAGGGAAGAGTACTTCCTGACCGCCGATAGCATCCATTTCTTCCCGGATGATCTCCTCGATCTTTCTGGTGATCCTCTTCATAGGAGGATACAGGGAATAGATGCCATTTGCCACATATTTGATATAGCCGCCCCGGATGGTAAAAGCATGGCTGTCGATCACGCAGTCAGCAGGGCGCTCCTTAAAACGGTCGCCAACAAGATTTCTAAGTTTCATAATGCTCTCCTTTTCATTTGTCCTTTCTGCGGCTAGTATACCGCAAAGCAGAGAGACAGGCAAGCATTTCCGTTTATTCCCGCAAGCAACGAGCTAAACCGGCGTGTTTGCATGTCCATTTGGCGACGGCTTATGTTATAAAGGGAAGAGTCGGAAAAGGACTTATATATTGCAAATAATTCTTGAACAGAAACCGGCCTGGTGCTAAGCTTAATACATACGACTGCTGACAGGAGACAAACATGAGCGAGAATATAAAAACACTGAAAAAAGCCTTTCTTTGTGCCTTTCCCCATACCATACCTATCTTTGCAGGATTCTGGTTTCTGGGCATGACTTACGGCATTTACATGAATGTTTCGGGATTCAGTTTCTGGTATCCCATGGTCATGAGCCTGACTATCTTTGCAGGCTCTATAGAATTCGTAGCGGTAAATATGCTTCTGGGAGCTTTTAATCCCCTTCAGGCCCTGGCAATGACCCTGATGATCAACGCCAGACATTTATTTTACGGGATATCTATGCTGGACAGATTCCGGGGAATGGGATGGAAAAAGATATATCTGATCTTCGGTATGTGCGATGAGACATTCTCTATCAATTACACTGCTGAAGTCCCGCCGGATGTAGATCGGGGCTGGTTTATGTTTTTTGTTACTCTGCTGAATCATTTTTACTGGTTTTTCGGAGCCACCCTGGGAGGGATCTTCGGAGGCCTGATCCATTTCAGCACAGAGGGACTGGACTTTGTAGTAACTGCCTTCTCCATTTGTGGAAACGGCAGATGCTGCTGTCGATTGCGGGAGGAACGGCTCTTTATATGCTTTTGGTACAGATGGTCTTTTAAAACGGTGTAAAGAAAAATGTAACGGATAAGGAGGAAGAATATGGAGATTAAAGACTGGACTTATGAAGACTTTCCGGAATTTGACCAGCCTGTGGAAGGAGCGGAGGTTCTTTCCACTACAGGAGATGAAGTCGGATTTGCTTATTTTCATGATGTGGAATACGCCAACGTGGATGGAATCCCTCTTCATCTTCAGATCATAAAGCCCTTTACCAGAAACGAACCGGAGAAAATCTACCCCTGTATAGTGTTTGTCCAGGGGTCTGCCTGGATGAAACAGGATGTTTATGCCAAGATTCCTATGCTGGCCCGGTTGGCGGGAAAGGGTTATGTGATCGCTGTGGTGGAGTACCGGCATTCGGGACAGGCGCCTTTCCCGGCCCAGGCTCTGGATGCCAGGAATGCTGTGCGCTTTATGCGGAAAAACAGCAAAAGCTATCAGATCGATCCGGAGAAGATCGTAATAGGAGGGGACTCTTCCGGAGGCCATACAGCAATGTTTGCAGGGATCCTACAGGATGATGATCAGGCAACCAATCTATATCCGGGAATATCAGCCTCAGTAAAGGGGATTTTAAACTATTATGGTTCTGTCAGCGTTATGCTGGAAGACAGTAATCCCACTACCATCAATCATCATATGCCGGACAGCCCTGAGGGCATGGAAATGGGGGGCGTGAATCTGAAGGAACGGCCGGATCTGTGCCAGAAGCTGTCTGTGGAATGCAATATTACAGAAGACTCGGACCTTCCTCCGGTGCTGATCTTCCATGGGACCAAGGACCGGATCGTGAATACCCGCCAGAGTGTAAATTTGTATAGAAGACTGAAAGAAACGGGAAAAGAAGCCTACCTGTACCTGATCCGGGGAGCGGATCACGGAGGCGCTGAATTCTGGACAGAGGAGGTCTGCGGGATCGCAGATAGATTTATAAAGAAATGTCTGTCATAAAAATGCCGCTGCACCACAGCATGAAAAGGCGTGGTGCAGCGGTATTTTGTGCGATACGTCGGTAGGACGACCAACCTGTTTGCACGAGCGGGCATCCGACCGGCAACGGACAGCGAACAGCAATGCCGTGAGCTGGCCGAGATAATAGGCAGAGAAGAAGCCAATGCTAACGGCAGCTTCTGATAAAAGCCTTCATAGAGACACTGTAGGAGATGATCCCTGTGACTGCCACGATCCCCACTGCGATCCCCCACAGAAGAGGAAGTGGAAGAATGAGCAGATCCAGTGGATCTATATCCAGAAAAAGATACAGGATATAGGCAGCTGCTGCCAGTAAAACAAAAACGATATAGAAGATCGTAGAAATATTGATATTTCCAACAAAAGATACCATCACATTGATCAGCGTCATAAATAAAGCGATCAGAAGGCCGCCTGCAAAGATCCCCAGATAGACCGCTGGACTGTAGGTCCTGTATATAAGGAAATGCAGCGCCAGAAAAAGAATCATAACCCCGATGCCGTAAAGCTGATACAGGCAGCAGGAAAGGTATCTGGAAAGGACCAGCTCTCTTTTGGAAAAGGGAAAGGTCATGGAAAGCATCCGGCCTTTATAGCTGGAGTCCGCCTCTTTTAAAGTGATCGGAATGATAGAGGTCTGTGTAGGCAGATAGAGAAGAACGATGCTCAGCGGACTGAATTTATATTTTCCTAACAGTATGAGAAACATGAGAAAAAACAGTATATCCGGTATAATATTTCCAAGAAAAGAACGACGGATCTGGGTAATAATATCCCGATAAATTAATCCTGACATGGCAATACCCCCTTTGTGGAAAATAACATGAAATCTTCTAATGTGGCCCGATCCATGACCAGATCCTGAAACTGGTTCAGGAGAGCCTGCTTGTTTTTAACCAGCACTTTGCAGGAAAAATCCTCTGGTATATAGGCTTCATAGTCATCTGGAGAAAGAATCTGGAGAAAATCCTTCCGGCAGTGGAGGATTCCATAGTTGTTTTCAATCTCTTCCATAGAGCGGAAAAACTGCAGCTTTCCCTGATGGAGAAAGAGGATATAGTCTGCAATCTTATCCAGGTCACTGGTGATATGGGAAGAAATCAGTACAGAGTGATTTTCGTCCATGACAAATTCCTGCAGAAGTTCCAGAATCTCATCTCTCATGACGGGGTCTAGTCCTGAGGTGGCTTCATCCAGGATCAGAAGCTCCGGATGATAGGACAGAGCCAGGGCAAAATTCAGCTTTACCAGCATACCCTTTGAAAAACTTTTGATCTTTTTGTTCAGTGGAAGAGAAAAACGCTCCAGATACTGATGAAATAATCGGCTGTCCCAGTTTTTGTAGATTCTTTTATAAGTATTTTCCAGATCCCTGCAGTAAAGGCGGGGATTCTGGTTTAATCCGTCCATGACAAGGCCAACCTTCTGAAGATTTTCTTTCCGGCTTTCCTGCCAGTTTTTGCCGAAGAGGCGGATTTCTCCGCTGTCCGGAGAGATCATTTCAAATACAGACATCAGTGTGGTGGTCTTTCCTGCCCCATTTTCGCCTATCATTCCTACGATCATGCCCCGGGGAATCTGGAAGCTTATATGATCCAGGGTAAAATCCTTATACTTTTTTGTAAGCTTATCAAATGAAAGAATTGGTTCCATATTATTCCTCCTCATAAAACATCCGAAGAATCTGGATCATCTGGTCACAGGAAATATGATATTCTTTCCCGATATCAGCCACCTCCATCAGCTTTTTTTCTGCGATACGGAGATGTTCCTCCCGGATAAAATCCTGATTCTGGGCAGCTACAAAGGTTCCTTTGCCTGCCACGGTTTCAATAAACCCATCCCGCTGAAGTTCCTCATAAGCATGCTGTGCGGTGATCACACTTACATGAAGGCTTTTGGCCAGTCCCCGGATAGAGGGGAGAGGATCCTTAGGTTTTAGTTCGCCGCTCATGATCATGGCCTTGATCTGAGTGACAATCTGTTCATAGATGGGCTGACTGTTGCTGCTGCTTAAAATAATATTCATCTTTTCACCTCGGTGTACTTACTGTATATATACTGTACTTGTTTGATAGGTACAGTATATATACAGTAAGTACATTTGTCAATAGGTTTTATGGGAAATTTTTAAGTCATGGAAAACCTGATGTAATTATGATAAAATGAGAAAGAATATTCAGCGCTTGACAGGAGGGAAAGAAAGATGGAGAAAAAATTAAAGTATCTGGTCATAGGAGCCGGGGGAACCGGAGGACCTATTGGAGGCTATCTTGCGAGAGCAGGAAAAGATGTAACCCTCATCGCCAGGGGCAGACATATGGAGGCAATGAAAGCCCATGGATTGGAAATTGAGCTGGGAGGAGAAGCTTTTGTGGCTCCGGTAAAGGCCTGCTCTATGGAGGAATATAAGGAAACAGCAGATGTGATCTTTGTATGTGTAAAAGGATATTCCCTGGAAGAGGCGGCAGAGTTTATTAAGAAAGCAGCAGATGCCCATACCGTTGTGATCCCTATTTTAAATATCTATGGAACTGGAGGAAAGCTTCAGGAAATGCTGCCGTATATTACCGTCACAGACGGATGTATCTATATTGCATCCCAGATCAAAGAGCCTGGAAAAATCCTGATGTCGGGAAAAATCTTCCGGGTGGTTTATGGTCTTAGAAAAGATACTTCAAAGGAAATAGAAGAAAAAGTCATGCCTGTGCTGAAAAAAGTTGAGGCAGATCTGAAAGCTGCAGAAATCCTTCCTGTACTGTCTTCCAATATAGAAAGAGATGCCCTTCAGAAATTCTCTTTTGTTTCACCTATGGCTGCTGTGGGAGCATGCTATGAGGCTCCGGCTGCTGTAATGCAGGAAGGCGGAGAGAAGAGGGAAACCTTTATAGAGCTTATAAAGGAGATCCAGAAAATCGCATCTGCTATGGCTGTGGAGCTGCCGGAAAACATTGTGGAGATTAACCTGCAGATCATGGATGACCTGGCCCCTACGGCAAGCTCTTCTATGCAGAGAGACATTGCCGCAGGCAAACAGTCAGAAGTTGACGGTCTGATCTATCAGGTAGTGCGGCTGGGCAAACAGTACCAGGTAGATGTGCCGGTATATGAAGAAATCGGAGAAAAGCTGAGGGAAAGACTTGGAAATTAAAGAAAAGCACACAGAAAAAGCATATAAGGAAAAGGAACAGCTTTCCTGCCCTCTTTTGAAGCAGGGATGTGGGGGCTGTCCCATGCTTGCTCTTCCTTACGAAGAGCAGCTTCGAAAAAAGCAGAAAAAGATAAAAAAACTTCTGGGGAATTTCGGAAAACCACAGCCCATTATTGGAATGGAAAATCCCTGGCATTATCGGAATAAAGCAATTTCTACCTTTACCTATGCCCAGGGCAGACAGGTGAAGAGCGGAATCTATGTCCAGGGAACCCACCATGTAATTCCCGTAGAAAACTGCCTGCTGCATCATCCGGCACTGGACGAAGCTGTCAGAGCCGTGAGGAAGGCAGTGCGGGAATTTAAGTATCCGGTTTATGATGAGGACAGGAAAACAGGGCTGGTCCGTCATATCCTGGTCCGCCACAGTCTTGCAGAGGACCAGATTCTGGCTGTGCTGGTCACTTCTTCTCCTGTGCTGCCGGGTGCCAAAGCTTTCGCCAAAAGGGTCCGCCAGCTCTGCCCAAGGATCACTACTCTTGTACAGAATATTAATGAGCGTTCTACCAGTGCTGTGCTGGGCTATAAAGAGAGAATCCTATATGGAAAAGGATATATCCAGGATACACTCTGCGGTATCCGGTTCAGAATCTCAGGCTCCAGTTTTTATCAGATCAATCCGGTACAGACAGAGATTCTTTACAGAACTGCTGCGGAAGCGGCAGGACTGGACAAAAGCCAGACTGTGCTGGACGCCTATTGCGGAGTGGGAACCATCGGTCTTTCCGCAGCTTCCAGAGCAAAAAAGGTTATAGGAGTGGAATTAAATAAAAGCGCTGTAAGATGTGCCTGGGAAAATGCCAGGGAAAACGGAATCCAGAACGCCCAGTTTCTCTGCGCAGACGCTACAGATTTTATCCGGAAAATGGCTGCAAAAGGGGAGCGGGCAGACGTAGTATTTATGGACCCGCCCCGGGCCGGAAGTACGCCGGAGTTTTTACGGGCAGTGTCCTCCATGAGACCGGAGAAGATCGTATATGTATCATGCAATCCGGAAACCCAGAAAAGAGACTTAGAGCTGCTGACAAAAGACGGGTGGCAGGTGAAGCTGATCCAGGGAGTGGATATGTTTCCGCACACGGAGGGGATAGAGACTGTGGTGTCTCTGGCCCGGAAATAGGCGGGACTACAGCATTTCTATGGCTGAGTTCAGTGTATTTGCCACCCATTTGCCACCCAGAGAATTAAATTTAGTAGTAAATAGTCAAGAACGGCTGAACACATTGAACAGTGAATAGGCCGTTCTTTTTATGCTTGTGTGGCCTTTTCAAATATGTCAACAGCATTTTGC
This sequence comes from Blautia sp. An46, assembly GCF_002161645.1. Classification (NCBI taxonomy): domain Bacteria; kingdom Bacillati; phylum Bacillota; class Clostridia; order Lachnospirales; family Lachnospiraceae; genus Blautia; species Blautia sp. An46. The sequence continues at coordinate 29,154 of NZ_NFIF01000003.1, read as the reverse complement.
TGCATTACATTAGTATTAAATGTATAAGTCTGTAATGGAGTCTTTATATCCTTGTGACCTAACCGCTCCATAACGGTTTTGGGATTTACACCATTCTCTGCCAGGATAGTTCCATGTGTGTGCCGAAGACAATGGGAGTGGAATAATTTGTTGCCGAGTTCATAATGAACGACTCTTGCACAATATTTAAAAGAATCCGGAGTAAGCAGTTCACCATTCTCTTTTACACAAAGCGGCATGATCTCTTTATAAGGAACATTCATATCTGACCGGAACTGAGCAAAAGAGTTATCTGGGAGCAGGTAGGTCTTAACATAATATGGACCATATTTCAGCTTATTTATTTTGCGTTGCCGTATCTCGTTTTTCAGCTCCTGCTCCAGAAGATTGCCTATTTTGATGTGACGGTAGGATTCATATTTAGGAGGTTTTAAAAACCACGTTTTTGAAACTTTGATCATTTGCCCTTTGATGTATAGTTCATGCTTCTGAAAATCTATATCTTCATTCAGATCAATAGCAAAGGTCTCACCTATGCGGATTCCGATGTTATAAGGAACAAGCAGCGATAAATAAAAACCATGATTATTTGAAAAACGTTCCAGGATTTTTTGAAATTCTTCTTTGGGGCAGACATATTCTGCGTGTTCCTTCGCTGTAACATCAACAGGTACTTTTCCAATCTTAACTGAATTACAGGGGTTTGACTTAATATATCCGAGCGGATGTATCGCGTAATTCATAGATGTTCGAAAGCATGACAGTACACTTTTGATCATACCTTTGGAGTACCCTTTAATTTTCAGATCATCTGTCCATTCTTGAACTTTATCTGTGGCATATTGAAAATTATTCAGTTCATATTTACCGAAACGGGGCTTTATATGTAGTCTGATTTCATACTCATAACGATTATATGTATTGTAGCTGTATCCATGATCGATATTTTTCTTGACTGCGTTCTCTAGCCAATAATCAAGATAATCAGCTACACTGATTTGTTTTGGAGAAAATACTCTTCCTACATTTTTGTATTCTGCTATTGCCGCCGCCCTGGCCTCAAGGGCTTCCTTTTGCGTCCGGAATCCTCCTTTCTCTATTTTCTTCCGCTCTCCATTAATCTTTGCGGTATCAAAATAGTAAGACCATGTTTTACCTCTTTTTCATACACCTTCTGCCATAAAATCATCTTCTTTTGTATGTTGCGCCGGCGCAATGACCGGCATTTTAGGGTATAAAAATAACAGCCAGGGAGCTTTTGTTCTCATTCCATCTATATGCTCAAACAAATCTTCTTTGATTGGAGAACGCATTGGGTCTAAAATAAAGTCAATACCCTCCCTTCGAGCTTGCTTAGCTGCGGGGACGAAATCACTATCGCCTGATATTAGAATTATCTGATCAACTTGTTTTTTAAAAGCAAGAGATGCAATATCAATTCCGATACGCATATCCACACCTTTTTGGGAAACGGATAACATAAAAATTATACGCGCGTTTTCTATAAAAGGCTCCATTAACCAATATTGCAGTTCTTATCATAAAATATTCTCCTTTATAAAAATACCCCTAGGCTCATCACATCCCTTATGGTGGGAGGATTACTGCTAGGGGTACACTTTCATGGATGGTTATGCAAATACACGATTGCGAAACATTCTTTAATTACATCACAAATGTGATGTAACATTATAATGCCCTTAGTGGTAAAAAATCAATAGAAATAGAGAAAAATTCACAAAAAATTAAAATCTTTGTGTTTAGACAAAAAGCATTATATATACACTAAAATCTTTTGCTTAAAATAGAATTTTCTGAGTCGCGTATATCTTCGGATATTCACTTGGCCGCTCTGGTGTTGCCGCACCGGGGTGGTTTTTTATTTCAGCATATCTGTAATACAAATTATCAGATCTTTAAAGATCTTAGAGCCAATAAGATCAGAGAAAGAATACTGAGTAGAATCTTCTGTGCCTTCAAAAGAATAAACCTGTACTGTTTCTTTCATCGGATTTACGATCCAGTATTCCTTTACACCAGCAGTGCGATATTTCAAAAGTTTGGTGAGATAATCCATGCGCTGGCTACTTGGTGACACAATCTCAATGATCCAATCTGGAGCACCGCTGCACCCTTTGTCTGTAAGCTTATTTTTGTCACATATTACACTAATATCCGGCTCTACATAGTTTTTATCATCTTCATTCAAAAACACAGCAAATGGGGCAGGATAGACTTCACAGGAACCACCCTTGCCGGAGATATGGTTTCCGATAACTCGGCTTAATTCTTGGAGGATTTTTTGATGGATCCTGCTGGGCGGCGCCATCATATATAATTTTCCGTCAATCAACTCTCCACGTTCACCATCTGGAAGCGCATAGATATCTTCGATAGTATAAAGCTTTTCTTTTGGCAATGGCATAGCGTCACGTCCTTTCTTGAATAAAACAAGTGCTCCCTGAGACACATCGTTGAGAGGTACGGGAGCTTTTGATAATTACAGTATACACAACCTTTCAACTGAATACAAATGATTTTCTTTACATGGCAGATTTCAATGGCAGTTCTTACACGGTTCATATCCCAGGCTTTGGGCTTCAGATAAAGAAACTTGTCTGGCTGTATTAGGATTCATATTACCACAGTCAGGAACACTATGATATTTACTGCCAGTTGCAGAGAGCCACACGGAAGCCTCTTGTGGTTGTTGTGCGGCAGCCTGAGCAGCAGCTTGTTCCTGAGCAATTCTTGCCTGTTCTGCGGCTTGCGCTTCTTGTTCCGCTTTGATTCTGGCTTCTTCGGCTGCTTGCGCTTCCTGCTCGGCTTTTATCCTTGCTTCTTCTTCTGCTTTAGCCTGAGCTTCCTGCTCGGCTTTAATTCTTGCCTCTTCTTCCGCCTTGGCCTGAGCTTCCTGTTCAGCTTTAAGCCTTGCTTCCTCTTCAGCTTTGGCTTTTGCCTCTTCGGCCACTTTGTCAGTTACGGAGATTTTTACCGTGTTGCTGTCTATATCATGGTTAGCAGTAAAGAATAATGCAGCTTCTCCAGGTTCCTTGAATGTGATAATAGCTTTACCATCTGTATAGTTAAGCTCTGCAATATCATTGGAAGAGAGTTCAAGCGAAGTTATCTCAGCATCTGAAGGAGAAGTCGTTATTTTTACTTCTGCTGTTTCCGATACATCAAAGGTATCTTTTCCCCAATCAGCATATATACTCTCGGGAGAAGTTGATGATGATCCGAGCAACGCAAAAACAACCAAAGAAGTTACAAACACTGCTGTTGAAATTGCTATATTTCGTCTTTTAGTACCATATAAGTCTTTTTTAATAATAAAATATATCAAAAATCCAATTGCTGGAATCCAGGCAAAAGAATATAGAGCGATAGCAAAACAGATAGCTAAAAGAGCAAGAAAATAAAATAAGCATCCACGTTTCTTTTTATTATTTGGATTATCTGGCGAAGTATTTAATCCAGGGTTGCCTTCCGGAGGAAGAGGCGGCGGATCAGAATCTTTATTTCCGGAAGAAGTTTCAGTATAATATAAACCAGTTCCGGGGATTCCTACACTTTTGGTTTTCTTACCCGTGGAGCTTACCGTATAATCTGATACTTTCATTCAATCATTTTCCTCTACAAATGAAAATCTATCGTTGATTCAATTATAACACATATTGCCCCGGAAATGGACGGCTTTTTTATGGGTAAAGGAGAAATATGAAATTAAGCATATTAACGAATATGATGAAAGGTTGTATTGAAAGTCTCTGATATTGGATGCATTCTTGTTCAATTCTCAAGAAGGAATTATAATATAAGGCTGGAAGAACATGAAGCATTTTAAAGTGACTCACAAGATATGTCTGGATAGTTACTGCAGTGGAGGTTAAAAATGAACGAGAATGGTAAAAAAATGAAACGCATTTTTTTTGTAGAAGATGATTTGAGTTTGATTAACGGATTATCCTTTGCTATTAAAAAGCAGGGATATGAGATAGATGTTGCCCGGACGGGCCTGGAAGCAGAAAAATTATGGATGAACTGGAAGTATGACCTGGTTATTTTGGATGTGACACTTCCAGATGGTTCAGGGTATGATATCTGCAAAAAAATACGCAAAGTTTCAAAAGTGCCGATTATGTTTCTTACTGCGGCAGATGAAGAAACAGATATTATCATGGGGCTTGACATAGGAGGAGACGATTATATTACAAAACCCTTTAAACTTGCAGTATTTCTTTCAAGAGTAAATGCACTTTTACGCAGAAGCGAAAATTTTAATCAGATGGAGACAGAGCTAAGCTCTAATGGGATTACGATACAACGGCTGAAAGGTGAGGTGTACAAGAATGGAAAACAAATCGATCTGACGGCAAGTGAGTATAAGCTGCTTTGTCTGTTTATGGAAAATCCGAATCTGATCCTCTCGCCGGAACAGATATTGAGCAGACTCTGGGACTGTGATGAAAAATACATTGACACCAATACATTGACCGTATATATTCGCAGACTGCGTAAGAAAATTGAAGATGATCCTGCTAATCCCCATAACATAGTTACAGTCCGCGGCATGGGTTATAAGTGGAATGTCATAGAATGAGGTACGGGCCATGAGAATACTGGTAAATCAAAAAATTAAAAGGCTTTTTTCCTGTGTATTGATATTTTTTATCTTATTTACAGCAGTTTCTGTTATCAGTGTCAGCCTCAGAGTTCATTACGCAGCATACTGTGTACTGCTCTCTTCTCTGGCTATGGGAATTGCTGTTTTCGTATCCATGTATTTATATTTTCGTGACCAAAACAAGATTATGGAAGATGCGGTTTTGCAGATTAAAGATTACATTTCCGGAGATCGGAACGCAAGGATTGCGTGTGACGACGAGGGAGAACTGTATCGTTTGTTTCATGAAGTGAACTCCCTGGTTTCTATTTTGAATGCCCAAGCGGAGAATGAAGGCCGTTCAAAAAAATTTATGAAAGATACGATATCGAATATTTCTCATCAGTTGAAAACGCCTCTCGCCGCACTGAATATCTATAATGGAATCCTGCAGGAAGAGGCGAAGGATATACCCACAATTCACGAGTTTATGGAGCTTTCCGAACAGGAACTTGACCGGATTGAAACTCTTGTACAGAACCTGTTGAAAATTGCAAAACTGGATGCCGGAACAATCGTAATTGAGAAAAATGTTGAAAATGTTGCTGAAATGATAGCATATATAGAACGTCATTTTGCTTATCGGGCTGAGCAGGAGAAAAAGACACTTTCTTTTTCAGGTGACGAAGCAATTACCTTGTCCTGTGATCAGAACTGGATGCTGGAAGCGATCAGTAATATTGTAAAAAATGCGTTTGATCATACAAAGGAAGGGGAAGTAATCCGCATCGAATGGAGAAAATTTGCTTCTATCGTACAAATAGTCGTGCGAGACAATGGCTGCGGCATCCATCCAGAGGATCTGCCATATATTTTCAAGCGGTTTTACCGCAGCCGTTTTTCAAAAGACAAGCAGGGGATTGGATTAGGTCTTCCGCTGGCAAAGGCAATTATAGAAGCCCATAATGGAACTATCGAAGTTGATAGTGAATTAGGAGTTGGCACGACTTTCACTTAAAACCTATGGAACAGGAGAGGCTGCAGTTCATGCACTGAAAAATGCCACATTCTCTGTTCCTAAAGGTGAATTTGTTGCAATTGTTGGAGAGTCCGGATCTGGGAAAACGACCTTACTGAATATGATAGGGGCCCTGGATACTCCTGCTTCTGGTAAAGTGTTTATTGACGGAAAAGACATTTTCTCAATGAAAGAGCGTAATCTGACGATTTTCCGCCGCAGGAATATCGGTTTTATTTTCCAGAGTTTTAACCTGATCCCGGAACTGACGGTTGAGCAGAATATCATTTTCCCGGTCTTACTTGACTATCAGAAACCAGATAAAAAGTATTTGGAAGAGCTGCTGAGAGTACTGGGGCTAAAGGATCGGCGTGACCATTTGCCCAGTCAGCTTTCCGGGGGACAGCAGCAGCGTGTGGCGATAGGGCGGGCGCTAATTACTCGTCCTGCGCTGATTCTTGCCGACGAACCGACGGGAAATCTTGATACACAGAATACCAGCGAAGTCATCGCTTTGTTGAAAGAAGCGTCTCGGCTGTATGAGCAGACCATTGTAATGATTACTCATAGTCAGAGCATTGCTCAGACAGCAGATCATATTCTGCAAGTATCAGATGGTGTCGTGAATGATTTTGGGAGGTGTCGAGAATGAGAAGCTATTTAAGTCTGATCCCAATCTCTGTCAAGGTTCACCGGCGTCAAAACCGCATGACATTGCTTTGCGTTATTTTCGCTGTATTCATGGTTACAGCTATCTTTAGTATGGCGGAAATGGGGGCCAGAATGGAGCAGTCCCGTCTCTCAGAAAAACATGGAAATTTTTCTCTCCTTAGCAGCTTGCTAGATTCCAGAATGGGGCAGACACTGCTGATGACAGCGGGAGTAATGTTTCTGTTGGTTCTTATTGCCGGAGTGCTGATGATTTCCAGCAGTATGAATAGCAGTGTTGCTCAGCGTACCCAGTTTTTTGGTATGATGCGCTGCATCGGTATGAGTAAACAGCAGATTATCCGTTTTGTACGGCTGGAAGCATTGAACTGGTGCAAGATTGCCGTTCCTATTGGCCTTGTTCTAGGTATTTTGGCATCGTGGGCATTATGTGCCGCCCTAAGATTCCTTGTCGGGGAAGAGTTCTCGAATATTCCGTTGTTTGGCATCAGCATCATTGGAATTATCAGTGGTATTTTGGTCGGCGTGATCACAGTCCTTCTGGCCGCAGGAATCCCGGCTAAGCGAGCAGCTAAGGTATCACCTGTTGTAGCTGTTTCGGGAAATCCTGAGCCGGATAAAATGAGCCGTCATTCTGTTCACACAGGTTTTTTCAAAATTGAAACGGCATTGGGGATTCACCATGCAGTAGCTGCAAAGAAAAACTTATTTTTGATGACAGGCTCCTTTGCTCTGAGCATCGTCCTATTTTTAAGTTTTTCTGTTCTGATTGATTTTGTGGATCATCTGATGCCTCAATCGGCGGCTGCTTCTGATATTGACATTTCAAGTAGTGACGGTACCAATACTATCGACAGCGATATGGCACAGATGCTTACTAATATGGAAGGTGTCAAACAGGTCTATGGACGCAGGAGCAGCTTTAATGTGGCTGCCGGGCTGGAGGGTGATACGACTCTTTCCAGCACCGTAGATCTTGTCTCCTTTGATGATTTTGACCTGAAAGCTCTCCAAAAAGACGGAACGCTTCGCTGGGGCAGCGATTTGTCCAAAGTTTATGGTGACAGCGGATATGCTCTTGCGACATGGGACCGGAAAAGTCCTTGGGACATAGGCGATACCATCCTTGTTGGAAACGAGGAGATTACGATTGCCGGTCTGTTAAAATATGATCCATTCAGCGGGGATGGCCTGACGAAAGGAAAGATTACACTGATTACATCAGGAGAGACATTTACCCGATTGACCGGAATTACAGACTATTCGCTCATTATGGTCCAAACAACCTCCAATGCCACGGACGAGGATGTTGCCGCAATTTGTCAGATCGTAGAGGAAAACGGTTATACCATGAATGATAAGCGGGATCAACGCACATCCGGCACTTATTTTGCCTTTGTTGCCTGCGTTTATGCTTTTTTGGGCATTATCACACTGGTTACAGTACTGAACATTGTCAACAGTATCGCTATGAGCGTATCGGCCCGGATCAAACAGTATGGTGCTATGCGGGCGGTGGGGCTGGACGGGCATCAGATTTCAAAAATGATTCTGGCAGAAGCTTTTACCTATGCCTTTTGGGGCTGTGTTATTGGCTGTATGATCGGCCTGCCGCTCAGCAAAATCTTGTATGATTTCCTTATCATAAACCACTTCCCCTATGCGGTTTGGAATCTGCCAATCGGAGCGCTGGCAATTATTGTGTTGTTTGTCATTGCTGCAGCGGTGCTGGCCGCATATTCTCCGGCTAAACGGATACAGACGATTTCAGTGACAGAAACTATTAACGAACTCTAAGGAATTCAAAACAAGAAAAAATGCCCTTTGGGACACATCGCTGAGAGGCACGGGGAAAAGTTAAAATTTTTGTGATTAGACAAAAAGAATCACATTTTCTGCATTGGCAGTAAAAGGGACAGAGCTTTACAGGAAGGAGGAATCCGTCTCATTGCTGACAGGGCCGTAAAGTTCAAAATGGTTTCTCTTTGTGTTCAGCAGCCCTTCTTTCTGGAGCTTTGACAATTCTGCGGACATAGCAGCTCTTTCTACACAGAGATAATCGGCCAGCTGCTGTCTGTCATAAGGAATATCAAAGGACAGTTTTCCCTGGCGGATGGATTCAGAGGAAAGATAAGACAGAAGTTTTTCCCTCGTTGTCCTTTTGCTCATATGAGTGATCTTTTCATTGAACAGTAATACTTTGCCTGCCAGCACAGCTACCAGGTTCCGGATCAGTTTGTTGTGGTGCTGGCAGACAGTAGGGCAGACGGACAATAGCCGGTTAATATTCAGCATCATAAGTTCACAGTGCCCGCAGGCCACTACATTCACATTGAGAACAGAGCCTGGAGTGGCGGCATAGGGCTCTGCGAAAAAATCTCCCTCTTCGATTTTAGCCATGATATTTCTATGTCCCCACAGATCTTCCTGGATCACGAGAACAGAACCTTTCAGCACAAGGCCCATGGCCGAAGTGCTGTCCCCTGCCCGCAATACATATTCCTGATTTTCTTTGCAGTATACTTTTGCATCTACACACTTCAAAATGGAAAGAATTTCTTCTTCCGTCATTCCTGCGAAAAAAGGACAATTTTTCAGTACAAATAAATATTTTTTCAAAAAATCTCCTCCTTGTTTGAAATCAAACATACATGTTGAAATTAAAATACTATAATGGCACTGTAAAGTCAAGAATACAAATTCATCTGTGTATCAGTACACAAGACAGTATATAGGTGGTGGTATATATGAAAAGAAGAATTATCTGTATAGACCAGGAAAAATGCAATGGCTGCGGCCTTTGCGCCGAAGCCTGCCACGAAGGGGCCATTGCCATGGTAGAGGGCAAGGCGAAACTTATGCGGGAGGACTACTGTGACGGACTGGGAGACTGTCTGCCTGCCTGTCCTGTGGGAGCCATTTCCTTTGAAGAAAGAGAAGCGGCTCCTTACGACGAGAAAGCAGTTATGAAAAATAAACTTTCAGGAGGCTGTCCAGGCAGCCAGTCCAGGGATATCCTTCATAAGGAAGGACCGGGAGATAAGGGACCTGTTTCTGCTCCATCAGTTTCCAGGCTCAGACAGTGGCCGGTTCAGATCCAGCTTGCGCCAGTAAATGCCCCTTATTTTCAGGGAGCGAAATTACTTATCGCAGCAGACTGTACGGCTTATGCCTATGGGGCCTTCCATGAAGATTTTATCAAGGGACATGTAGCTCTTATCGGCTGTCCGAAACTGGATCATGCAGATTATGCCCGGAAGCTGACAGAGATCATTAAGAACAATGATATCAAGAGCGTTCAGATTGTCCGGATGGAGGTTCCCTGCTGCAGGGGATTGGAACAGGCGGTAAAAACAGCCTTAAAAGACAGCGGAAAATTTATCCCCTGGAATGTAGCGGTCATATCCATAGATGGAAACATTGTGGATGAGTGATAGAAAATAACAAAAAAGATAACAGCAGAAAAGGAGAATAAAGAGATGGATAACAAAATGTTTTGCTTTCAGTGTGAACAGACGGCAGGCTGCGCTGCCTGTACAGGAAATGCAGGAGCCTGCGGCAAGAAGTCAGAGACAGCAGCTCTTCAGGATGAACTGACAGGAGCTCTTATCGGCCTGGCCCGGTCAGTCAGAGGAGATGCGCAGCCAGATGAAAATACTTATCAGATGATCATCGAAGGCTTATTTGCTACTGTGACAAATGTGAATTTTGACGACCAGGCTATTTGTAAAATGACAGAAGCAGTGCGGAAAGAGAAGGAAAGACTGATTCCTCAGTGCAGCAGCTGCGGCTCTCCCTGCGGACAGAATGAGGAATATGATATGAAAGAGCTCTGGACAGAAGAGGAAAACATCCGTTCTCTGAAATCTTTGATCCTTTTTGGTATCCGGGGAATGGCGGCTTATGCTTATCATGCCCTTGTTTTGGGATACAGAGACAACGAAGTAAATGAGTTTTTCTGTGAAGCCTTATTCCGGATAGGCTATGAAGATACTGTAGAAAAGCTCCTTCCTGTTGTGCTGAAAGTAGGAGAGATCAACCTGAAATGTATGGCGCTTCTGGACAAGGCTAATACAGAAACTTATGGAGTTCCGGCTCCGGTGACAGTTCCGCTGAAAGTGGAAAAAGGCCCCTTTATCGTTGTGACCGGACATGATCTGAAAGATCTGAAACTGCTTCTGGAACAGACAGAGGGAAAAGGGATCAACATCTATACTCATGGAGAAATGCTGCCGGCCCATGGTTATCCGGAACTGAAGAAATATCCTCACTTAAAAGGAAATTATGGTACTGCATGGCAGAATCAGAGAAAAGAGTTTGACAATCTGCCGGGAGCTGTTTTATTTACCACCAATTGTCTTATGCCCCCAAAAGACAGTTATAAAGACCGTGTATTCACCACAGAGGTGGTAGGCTTCCCAGGCGCAGTTCACATAGGGAAAGAAAAAGACTTTACGCCTGTTATTGAAAAAGCACTGGAGCTTGGAGGATTTGAAGAGGACAAAGAATTCACAGGCATTAACGGGGGAAGGGAAGTGACTACCGGTTTCGGACATTCTGCAGTTCTCTCCAACGCCGGAAAAATCGTAGAAGCAGTGAAAGCAGGGAAAATCCGGCATTTCTTCCTGGTAGCCGGCTGTGACGGAGCGAAACCAGGCAGAAATTATTACACAGAATTTGTAAAACAGACACCGAAAGACAGTGTAGTGCTTACTCTGGCCTGCGGAAAGTTCCGGTTTAATGACTTAGATCTGGGCGAGATAGACGGTATTCCAAGACTCATTGACATGGGACAGTGTAACGATGCCTACGGGGCAATACAGGTGGCAGCAGCTTTGGCAGATGCCTTCGGCTGTTCTGTTAATGAGCTTCCTCTTTCTTTTGTTCTGTCCTGGTATGAACAGAAAGCGGTGTGCATCCTGCTGACGCTCCTTCATCTGGGAATTAAAAATATCCGCCTTGGCCCGTCCCTGCCGGCTTTTGTATCCCCGGATATTTTGAACTTCCTGGTGGAGAATTATCAGATTGCTCCGATCACAACCCCAGAGGAGGATATCAAAGAACTTCTGAAGTAGGGAAAATAACGGATGTACGGAAACTGCTGTACAAAAGATAGCTGCAGATACCCGGAAAGAATTGACCCAGGTTAAGCTGCATCGGAAATGGGAACTATAAAGCGTGCTCCGCCAGATTTCCTTCCGATGCAGTTTTTTGTGCGCAAAAAAGGAGGGCCAGGGATTTCTCCCTGGCATATGAAAAAGAAAAAAGTCTATCTATATAAAAAAGGTAACTTCCTTTGTTTGATTATTACTATACTATGTATTTGTGAAAAAAATGTGTTGAAAATTCAAAAGAATTGTGAAGAAGTTTTGAATAAACAAAAAAGCTTCTTGACTTAATTAATATAATAGTTATAATAATTATTATACTAATATAGACTGTAAAAAAATGAAATGAGAAAAAGGGAAAGGAGGCGGAAAGTGAAGAATACGGCACAGATCAAGAAAGAAAATCAGAGAAGAATCTGGGAGATATTAAGAGACGGGCTTCCTCATACAAAGCAGGAAGCCACCAGGATCACAGGTCTCAGCCCGGCTACCTGCAATACAATCTTCAATGAACTGGAACAAGAAGGACAGGTCCGAGGAGAGAAGAGAAGATCCGGAGAAGTGGGAAGGGCTTCTGTGGCCTATATGCTGAACCAGGATTATGAAAGTTTTCTTTGCATTGGTTTTGAACTGATCCAGGGAAGAAGGAGTATTTTCTGGAGAGTACTTACAGCAACAGGCCAGGTGCTGGATCAGGGAAGAGACTGCAGGGAAAGGATTACATGCCGGGATATAGAGGATAAGATAGAGGAATTAAAGGAAAAATTTCCAAATCTGAGGGCAGCAGCCATGGGAATCCCCGGTGTGGCAGATAAAGGCTGGATTCGGCATTGCGATCTTCCGGAGTTTGATAATGTGCCCGTGGTGGAGATTCTGGAGCAAACATATCATTTTCCGGTACATCTGGAAAATGATATGCACTATAAAGTCTATGGCTATTATCTGAAAGAATGCTCCAGAGAGGATACAGTAACCATCCTGAATTATCCCAGCCATGTGCTGCCTGGAATGGGCACAGCGGTAGAGGGAAAGGTTATAAAGGGCTGGAACCAATTTGCCGGTATGGTAGGGTTTCTCCCTTATGGAGTTACAAGAGAAGAGCAGATAGAAAAGCTTGTTCCGGAAACCTATCTGCCTTTCCTATCCAAAGGAGCCGCTTCGGTGATCCCCCTTTTAAATCCTCGGATCCTGGTCTTTACAGGCGACCTGGTAAAGGAAGAAGATATAAAGAAAATATGGGAATACTGTGCCAGGACAGTACCGGAAGCCTATCTTCCGGAATTTGTATGGGCTCCGGATATGAAGGAATATTATTTCGCCGGAATGTTTGAAAGAGCAATAGAAGAAAAATGGAGGACAAGACAGTGACAGAGAAAGAATTAATGTTATCAGAACAGCTTTATATTGCCAATGACCCGGAACTGGGGGTTGATAACAACAAAGCTAAAAGGCTAACTCATCTGATCAATACAGCATCAGATGAGGACAGGGAAAAGATCCAAGGGTATTTCCGGAAGCTTCTGAAAAAGACCGGGAAAAATTTTTGGATTGAACCTCCATTTCGCTGTGATTATGGCTGCCACATTTCTGTAGGAGAGAATTTTTACGCCAATTATGATTGTATTATTCTGGATGTTTGCGAGGTGAATATTGGAGACAATGTATTTTTCGGCCCAAGAGTTTCCGTCTATACCGCAGGACACCCATGTAAAGTGATCCGGCACATCACGGAAAAGGACCATGCTTACTGGAAAGAACAGGAAGCACAGTATAAAAAGAACAAAAGTTTATAAAAGAAGATAGAATAAAAAGGTATCAGATGGTCAGGATTAAGGAGAGAGGACTATGGAATTTAAGAAAGAAAATCTGATCTGGACAAGAGAACCGAAAAATTATGCGATAAAGTCTGGAGAAATACGGATTACCACAGAACCGGGGACAGACCTTTGGCAGAGGACTTATTACGGATTTCAGAATGATAATGCCCCGGTGCTTCAGATGAAGACCAGGGAGAAATATTTTTCTTTTGTGGTAAAAACCAGGTTTTCCAGCAAACACCGTTTTGATCAGTGTGGGGTGGTGCTGTACCAGGACAGTGAAAACTGGCTGAAAGCTTCGGTGGAATACGAAAATGAAGAGTATCAGAGGCTGGGCAGCGTGGTGACCAATCATGGGTATTCGGACTGGGCTACTACGGACATTGACGCTTCTATTAAGACGATGTGGTACCGTCTGAGCAGAAGAGAATCTGATTTTTGTGTAGAATGTTCCGGTGACGGAGAAAATTTTAAGCAGATGCGGATCTGCCATCTGGAAGAAGGGGCCGGGGAAATCTCTTTTGGGATCTATGCCTGCAGCCCTGAAGATTCTTCCTTTGAGGCAGTTTTCACGGAGATGAAAATTACAGAATGTATGTGGAAAGCCCATGTATAGCAGAAAAGGCGTCCAAAAACTGCTTTGAGACAGTTTTTGGACGCCTTTTCTGCTATACTAAAAATATAACAGGAAAACAAGTTCAGGTAAGGAGGCGGATCATGGAATTAAAGGAAACCTTGCAAATAAGAGTGGAAGAATTTAAGAAGAATCATCCGGTGGAGGAACAGGTAAAGTCCCGGCTTACACAGCCGTCCATGGCTTTTTATGGGACAGAGATTTTAAACCGGGCGGTGGCCGCCCTGCTGGAGGGAGAGAATCTTCTCCTCTGCGGAGATAAGGCTACAGGAAAGAATGTCCTGGCGGAAAATCTGGCTTGGATTTTTGGAAGGCCTATTTATGACATTTCTTTCCATGTGAACACAGACAGCAGCAGTCTCATCGGTACAGACACATTTGTCAATAATGAGGTAAAACTTCGGGAAGGGCCCATTTACCAGTGCGCCAAGTGGGGAGGATTTGGGATCCTGGATGAGATAAACATGGCAAAAAGTGATGCGGTTTCCGTACTCCATGGAGTCCTGGACTTTCGGCGGATCCTGGATGTGCCGGGCTATGACCGGATCAATCTCCATCCTGCTGCCAGATTCATTGCCACGATGAATTATGGATATGCAGGGACAAAGGAATTAAACGAGGCTCTGGTGTCCAGGTTTATGGTCATCAATATGCCATCTCTCACAATGGAAAGGATGTACCAGATACTGGAGAACCTGTTCCCAACTATCCGCAGGGAAGCTGAGGAACAGTTTGCCGGGCTGTTTTTGGATCTTCAGTTAAAGGCCCAGAATGGAGAAATTTCTACAAAGGCTGTAGATATGAGGGGACTGATCGGAGCTCTTCGTCTGGTAAGAGGCGGCCTGACGCCTCTGGAGGCCATTGACATGGGCATTACCAATAAGACCTTTGATACCTTTGAGCGGGAGCTGATCGGGGATCTGGTTATGACCAGAATACCTGGGACCTGGGACAGGGGCGATGTATTTGATGAATGAAAGAAAACCCAGAGAAGAAAATATTTTTAATATCCAGAGCCGGGTGGAAAACCTGCTCTGGGCGGTAAGCGGAGATTATGAGCTGGATATTCCCGCAAATCTGAAGGCATGGGAGAAATCCCCTTATATAGCCCTATATGAGGCAGTGCGTCAGGGGAGTTTCCGGAAATACTTTGATGCAGACAGGTATCAGGACTTTTTTGCCAAAAAGGTATACCAGGGGATGATTCCTTCTGTGCTGGAGGCCCTGGGGAATCTCTGTATTGACAGCGCTGTGTGGAAAAAGGCGGTAAAAGAGAGGCCCGGAGTGGAAAATCTGAGAAGGAAGGCATTCGCAGACACGTTAGAAAAAGACGATCTTCGCCTCACCCATACAGACTGGGGATACCTGGAAATGTGCTATCTGCAAAAGGCCCTCTGGGGCGAAAACTTTCAGGGAAGAACAGCCAGGATTCTGGACAGGATCTGCTCGATAGAAGACGCAGACTCCGTAGAGGAGATCTGCTGCTGTCTGGAAGAAGTGTATCGGGAAGCTTATGAAAAAGGGCTGGCCCAGAATTTTAAGGGATTGGACCGGGAAATAAAGCCTGCCGATGAGGATATGAAAGAATATACAGATAAGGAAAAGGCAAGGGAAGAGGAGAAAGCAGCGAAGGATGAGGCCCCGGTAAATCTTTTCAGCGGCCATGTAGATCCCCAGGATAACGGAAAACAGGAAAAACCCAGAGCTTCTATGATTTTTTTGGACAGGGAGTCTTCAGACCGGATGGAAGAATACATTGTTCAAAGCTACGGGGAAAGCTGTATTCCTTCCAGAATGCAAAGAGAGCTTCAGAATCAGGTCTGCACAGATACGCATAAAGACTGCCGGATCCATATTACCAGGGGAATCCTCCATGGTCATGGAAAGGACAGCGGCAGAGGGGAGTATGTGAAGAAGGTAAGAGAAGAGAATCTTCGGGTATTAAAAAGTACTCAGCTCATTACCCGTCAGAATATCCAGACACTGGCCA
The DNA here is from genome assembly GCF_002161645.1 of Blautia sp. An46. Taxonomy (NCBI): domain Bacteria; kingdom Bacillati; phylum Bacillota; class Clostridia; order Lachnospirales; family Lachnospiraceae; genus Blautia; species Blautia sp. An46. The sequence goes on along the minus strand of NZ_NFIF01000003.1, from coordinate 13,312 downwards.
ATACATTAAAGAGGGCCCTTCTTACCAGATCGGAAAAAGAAATACTTTCCAGCGAGTATGGAAAAATCCAGGTCAATAAGCTGTGGAATCTGGGAAGAACCCAGAATCGAAAGCTTTTCCAAAGAGAGATACAAAGAGAAGACACAGATTTCGCCGTGGAAATATTGATCGACGCCAGCGGCTCCCAGCAGGGCAGACAGAGCCAGGTAGCTCTTCAGGGGTATATTCTCAGTGAGGCTCTGAGCATTGCTGGGATTCCCCACCGGGTCACTGGTTTTTGCACCCTGGGGGCGTATACAGTCCTGACTATGTTTCGGGATTTTGAGGAAGACCGGGAGATGAACCGGCGGATCTTTGAATTTTACGGTTCTGCCAATAACCGGGACGGGCTGGCAGTAAGAACAGCAGCCGCAGGTCTGGATCAGAGAAAAGAAGAGAATAAAATCCTGGTGGTGTTAAGCGACGGCAGACCCAATGACATTATGGCGGGAAGCCAGAGCCCCGGCTATACGCTGCCTGGGGCTAAAAAAACAGAAAAAGAACCCTACTGTCTGGACTTTGCCCTCCGGGATACGGCAGGAGAGATCCGCAGACTCAGAAACCGGAGAATTGCCGTATTGGGCGTCTTTGCCGGAGAAGAAGAGGATCTGTCTGCGGAGAAGAAAATTTTTGGAAAGGATTTTGCCTATATCCGGGATCTCTCTAATTTTGCCAATGTGGTGGGCCGCTATCTGAAAAAACAGATTGTGGGGCTGGTATAATAACTGGCTGGCTATATCACTCAGGAAGATTTTCCCAATAGAGTCAAGAGCTGCTGACCGCCATACCCAGCAGACAAAGAGCAGTAAATCCGTAGATATCATTGATTACCATGGCAATCTGCATGGCTTTGTTTTTTGCCTGTCCTTTTGTATAAGCCAGAGTAGTGAATACTGCGGAGAAAATCATAAAAGCGGCATAGCTGTAGACAATAATTTCTGCCCCAGGAGACTGCAGTGCCCATGGATTGGTCCGCAGAGGGAAGATCGTCCAGGGAATAAAGATCATCAGTACACTGATAAAGGTAATAAGTTTTTTCATGGTTTATTATCTCCTTTCTGCTCTGCCGAAACATAGGCAGGAAACGGTCAGACATACCAGGGTCACAGCTATAGCCACCGGCAGTAGAGGAAACAGGTCTACAGACAGGTTGAACACGTCTGCTTTGGGCTGTCCTATGAACTGTGACAGGATATGAAAGGGATAGCACATAGGGTAGGCGAACCAGGCCTTTGTGTTGATGAGGAGCACAGAAGGCACGATGGCGGCCAGGCCGATTCCCACAGAAAATACGGAAGTTTGGATGCACACAGCTGCCAGCCAGTAAAAGGCAGCCATGGGAATGGAACTGATATAAATGATCAGAGCTTCGTACAGCACAGAGGACAGAGGAAGGACAAAGTCATAGCCTGTACTGTGGGAGACTATGAATGCCGCAGGAAAATACAGGGCTGCCATCATAAACATCTGGAAGGCTGCCAGGAGCAGGAGCACCAGAAATTTTCCCAGACATAAGCCTGCTGCGTATACAGGAAGAGACAGCATTTTCTGCATTCCCTGATTACTTCGTTCCAGCTGGTTCAGCATAACTGTGATCACTACCAGACTGGCAGGATACATAAACCAGGACAGTCCAAGAAAGGTCTGAAAGAAGAAATTCATTTCCGGAGACAGGCCGGCTGCATTGGAAAAATTGGAGTCTGCATTTAATATTGCAGGAATCCAGAGTAAAATGAGAGGAATCAGCAGGATCCAGATAATATGGGTCCTGCGTATTTTTTTCAGTTCAATGTGAAAGATAGTAAGTAAATTCATACAGGTGTCCTCCTGATCTTTAAGAGAAAAATTTTGACAGCTCCCAAAAGTACCGACTCAGCGGCACAGATTCCCAGAATGGGGAAAATGTCCTCCCATGCTGATGAAGACAACAGACAGCGGTAGGGCAGACAGAAGGTGTAGACCTTGGAAAATACAGCTTCATAGGATACAGTCATTTGTCCCATAAACATACAGACCACTCCGATCCCCAGAGAAACCCACATATTTTTCGCCAAAGAGGCAATCAAAGTGGATAGAAGAAGAACGGGAAGGATGGCGGCTATGGAAAAAGCCGTATTCTGGAGCAGAATTTCCAGGCCTGGATCCTTTCCGGGAAACCAGTGCCGGGCACAAAAGAGGAGAAAACCATCTTCAATGAGAAATACCGGAAGGAAAAGCAGCAGGAGAAGCAGGTTCTTGCAGAAAAACACTTTTCCCTGGCTGACCGGAAGCATATAGAGTTTTTCTATAGCTCTGTTGGCAAACTCTGTGTGATAAAGGATACAGGCTCCCAGTATTGCCAGAAAACTGTGAAAGGTAGCCAGCATATCCCAGTTGCCTTGCAGAAGGATATCCACAGGAGGAAGATCCTGGGAGGTAAATAATTCTGTACGGAAGGCGATATTGAGCACCGGAAAAGCAGAGGCTGCCAGAGCTCCGGCCAGGAAAGCCGGGATCAGTCCGGTGCGCTTTGTTTTTTTCATTTCTAAAGCAAGGATCATCTCTTATCACCTCGTTTCAGGTTGTCTTCCTGGATCATAGCCAGGAAGGTGTCCTCCAGATTGTCGGTGGGATAGCCCATCTGAGCGGCCTGTTCTTTCAGTTCCGGCAGAGTTCCTTCGAAGAGGAGCCTGCCGTGATTCAGGATTCCTATGTCGTCAGCCATTAACTCAATTTCTGAGAGCAGATGGGAGGATACCAGCACCGTGCAGTTATACTTCTGGGGCAGAGATCGGATCAGTGTACGGATCTCATGGATCCCTGCAGGGTCCAGGCCGTTAGTAGGCTCATCCAGGATCAGCAGAGGGGGCCTTCCCAGAAGAGCTTCCGCCAGCCCCAGGCGCTGTTTCATTCCCAGAGAATACTTGCCGGCAGTCCGCTTCCGGAATTCGTAGAGGCCTGTAAGCTCCAGGGCATCTTTGATGCTGCTTTTTGGCAGTCCCAGGATCCTGCGTATAATATCCAGGTTTTCTTCTCCTGTGAGATTTCCATAGAAAGCAGGAGATTCAATAAAGGCTCCGGTTTCACGAAGGATTTTCATCCGATCTTTGGGATAGGAACGGCCCTTTATCTGAAAGCTGCCGCTGGAAGGACGGGTAAGCCCCAGGAACATCTTCATGGTGGTGGATTTTCCTGCTCCGTTTGGCCCCAGAAAACCGTAGACCTGGCCTTTTTTAACATGCATGTTCAGCTTATTTACTGCGGTAAAATCCCGATATCTTTTTGTGAGGTTGTGTGTTTCAATAATATTGCTCATTTTCTTTGCTCCTTTCTTTTGCTGATTCTCAGTATAAAACAGCAACCTTACGGCAACATTCTCCCTACCTTACAATTACCTTACATTTTAACCGGAAGCGCTGCGAGGACGCAAGATATGCTATACTATGTAAAAGCCCAAAAGGCCGGAAGTTATAAATTATATGGGAGGTTATCCAATGGATTTTGAATATTTAAAGAATAAAAAGCTGCTTCTGGTAGATGATGAACCGGAGCTGCTGTCAATGGTGGAGGGAATCTTAGAAAAGGAAGGATATAGGAATATCCGCAGGGCAGGAAACGTAAAAGAAGCTCTGAAAATATTTCAGGAATGGCAGCCGGAAATGGCGGTGCTGGACGTGATGCTTCCTGACGGGGATGGATTCGGACTCTTTGAAAAGATCCGGGAGATTTCAGATATTCCTGTGCTTTTTCTCACAGCAAGAGGAGAGGAGGAAGATAAGTTTCTGGGCCTGGGGCTGGGAGCCGACGACTATATTGTAAAGCCTTTTCTTCCAAGGGAACTGATCCTGCGTATAGGAGTGATCCTCCGAAGATGCTATAAAGAAGAACAGCCCGTGGCGCGTCTGGCCGGCTGCACTGTAGATTTTGAGAGAGCCCAGGTAATAAAAGGAGAAGAAAAACTGCCTCTTACAGCCAAGGAATTTGCTCTTCTTTCTGCCCTGTACAGAAACAGTGGAAAAATAGTTACTATTGATATGCTCTGTCAGGCGGTGTGGGGAGATAATCCCTATGGCTATGAAAATTCTCTTATGGCCCATATCCGGCGGATACGGGAGAAGATTGAGGAAAATCCTTCCAAACCGGTGTCGCTGATCACGGTAAAAGGTCTGGGGTATAAGCTGATCGTAAAGGAGTAGGAAATGAACAGTACCATAAAACTTATCCGAAGATTTTGCTCTATTTTGATTATTTCTATTTTTCTGGGAATCCTGCTGAACCTTATATTTCTGGCTGTTATCACCTGGAATCAGGGAGATAATTCCAGCGGATGGCAGCAGGCGGAGGCAGTTGCGGCGGCTCTCACTCTTTCAGAAGATGGAAGGTATACACTCTCAGAGGAAGAGGAGAAGGAGCTGGAGCAGGCAGGAGCCTGGGGAATCCTGGTGGAGAACAGCACAGGAAATGTGATCTGGGCCAGCGGGAATCTGCCCAAGGAGATCCCCCGGCATTATACCCTGGGGGAAATTTCCTGGGCAGTCCGGGGATATATCCAGGACTACCCTACCACAACAGCTCCACAGGGGGACAATCTTCTTTTTCTCGGTTTTCCCAAGGACCGGTATTTTAAATTAATGTGGCCTACCTTTGACTATGACCTGATCCAGAATTTCTTCTACATGATCCTGGAGTTTCTGGCCTTTAATCTGGTTTTTATTATTGTGGTCTACGCCATTGCTACTTCGGGCATTATCCGCTCAGTCAAGCCCATTGTCCATGGAATAGAGACTCTGGGCAATCAGGAAGATGTATATATTCCGGAAAAAGGTCTTATGTCTCAGCTTGCGGCATCGATTAACCGGGTATCCGAAAAGCTGAGGACCCAGAATTATGCTCTGCGGAAAAAAGAAATGGCCAGAGCAAACTGGATCGCCGGAGTGTCTCATGATATCCGTACGCCCCTGTCCATGGTCCTGGGCCACGCCAGCACACTGGAAGAAGATACGGACCTACCAAAAGAGGCCAGGCAAAAGGCCGGGATCATCCGGCGTCAGAGTATCCGGATGAAAAATCTGATCAATGACCTGAATCTGGCTTCTAAGCTGGAATACAATGTCCAGCCAGTAAAAAGGCAGAGGACAGACTTGGCGGCCCTTGCCAGGTCTGTGGCAGTAGATTTCCTGAACCTGGATAATAAAGGAGACTATCCCATTGAATGGAATACAGGAGAAGAAACAGGCCCTCTTATGGTATATGGAGATCCGGACCTGCTGAAACGGGCCATGTCCAATCTGATCATAAACGCCCAGGTCCACAATCCCCAGGGGTGTACCATTGGAGTGGAGGTAAAAGAAGAGGAAGAAATGTACGCTCTTATTGTCAGCGATGACGGAGTAGGGGTTACTCCGGAAGAACTGAGCTCTATTCAGAAAGCTCCCCACTATATGGTCTGTGACAGCAATACCGGGGAACAGCGTCATGGCCTGGGACTGCTGATCGTAAGGCAGATTGCACAGGCCCATGAAGGAAAGGTAGTGCCGGACCATTCTCCTCAGGGTGGTTTTCTGGTAAAAATTTTACTTCCAAAAGACTGGAAGGAAATCTAACATTTTCGCAACATTGGAATTTTATATCGAAATTTTTCCGTAAACAGGTTACAATATTGCCAGGTGATGAAAATGAAAATATTACTTGTTGAAGATGATCTGACCCTGGCAGAAGAAATCGTAAGGCTCTGCCGGAAGTGGGGCTTTGAAGCAGAATATCTGGAAGAATTTGAGGCCGTGGACCGGGAATGGAAGAAAAGGCAGGGAGATCTGATACTTATGGATATCAACCTGCCTTTTTATGATGGATTTTACTGGGCAAGGGAAATACGGAAAATTTCCCGGGTGCCCATTCTTTTTCTGTCCAGCAGAGACCAGAACAGCGATAAGGTCATGGCCATGGTCTCAGGAGGAGACGATTATGTGGAAAAGCCCTTTGACGGGGAGCTGCTTCTGGTAAAGATCCGGGCTCTGTTAAGAAGGGCTTATGAGTATACTGTAAGTGACCGGGAATATCTGGCAGAGGAGCTTTTGTACGACAGAAGTCAGGGGAATCTGGCCTATAAGGGCCAGACTGTAGAACTGACCAGATCAGAGAATAAAATCCTGGGACTGTTGGCGGACAACCGGGGGAAAATTGTAGAAAGAGAACAGTTGATGGAGTATCTGTGGAGCACTGATGAGTATGTGACAGATGCTTCTCTTACAGTGCTGGTGTCAAGACTGCGGGCAAAAATTGCAGAGTTTGCTCCCGGGATATCCTGTATCTATACCAAGAAGGGAAAGGGGTATTATCTGGAATGAAAGAGTATTTAAAGGACAGAGGAAAGCTGTTTTTTATCCTCCTCTGTCTGTGGTGTTTTGCAGATTTTTACCTGGCTTTTTTATGTGCCTCTAATGTTTATTTTCAGGACCTGCTGTATCTGAATCTGCTGTTTCTGGCAGCTTCTTTCGCCGGGATCTTATGGGATTTTTATCGTTTTAAAAAGACAGAAAAATATCTGGAAGGCAGGCTCTCTCTAACGCCTTTGGAACAGGAAAAGCTCTTTGGAAAAAGGGTGTCTGCATATATGGAGGAGAAGGAAGAGGAGCACAAAAAGGAAATCCGGCACCTGCTCCGGGAACAGGAAGAACTGACGGATTACATTGGAAAATGGAGTCATGAAGCCAAACTGCCTCTGGCAGCCTTAAAGCTGATCAATGAACGGAATCAGGACAGAGAGGCCAGCCGGGAAATGAAAAACAGCATTGCCCGGCTGGAAAGCCTGATCCATACGGTGATGCTGGGAAGCAAGCTCCACCGTCCGGAACATGACGTCCGTTATGAGAAGGTTTCTTTGAAGAAAGCAGTGGGAGAGGCTGTGAAAAATCAGTCGTATTTTTTAATCCGTCACAATTTTGAGATAAAAGAAGAAACGGGAAAAATCCAGGTGTATACCGATAAAAGATGGCTGGTCTATCTCCTGGACCAGCTGATACAAAATGCGGTGAAATACCGGGGAGAAGCTCCGGCTCTCAGCTTTGCTGCCCAGGAAAAAGGGAAGGACAGCATCCTTCTGATAGTGGAAGATAACGGAGTGGGAATCGAACCGGAAGATTTGCCTTATATTTTTCAAAAAGGATATGTAGGGAAGAATTACCGGAAAGGTGACTATCGCTCTACAGGAATGGGACTGTATTTTGTAAAAGAGATCAGCCAGCTGCTCCATACAGAAATCCGGGTCTTTTCGGAACCGGAAAAGGGCACCAGGTTTGAAATACGTTTTCAGGATCTGTCAGAACATTTGCTTTTGTCGGAATAATCCTTTCAGAAATGTTAGATACCAACTAAAACTGTCAGGCAGATGTAAGGATTTTTGAAGGCCTCTCTGCTATGCTGGTATACAGACAGGAGGTAAACAAAAATGAACAAAATTTTAGAAATCCGAAATCTATCAAAAAGCTATGGACGAAGAGGATATCAGACCTGGGTGCTGCGGGATATCAGCCTGGATATTTTTCAGGGAGACTTTATCGGGATCATGGGCCCCAGCGGTGCGGGAAAGACTACCCTTTTAAATATGCTGTCCACTCTGGATAAGCCTTCCCGGGGAGAGATCCTTTTGGATGGGGAAAACATTGTGGAGATGAAAAACCGGCAGCTTTCTCAGGTGAGAAGAGACAAGATCGGCTTTATTTTTCAGGAGTATAATCTTCTGGATAATATGACCCTCCAGGATAATATTGCCCTTCCTTTGTCCTTAAACGGAGTAAAAACAGGAGAAATCCTTAAACGGGTGAGAGGGACGGCAGCAACTTTCGGACTGGAGTCTCATCTGGGGAAATATCCCTATCAGCTTTCCGGAGGACAGAAACAGCGGGCAGCCAGTGCCAGAGCTCTGATCACTAATCCCAGGATTTTGTTTGCTGACGAGCCTACCGGGGCCTTGGACTCCAAATCGGGGAAAGACCTTCTCTGCTGTCTTAAGGCAGCAAATGAGGCGGGAAAAGCAACCATCGTAATGGTGACCCACGATGCCTACTGTGCCAGCTATGCAAAACAGGTGTACTTCTTAAAAGACGGCAGGATTCAGTGCTGCCTGAACCGACAGGAGAGCAGGAAAGCATTCTATGATGAGATCATGGCCATGCTGGCCTCTATAGGAGGTGACCAGGAATGAGTCTTTTTCGGCTGGCGGTGTGGAACTTTAAGAGAAGTGTGAGGGAATTTGGAGCACTGGTTCTGTCTCTGTCTTTTTCTGTATTTATTTTCTTTAACTTTCAGAATGTCATCTATTCCCAGGCTATGGATGTGCTTATGGAATTCCGGAAAGACCTGATTGATTCTGTACTCCAGGCAGCCTCTATTGTATTTGGAGTCTTTCTTTTCTTTTTTATCTGGTATGCTGCCAATGTGTTCCTGAATCAGAGAAAAAAGGAAATCGGCATCTATATTTTTATGGGGCTGGATAATAAACGGATCAGCAGAATGTATGCTCTGGAATCCGCCATGGTAGGACTGTTTTCACTGGTCTTCGGACTGGCTTTCGGCGTTTTGTTTTCCAAATTGTTTCAGATGCTGCTGTTAAAATTGTCAGAGATTAGTGTAGATGTGGAGTTTTCTTTTTCCCTTCAGCCAGTGCTGAATACGGGAGGAATGTTTCTGGTCATTTATGGCTTTATGATCCTGAAAGGCTGCCACACTCTCAGAAACAGCAGCGTGCTGAACCTGCTGTCGGGAGCCAGGCAGAAAGAAATCCGACAGGAAAATAAAGCGCTTACTGCTCTTAGGATACTGGCAGGAACAGCAGCTCTTATTTTGGGGTATCTGGCGGCCCTGGATACAGGGGGACCTCAGGGGCTTGTACGGATGGTCCAGGCGGTAGTTCTGGTTATTGTCGGAGTCTATCTCCTCTATTCTGGTCTGATTCCTGCCATCCTCAGACTCCTTACCAGAAATAAAAAATTCCTTTACCGGAAGGAGAGAACCCTCTGGATCAATAACCTGGCTTTCCGGATAAAAAAGAACTACAGGACCTATGCTATGGTCACTGTTTTGATGATCTGTTCGGTGACTTTAATGGCCCTGGCCATTGCTCTGAAACAGCGATATGACAGAATGGAAAATTTTGATCAGGTCTATTCCTGTCAGGTAGTGAATTATGACGGAACACTGGATGGTGAGGAAATCTTAAAGGGGATCGAAGGGGAAAATCCTGTGGAGTACTGGAATGAATACACTCTTTTAAACCTTCCGTCCGAAATGTTTCGCACAAAATATAACCAGACAATGTATGTTCTGGCGCCCTACTCCCAGGTGAAAGAAGGAGCTGGAAGAGCAGGGCTGGAATTCCCATATAAGGAACTGGAAGATGGCCAGGTGGTTGGTCTTTCCCACGAGATTCTTTTCAGCCTGGTAGGCACCAATGAACCTTCAGCTGTAAATATCGGAGAGAAAACCTATGATGAGGTGGACGTTACAACAACTCCTTACCTTGGAAAGCTCCAGACCTATGCAGAGGCTTATATCGTGTCAGACAGGACCTTCGAGGAGCTGAAAAGCCGGGGCAGCCTGCTCTATATCTATAATTATCGTCTGGAAAACCCCGGCAATATAGAAGCCTCCAGACCCTGGCTTCAGGATCTTGTCCAGGAGGGAGAAGAGGGCATGACAGGAGTCAGCTACACCGAGGATTCTTTAAATGAAGACAGCTATATCCGTGTGACTTACTCTCTGTGTCTTTTCATGTTTGTTACGCTGATGCTTGCGGCGGGAAGCATTATCTTTCTGAAGATCGGGAATGAAGCCTATGAGGACGGGGAAAGATATGAAATCCTGGAGAAAATGGGGGTTCCCCGGAAAACATTGGGAAAGGCTGTGAGAAATGAAATCTGTTTCGCTTATTACTGTCCCTTCCTGCTGATGTCCATATCCTCCTACTTTTCCGTCAGGGCATTGGGAGAACTTATGAAAGAGGATTTGTTCCGGATAAATGTGTGGAGCGCTTTGTTTGTTTTGGTACTTTTCAGCCTAATCTGTTTTTTCTCTGTAAGAGGGGCAAAAAGGAAGCTTTTTGCCCGGTCTTTCTGGAAAGTGTAATCTCTTTGCCGGCTTTTACGCCTCCTTCATAGGTGGGGGGATAAGAAAAAATATATTCCTCACGGAAAGGGATACAGCATTCCTCCAGAGCAGAGGGATAGAGACCATGCCAATCATCAGAAGATACATTAATCAGATCTGCATCGAAAAATACAGTCAATCCCAGGAAGAACAGGTTCTTCTATATAGGACTCCAGGAAGTCTCTGGACACATGGACGTCCACTACCATAGAGGCCAGGGCGCACTGGGACTCATGGATCTGATTAGAATCTATTACAATAAATTCTCCTGGGACAAGAGTATGTTTCACGCCTCCCACAAGAATCTCCGCAGTGCCGTTGAGAATATAGATCAGCTCAATAGCAGGATGCCAGTGGGCAGGAAAATAGGAGCCTCTGTTGGTGTAATAGTGAATGGCAATATTGGTATTTTCCAGATCATAGAGGTGTTCATAAATGGCCTGTTTCATAGAAAAAACTCCTTTGAATGTCAATTTTGACCTAAAAACTGTCAATATACTATCTAAAAATAACCATGTTTACATGATAGCATATGGTTGTAACAAAGAAACTTTCTTTTATCGAGCGTCTTGCAAAATATGTGGAAGATAACGCAGAGTATTTTGCAAACCTGCATTGCGTTTGCTCCGGTGATTTTCATTCAAGATTTTAATTTGATGGAAACGGCGGAACATTAAGATGCAGAAAAAAGAACAAGAGAATAAAAAACAGTTAAAAAAGAACCGAGGTATGAAGCGGTAGATTCCTTTCATATCCCGGTTCTTTCATTTTGCCGGCTGATCAGCGTTCCATCATACTGATGGATTCAATACCTACGCTTCCGCCCCGGACAACTTCGATGGTTTTAAATTCTTCTTTAATCAGTTTGATAACTGCGTCATTTTTGGTTGCCGTCTGGACAAATTCCAGAAGGAGACTGTCCTTTCCGTAATCGATGACTCTGGCTTTAAAGGTTTCTGCAATCTGAAAAAGCTCCACCTTATCTGCAGGGGTGCATTTTTTTACCTTAATATACAGGATTTCTTTCATCCGGATAAAAATATCGGTAAAATCAATGACTTTGATCACTTCCACCATACGGTTCAGCTGCTTTTTAATCTGCTCAAAAGTTTCATCGTCGCTGACAGTGGCAATTGTCATACGGGAGACGGTAGGATCTTCTGTGGTACCTACTGTCAGACTGTCCAGGTTATAGCTCTTTCCGGCAAAAAGCCCGGAAATTTTGGACAGCACACCTACCTGATTTTCTACATATAAAGAGATCCATCTTTTTTTCATTCCTTTTTCCATTTTCCCGTCCTCCTAACAATCCATAATCATATCTTCTAAGGTTCCGCCCGGTTTGATCATAGGATATACCATTTCCTCCGGGTCGATGATAAATTCAATGATGGTAGGCGCCTTGGGGTTCTTTTTCGCTTCTTCAAAAGCCGGGGCGATCTCTTCCTTATTCATTACCCGGATGCCTTTGGCTCCATAGCTCTCTGCCAGCTTCACAAAATCAGGGACATATTCTGATGGAAATTCTTCCCCGTTTGTGCGGCGGGAGAGGGCGCCTGACTTCAGATTTGTCATGGAGTAGCGTTTACCGTAAAACAGTTTCTGCCATTGGCGCACCATACCCAGATATTCATTGTTAAAGATACACAGTATTACAGGAAGCTCCTCCAGAACCGCAGTAGCCATTTCCTGGATATTCATCTGCATGCCGCCGTCGCCGGAAATAGCGATTACCGGAATGTCAGGATTCCCGATTTTAGCCCCAATGGCTCCCGGAAGTCCATATCCCATAGTTCCCAGGCCTCCGGAGGTAACCAGATGCTTCTTATTATTAAGCTCTGCGTACTGAGTTACCAACATCTGATGCTGACCAACATCAGTGACAATGATGGCTTCCTCAAACTGCCGGTTGATTTCACTTATTATATCCAGAGGGCTCATAAGTTTTCGGTCTTTCATATTCAGTGGATGTTCTTCCTTCCACGCCTGGATCTGCCCCAGCCATTTCTCTGTATTCTGCTCGGTTACATATTCCGCCATTTTTGTGATCGCCTCTTTTGCGTCGGCTACAATAGGGATATCCACTTGGATATTTCTGGAGATAGAGGCTGTATCAATATCGATATGGATGATCTGAGCATTTGGAGCAAAAGCATGAAGCTTTCCGGTGATACGGTCATTAAATCTGGTTCCGATAGAAAAGAGTACATCGCAGTTGCTTACGGCCATATTGGCAGCATAGGCTCCATGCATTCCCAGATTTCCTACAAAAAGAGGATGGTCAGTGGGAATGGCTCCCCGGCCCATAATTGTCGTTACCACAGGCACCTGGGTCTTTTCCACTACCTGAGTGAAAATTTCATCCGCTCTGGCGATATTTACTCCGCCGCCTGCCAGAAACAGAGGACGTTTTGCTTTCTGCAGAACCTTAATGGCTTTTTTCAGCTGTCCGATGTGAACGCTGGTGTTAGGCTTATACCCACGGATATTTACGGTTTTGGGATATTCCGGGCTTCCCAGTTCACACATCACATCTTTGGGGAGATCAACAAGAACCGGACCGGGACGGCCAGTGCGGGCGATGTAGAAGGCCTCTTTGATAATACGTCCCAGATCTTCACGTCTTCTTACAGTTACTCCATATTTGGTAATGCTTCTGGTAATGCCTACGATATCCACTTCCTGGAAAGCGTCGTTTCCGATCAGGTATCTGGCTACCTGGCCGGTAAAGCATACAAGAGGCACGCTGTCATAGTTGGCAGTAGCCAATCCGGTAACTACATTGGTAGCTCCGGGGCCGCTGGTAACAAGACATACGCCTACCTTTCCCGTAGTCCTTGCATAAGCGTCTGCTTCATGGACCAGAGCCTGCTCATGGCGGGGAAGGACGATATCGATATTATTCTGCTTATACAGTTCATCACTGATGTCAATCGTGGTCGCTCCCGGATAGCCGAAAAGAACTTCTACCCCTTCTTCCTTCAAGGCTTTTACGAACAATTTGTTTCCTGTGATCTGTTTCATATGAGATACCTCCCTATATTGTCAAGTGATTTTCCTTTAAAATAAAGGTTTTTCAAGTTACTATCTCAGATGAATGAGCCATGGAGATGGGCATTTCTCTGTATCTGATACGAAAATAGCTGGTTTT